>NZ_CP116346.1:4981001-5324202 GCF_030254645.1 Paucibacter sediminis
TGGATCACGCGCTCCATCACCCGGCCCCTGCATGCGGCGCTGCGCGTCGCGCGCACCGTGGCGGCCGGCGACCTCAGCAGCCAGATCGAGGTGCGCAGCGCCGACGAATGCGGGCAGCTGCTGCAGGCCTTGAAGGACATGAACGCCAGCCTGGTGAGCATCGTCAGCCAGGTGCGCCAGGGCGCGGATTCGATGGCCATCGCCACCGACCAGATCGCCGCCGGCAATCTCGATCTGTCGTCGCGCACCGAGGAGCAGGCCAGCTCGCTGCAGCAGACCGCGGCCTCGATGGAGCAACTGTCGGCCACCGTCAAGCAGAACTACGACGGCGGCCGCCATGCCAACCAGCTGGCCGAAACCGCCTCGGGCGTGGCCGTCAAGGGCGGCGCCGTGGTGGCCCAGGTGGTGCAGACCATGGAGGCCATCAATGCCTCGTCGACCAAGATCGCCGACATCATCGGCGTGATCGACGGCATCGCCTTCCAGACCAACATCCTCGCCCTGAACGCCGCGGTGGAAGCCGCGCGTGCCGGCGAGCAGGGGCGCGGCTTCGCCGTCGTGGCCGGCGAGGTGCGCAGCCTGGCGGGCCGCAGCGCCGAGGCCGCACGCGAGATCAAGAAGCTCATCACCGGTTCGGTGGGCAATGTGCGCGAGGGCTGCAAGCTGGTGGAACAGGCCGGCAGCACCATGGACGAGATCGTCGTGCACGTGCGGCGCGTGGCCGACCTGATGGGCGAGATCACCACCGCCAGCAAGGAGCAGACCACCGGCATCGAGCAGGTCAACCAGGCGGTGGGCCAGATGGACCAGGTGACGCAGCAGAACGCTGCCCTGGTCGAGGAGGCCGCGGCCGCCGCGCAATCGCTGTCCGACCAGGCCCAGGGCCTGGTGCAGGCGGTGAGCGTGTTCAAGCTCGGCGCCGCGACGCCGGGCCAGGGCTGAGGCCATGGCCTACTTTGAATGGGCCGATGACATGGTGATCGATGGCGGCGCGATCGACGCGGACCACCGCCATCTGGTCGATCTGGTGAACCAGCTGCACAGCGCCACCACCGAGGGCCGCGGCATGGAGGTGGTGGAGACCATCCTCAAGGAGCTGCTCGCCTACACGGCCGAGCATCTGCAGCGCGAGGAGCAGCGCATGGCCGAGCTGCAGTTCCCCGATCTCGAGCGCCACCGGCTCACGCACGCGAAGTTCATCGCCGATCTGCAGGCCCTGCGCGCGCGCTTCGAGGCCGGCAGCATCGCGGTGGCGGCGCAGCTCTCGGCGGTGCTGCGCGACTGGTTGTCGCTGCACATCCGGCGCGGCGACAAGGAGCTGTTGCGCTTCGTGCAGCGCCGCCAGCGCGCCTGAGCTCACGCGCTGCTGCTGCCAGCCCCTGTCAGCAGCGCGCGCCACAATGCGGCATGGCCGCATCGCCTCCCTCCTCCACCGCCAGCGGGCCCCTGCCCCAGCGCCTGATCGCGCACCTCGACATGGACGCCTTCTATGCCTCCGTCGAGCTGCTGCGCTATCCCGATCTGAAGGGCCTGGCGGTGGTGGTGGGCGGGCGGCGCGCGCATGAGCCCAAGACCCTGCCCGACGGCACGCGCCAGTACGCGCGGCTGCGCGACTACACCGGCCGCGGCGTCGTCACCACCTCCTCCTACGCGGCCCGCGATCTGGGCGTGTTCTCGGCCATGGGCCTGATGAAGGCGGCGCTGCGCGCGCCCGATGCCATCCTGCTGCCCACCGATTTCGACGCCTACCGGCGCTACTCGCGCCTGTTCAAGGCCGCGGTGGCCGAAGTGGCGCCGGTGATCGAAGACCGCGGCATCGACGAGATCTACATCGACCTCTCCGACGTGCCCGGCATCCGCGAGCCGGTGGGCCACGATCCGCTGGGCGGGGTGCGCGCGGTGGCGCGCGAGATCAAGAACTCGGTGTTGCGCGCCACCGGCCTGAGCTGCTCGATCGGCATCACGCCCAACAAGCTGCTCTCCAAGATCGCCTCCGAGCTCGACAAGCCCGACGGCATCACCATCCTCCTGGCCGAGGAGATTCCCGCCCGCATCTGGCCGCTGGGCGTGCGCAAGATCAACGGCATCGGCCCCAAGGCCGGCGCCAAGCTGCTGGAGTTGGGCATCGAGAGCGTGGGCGAGCTGGCGGCCGCCGACCCGGCGCTGCTGCGCCAGCATTTCGGCGAGAGCTATGCGGCCTGGCTGCACGAGGCCGCGCATGGCCGCGACGACCGGCCGGTGGTGACGCACAGCGAGCCCGTCTCGATCAGCCGCGAGACCACCTTCGAACGCGACCTGCATGCCAAGCACGACCGCGCCGAACTGGGCGCGATCTTCACGCGCCTGTGCGAGCAGCTCGCCGCCGACCTCGAGCGCAAGGGCTATCTGGGCCGCACGGTGGGCATCAAGCTGCGCTTCGAGGGCTTTCGCACCGTCACGCGCGACCTCACCCTGGAGCTGCCCACCCAGGATGCGCAGGCGATCCGCCGCGCCGCCGGCGCCTGCCTCAAGCGCGTGGACCTGAGCCAGCGCCTGCGCCTGCTGGGCGTGCGCATCGGCAGCCTGTCGCGCCCCGGCGACGCCGCGGCGCCGCGGCGCGGCAGCAAGCCCGCCGCGCCGTCCAGGGCCGAGAACCTGCCGTTGTTCTGAGCCTCTACACGCCCGGGCCGGGGCTGGGTATGCTCAAGCTCTGAGCCCGACCGAGCCGCATGACGCCCACCACGCCGAACGCCGAGGAACCCCAGCCCTGCCTGCAGCGCCTGCGCCGCGCCGCGCTGCGGCATCCGCGCTGCACACCGGCCCTGTACGAGCAGCTCGGCGCGCGCTGGCAGGCCGAAGGCCGGACGGCGGCGGCGCTGGACGCCCTGTACGGCCGCTTCTTCGTGCTGGAACGCCTGGGCCTGGCGCTGGACCTGCGCCGCCAGCTCGAGGCCGGGCTGAATGAGGCCACCGAGGCGCATTTGCCGCAGCAGGCGGCGCGCCTGCACGAGGCGCTGGGCCGGCTGCATTACCAGATGGGCGAATACCAGCTCGCCAGCACGCATTGGTCGCAGGCGCTGGACCTGGCCGCCATGCTGGGCGATGGGCGCACCGGCGTGGCCGCCCGCATCGGCCTCGGCCAGATCCATTACGCGCTGGGCGACTGGCCCACCGGCGAGCGTTTCCACAGCGATGCGCGCGGCCTGCTGCAAGGCCTGGACGACGATTACCTGGAAAGCAAGCTGCGCATCAACCTCGGCGTGGGCCTGTTCAACCGCCAGCAGTACGAGGCGGCGGCGCAGGAGTTCGGCCTGGGCCGTGCGGCGGCGGCGCGCGCCGGGCATCGCGACTATGTGGCCGAGGCGCAATGGCACGAGGCGCGCAGCGCCCAGGCGCGCGGCCAGCATGAGCAGGCCCTGCAGCTGTGCCGCGAGGCGCTGGCGCGCGCGCGCCAGGCCGGCTATGCCTGGCTGCAGACCATGGCCAGCGCCACCCTCACCGAGCTGGCCGCGGCGGGCGACGACATCGCCGAGGCGATACGCTGCGGCGAGGAGAGCCTGGAGCTGGCGCGGCGGCTGGGCGCGCGCCGCCAGCAGAGCACCGCGCACCGTGCGCTGGCCAAGCTCTACCAGAACCAGGGCCGCCTGCAGGCCGCCCTCAACCATCTCTGGCAGCACCAGGAGCTGGAGGGCGAGCTCTACCGGCTCAGCCTGCCCGAGCGCTTGAGCGCCCTGGCGCGCTTCGACCTCAGCCAGCAGCCGCCCGAGGAGCGGCTGCTGAACCTGTCCAACCGCATGTGGAGCATCGAAAGCGAAGAGGACCTGGCCGCCGCGGTGCAGGCGATGCGGCCCGAGATCGAATCGGTGCTGGCGGTGGACGCGGTGCAGTTCTGGTGGGACGCCCAGGGCCGCGGCGAATTTGCCCCGCTGCCGCCGGTGGCCGCGGCGCAGCTGGACGCCGAGCATTGCCCGAGCTACCTGGCCATGCTGGACGCGCTGCACCAGCCGCTGGCGCTGTCTGAGTGGAGCCTGCACCCCTGCCATGCCGAGCTCAGCGCGCTGGCCGGCGCCAGCGGGCTGGTGCTGCCGCAGTCGCGCCTGGAGTTCGCGCTGCGGCTGCAGGGTCGGGTGCGCGCCGTGCTGTGGCTGGACCAGCAGCACGCGCTGCGCGCCTGGTCGCGCGACGAGCTGCTGCGCGCCAGCCATATCGCCAAGCTCTACGAGCGCCTGCTGCTGGCGCTGGATCTGGCCCAGGCCAAGCGCGCCCAGCAGGAGATGGAGCGCGAGAAGTTCAGCTCGCTGGGCCGGCTGGTGGCCAGCGTCGCGCATGACGTCAACACCCCGGTGGGCGTGGCCATCACGGCGGCCTCGGGCCTGGGCGATGCGGCCGCGCGCAGCCTGCAGGCCTTGCGGGGCGAGCGCGTCAGCCGCCAGGAGCTGACCGCCCTGGCCGAGCAGATGCACGCCAGCGCCGAGCTGGTGGAGCGCAATCTGCAGCGCGCCGCCACCCTGATCGGCGACTTCAAGCGCATCTCGGTGGACCAGCAGGCCGAGACCCTGGAGACCTTCAGGCTGGCCGACTATCTGCGCAGCGTGGTCTCGGTGCACAGCCCGGTGCTGCGCAAGGCCGGCATCGAATGCAGGCTCGACATCCCGGAAGCGCTCGAGATGACCCAGGTGTCCGGCCTGCTCACCCAGGTGTTCTCCAACCTCATCATGAACAGCCTCACCCATGCCTTCCCCACGGGCCGGGGCGGCCAGATCGAGATCGCTGCCGAGGCCTGCGGCGCCGATCAGCTGCTGATCAGCTACAGCGACGACGGCGTGGGCCTCAGCCCGGAGGCGCGCCGCCATGCCTTCGAGCCCTTCTTCACCACCAAGCGCGGCCAGGGCGGCTCGGGCCTGGGCATGTACATCGTCTACAGCATCGTGCACAAGCTGGGCGGCAGCCTGGAACTGCCCGAGCGGCCGCGCGGCATGTGCCTGCGCATGCGCCTGCCGCGTAGCGCGCAGGTCTGAGGGCGGACCTGAGAGCGGGCCTGACGCTCAGGTGCTCAGCGCGTCGGCAGGCGCCACATCCAGAAGGCCACGCAGGCGCAGCAGGCGGCCGGCAGCCAGCACCAGGCCAGCGGCAGCCGGTAGGCGGCCCACAGCGAGCCCAGCGTCATCATGGTCCAGGCCAGTTGCTTGGCGCGCAGCGGGATGGCATGGTGGTCGCGCCAGTTGCGCACCATTGGCCCGAAGCGCGGATGGTTCAGCAGCCAGGCCTCGCAGCGCGTGCTGCCGCGCGCAAAGCAGAAGGCCGCCAGCAGCACAAAGGGCGTGGTGGGCAGCAGCGGCACGAAGATGCCGATGATGCCCAGCGCCAGGCTGGCAATGCCGGCCAGCACCCACAGCAGGCGCTGCCAGACCGGCCGGCGCGGCAATAGCAGGGGCACCGAGGTTTCGCTCATGGGCAAATCATCGCATGCCGCTACAGTGCGGGCATGAGCAGCGCCCCCGCTTCGGACCTCCGCTTCCCCTCCATCGACGGCTTGCGCGCCTTTGAAGCCACCGCCCGGCTGGGCAGCCTGGAGCGTGCCGCCGAGGAGCTCTGCGTCAGCGCCAGCGCGGTCAGCAAGCGCATCAGCACGCTGGAAGAGCTGCTGGGCCTGACGCTGCTGATGCGCACCGCCAAGCCGCTGGCGCTGAGCGCCGCCGGCAAGGAGTATCTGGAGCAGGTGCGCGCCGCGCTGAGCCTGCTGGCGGCCGTGCCCCTGCACCAGCGCAGCGCCCAGCGCCTGGAGCGCCTGCGCGTCACCGTGCCGCCCACCTTCGCGCGCCAGATCCTGGTGCCGGCTCTGCCCGAGTTCACCGCCGCCCATCCCGAGCTGGAGCTGGAGCTGGTGCTGTCGATCCCCTATCTGGACGAGACCAGCCCGCCGGCGGACGTGGAGGTGCGGCATGGCGACATGCCCGAGGGTCAGGTCTTGCTGCGCGACGTGGTCACGCCGATGGCCGCGCCCAGCCTGCTGGCGCGCATGCCACCGCTGCGCCAGCCCGCCGACCTGCAGGATTGGCCGCTGCTGCGCACGCCGCTGGAGCCCTGGACGCCCTGGCTGCGCGCCGCCGGCCTGGCCTGGCCCGAGCCCGCCAGCGGCACGCGCTTCGTCGACCTCGGCCTGACCCTGGAGGCCGCGGTGTGCGGCCAGGGCGTGGCGCTGGGGCGGCCGACGCTGGCCGGCCCCTATCTGCACAGCGGCGCGCTGCAGCGGCTCTTCCCCCTGAGCGTGCCGGCCGCCAAATGCTATGGCCTGCTGCAGCACAGCGGCTCGGGCGCGGCGGCCGCCTTCGGCGCCTGGCTGCGCGGCCGCTGCCAGCGCCTGCAGGAAGAATAAGTTTCAGCCCGCGGCTGAAGAACTTTCCCGGCGCGCCGCGGCCCAGGCCCTAGCATGCGTTCCAACCCAAGGAGACCCCCATGCCCGTGATCACCTGCATCGAAGATCTGCGCCTGCTGGCCCAGCGGCGCGTGCCGCGCATGTTCTACGACTATGCCGATTCGGGCTCCTGGACCGAGAGCACCTACCGCGCCAACTCGGCCGATTTCCAGGCCATCAAGCTGCGCCAGCGCGTCGCCGTGAACATGGAGAACCGCAGCACCGCCACCACCATGGTGGGCCAGCGCGTGGCGATGCCGGTGGCGATCGCGCCCACCGGCCTGACCGGCATGCAGCATGCCGACGGCGAGATCCTGGCGGCCAGGGCGGCCGAGAAGTTCGGCATCCCCTTCACGCTCTCGACCATGAGCATCTGCTCGATCGAGGACGTGCGCGCGCGCACCAAGGCGCCGTTCTGGTTCCAGCTCTACGTGATGCGCGACCGCGACTTCATCGAACGCCTGATCGAGCGCGCCAAGGCCGCCCAGTGCAGTGCCCTGGTGCTGACGCTGGACCTGCAGATCCTGGGCCAGCGCCACAAGGACATCCGCAACGGCCTGTCCGCGCCACCCAAGCCCACCATCGCCAACCTCATCAACCTGATGACCAAGCCGCGCTGGTGCCTGGGCATGCTGGGCACGCCGCGGCGCCAGTTCGGCAACATCGTCGGCCATGTGAAGGGGGTGGAGAACATGGGCTCGCTGTCCGAGTGGACCGCCAAGCAGTTCGATCCCCAGCTCAGCTGGGCCGACGTCGAATGGATCAAGAAGCGCTGGGGCGGCAAGCTCATACTCAAGGGCATCCAGGACGTCGAGGACGCGCGCCTGGCGGTGGCCTCCGGCGCCGACGCGCTGATCGTCAGCAACCATGGCGGCCGCCAGCTGGACGGCGCCGAATCCAGCATCCATGCGCTGCCCGCCATCGTCGAGGCGGTGGGGTCGCAGATCGAGGTGCATATGGACGGCGGCATCCGCTCGGGCCAGGACGTGCTGAAGGCCTGGGCCCTGGGCGCGCGCGGCACCTACATCGGCCGCGCCTTCCTCTATGGCCTGGGCGCGATGGGCGAGGCCGGGGTCAGCAAGACGCTGGAGATCATCCACAAGGAGCTGGACCTGACGATGGCCTTCACCGGCCATACCCAGCTGCAGAACGTCGGGCGCGAAATCCTGCGGCCCTAAGCCGCCACCTGGTTGCGGCCCGCGGACTTGGCGCGGTAGAGCGCCTGGTCGGCGCGTGAGTACAGCAGCTCGGCGCTGTCGCCGGCGCGCAGCAGGGCCACGCCGCAGCTGATCGTCAGCACCGGCAGTACCTCGCTGGCGCGGTGGGCCAGCCCCAGGGCCTGCACGGCGGCACAGGCCTGCCGGGCCACGGCCAGCGCGCCGGCCAGGTCCACCTCCTCGAGCAGCAGGGCGAACTCCTCGCCGCCCAGGCGCGCCGCCAGGTCCTCGGGCCGGCGTGCCTGGGCGCGCAGGCAGCCCGCCACCGCCTGCAGCGCCTGGTCGCCGGCCGGATGGCCGTAGCTGTCGTTGTAGCGCTTGAAGAAATCCACATCCACCAGCACCAGCGCGCCGCCACGCCCATGGCGCTGGTGGGCGGCCAGCAGGCGCGCCAGGCACTCGTCGAACTTGCGGCGGTTGGGCAGTGCGGTCAGCACATCGGTGGTGGACTGGGCCGTCAACTCCACCATCTGCTGGCGCACCAGCTGGATCATGCCGTTGGCGTATTGCGCCAGGCGGCCGATCTCGTCCTGGCCCGTGACCTCGAGCTGGCCGGCCCAGTGGTTGCTGTCCACCACCGAGCGCAGCTCCTGCTCGAGCCGGCTGAGGCGGCGCACCACCAGACGGTCCACCACCACCATCATGCCGATGCCGGTGAGCAGGATCAGCAGCACCAGCCCGCGCGTCAGATAGCCCTGGCTCTGCTGCAGGCGCTCGAGCGTGCCGCGCGCCGCACTCATGCGCAGCAGGGCCACCGCCTGCCCGCCGATGCCGCTGACCGGCAGGTCCATGTCCAGCTCGCGCGCGTGCAGGCTCAGCGTCGGCACGCCCTGGGCGAACTGCGCCTCCAGCGCTGCGCCCATGCGCGCGCCCGCCGGCGCGGTGCCGGCCGGCAGCAGCTGGAACCGCAGCTTGGTCTGGCGCTGCACCGAGTCCACCATGGCCGCGGTGAGCCAGCGCCCGATCACCACGGTGCCGCGCGCCGGGCCGCTGCGGTCGGAACGCAGCAGCGGCCGGAAGCACAGCAGGGCGCGCGCCGCGCCGATCAGGGTGAGACCGCAACCCGGCTGCGCGCCGCGCGCCAGCACGCCGACATGGGCCAGCAGCCCGTCCTGCAGTTGCGCCGCATGGGCCTGCATGGGCCGGGCGCCATCGGGCGCGGGCACCTCCACCTGTTCGAGCGTGCGGCCCTCTACATCCAGCAGGTAGAACCAGTCGATATGGCCGGCCTGCAGCGAGGCGGCCGTCAATTCATCGCGCCGGAACTGCGCGTTCGGCTGCGCCACATGCTCGAACATGGCGGTGTAGTTGGACCAGGAGCCCAGCACCACGTCCAGCTGGACCAACTGCGCATCCAGCGCCAGCAGCAGGCGGCGCAGGTCCTTCTCGGCCTCCACGCGCTCCTGCACCAGGCCATCCGCCAGCAATTGCTCGCGCACCACCCACACGCTCAGGCCCGCCATGGCGGACAGGATGGCCAGCAGCGTGACGATGATCTTCAGCCTCAGGCCCATGCGCCCCAATGTACGGAGGGCAGGCCCGGCAGGCAAGTGCGCGGCCGCTACAACTGCGCCAGCGCCTGCTGCGCCGAGTCGAACAGCTGCGGCGCCACGCCGTGCGAACTCAGCGCCGCGCTGAGGCGGCTGCGCGCGAAGCCGGCGGCGCCGTAGCGGGTCACGTTCAGGTAGTAGCGGTCGCTCAGCTCGCGCACCATCGCGGCATAGGCCTCCAGCAGCGCCGGCTCGCAGAAGAAATGGTCGTAGTTGACGATGCCCCAGACCTTGTGCGGCAGCGGTGCCAGGCGTTTCTCCACCTCGGCGCGGATCGCCTCCACATCGTCCAGCGTGCGCACCGACAGGCGCTCGAAGTTGAGGAAGAACTGACGCTTGGCGGCGTCATAGCTGAAGCGCTCGGCCAGCGGCAGCATCAGCAGGCGCGCGCGCAGGCCCAGGCCGGCCTCCTCGAACAGCGCCGCCTCCATCGGCCGGGGTGGCGCCGGCAGCAGGGGCTGGAAGCCCATCAGATCGAGCACGTCCTTCTGCAGGTCCAGGCCCGGCGCCAGCTCGCTCAGCACCATGCCGGCCGCGGTGAGCCGCAGCACGCAGCGCTCGGTGACGTAGAGCACCTCCTGGCCGCGCCGCAACGCCTCGCGGCCCGAGAAGGTGCGGTGCTCCACCGCGGGCACGAACTTGGGGCTGCCATCGGCCAGGAACTGGCCCACGAACACCAGCTTCCTGGTGTTCTGGCTGATGTTGATGAAGCCGCCGGCCCCGGCCAGGCGCGCGCCGAAGCGGCTGACGTTGACATTGCCCTGCGCATCCGCCTGGGCCAGGCCCAGCACCGCGAGGTCGAGGCCGCCGCCATCGTAGAAGTCGAACTGGTAGGGCTGGTCGATCACCGCCTGGGTGTTGATGGCGGCGCCGAAGTTCAGCCCGCCGGCCGGGATGCCGCCGATCACGCCGGGCTCGGCGGTCAGGGTGATGAGGTCGATCAGATGCTCCTCGGCCGCCACCGCCGCCACGCCCTCGGGCATGCCGATGCCCAGGTTCACCACCTGGCCGGACTTGAGCTCCAGCGCGGCGCGGCGCGCGATCACCTTGCGCGGGCCCGGCGCCATCGGCGTGGCGGCCGCCATCGGCACGCGCAGCTCGCCGGCAAAAGCGGGGCTGTAGGGTTCGGCAAAGGTCTGCTGGTGGTACTCGGGCTTCTCGGCCACCACCACCGCGTCCACCAGGGCGCCGGGAATCTTGACCTGGCGCGGATTGAGGCTGCCGCGCTCGGCCAGGCGCTCCACCTGCACGATCACGATGCCGCCGCTGTTGCGCACCGCCATCGCGATCGCCAGCGTCTCCAGCGTGAGCGCCTCGCGCTCCATGGTGATGTTGCCGTCGGTGTCGGCGGTGGTGCCGCGCAGCAGGGCCACATCGATCGGGAAGGCCTTGTAGAACAGGTACTCCTCGCCATCGATGGGCATCAGCCGCACCAGCGCCTCGGTGCTGCGCGCATTCAGCGCGCCGCCGCCATGGCGCGGATCGACGAAGGTGTCCAGGCCGACACGGCTGAGGTGGCCGGGCTTGCCGGCGGCGATGTCGCGGTAGAGGTGGGTGATGACGCCCTGCGGCAGGTTCCAGGCCTCGATCTCGCCCGCCAGCGCCAGGCGCTGCAGCGCCGGCACCAGGCCCCAGTGGCCGCCCACCACGCGCTTGAGCAGGCCGGCGTGGCCCAGGTGGTTGAGGCCGCGCGTCTTGCCATCGCCCTGCCCGGCCGCGTACACCAGGCTGAGCTCGCGCGGCGAGCCGGTGGCCAAGAAGCGCTGCTCCAGCGCCACCGCCAGGTTCTCGGCAAAGCCGATGCCCACGAAGCCCGAGCTGGCCAGGCAATCCCCATCCTGGATCAGCGCCACCGCGGCGGCGGCGCTCACCACCTTGCCATGCTCGAGTGCCTGCAGCGCATGGATCTGCGCGAGGCGCCCTTGTTGCTCCGGGCTGCTGTGTTGCGGCATGGCCGTCTCCTTGGGGTCAGTTCTTGCCCTGCAGGTATTTTTGCTCGGCTTGCAGCACCAGGGGCAGGACTTCGTCCAAGGTGACCGCGCGCGCGCCATCGTCCTCGAGGTTCACCACCGCCAGATAGCCATGCTCGGCACCGCTGCGCGTGAAGGCCTTGGCCAGGCGCAGCTGGTCGCTGCGCAGCAGGCGGCCATCCGCCGCATCCCAGTGTTCCGCCGCCACCAGGCAACCGGCCTGCGGCACCGCAGGCGCATAGGCGGCACCCGGGTAGTAGCCCGGGTTGAGGGTGTTGCCATGCATCAGGATCTCGTCGCGCCCGGCCAGGCCCGCCAGCCAGGCCTCCTTGAAGGGCTCGTAGGCGGCCCAGGCCGGCGGCAGAAAGCTCTCGTACAGCGCCTCGCTCCAGGGCTGGGCCGGCGGCAGCGCGGGGCCGGCGGCATGCTCGAACTCGGCCGGCGTGGCCTCGACCGGCAGCATGCTGTGCAGATAGGGCGTGGGACCGATCCAGGGGTTGGTGGCGGTGCCGGCACCGCGCAGCGTGAACAGGCCTTGCGGCGTGTTGCCCATGCTGATGGTGCCGGGCAGGCCGCTGCGCGACAGCGCCAGCTGCGGCACGGCGAACAGGCGGCCATCCGGCTCGCGCACGAAGCGCCCATCGGGCCCGCGCACCAGCGCCAGGCCCAACTGGCCGCGGCTGGGCCGCTGCAGGCTGAACACCACCGGGTAGCCGGGGCGCAGCGGCGCGGCCAGCAGCTCCGGCAGGGGCGGGCGCGCGGCGGCGGGCGGGCCCAGGCTGGCCATCAGGGCGCGCAGGCGCGGCTCCTCGCGCCAGGGCGGGAATTGCGCCTCGGTCTGGGCACGCAATGCGCCCGCCAGCTCGGGCTGGGCCTTCAGCAGGGTGTAGGCCGCGATGGCGTATTCGCGCGGCCGTTGCAGGCTGGGCAGCAGCGGCCAGAGCAGCGGCGCGGCGGCCGGGGCATAGAGGGCATAGGCCGCCGTCAGCAGGGCGCGCTGCGTGTCCGGTGCTTGCTGGGCCACGCCGGGCAGGGCCGCCAGCAGTGGCGCGCGCAGGGCCTCGATCTCGAGGTTGAATTGCGCCGCGCTGGCAAGTGCGGCGGGCAGCTCGGCCAGCGCCGCGGCCTCACCGCGCTGCAAGCGCGCCACGCGTGCGCGCTGCCGCGCCTGTTCGTCCGCCAGCATGGCGCGCTCGGCGGCGCCGGCCGCCGGCGCCCAGCGGAAGTCGCTCGGCTGGTAGCGCTGCAGCTCGGCCGCGCTGTGGCGCTTTTCCGGCGCCGGGCCAGGGCTGGCGCAGGCCGCCAGCAGCAAGGCCAGCGCCAGCATCAACGGCCGGGTCGCCAATGCCCTACTCCGCCGCCACCCGGGCATCGCAGAAGTCCATCATCATGCGCGTGGCCAGGTACAGGCGCGGCGCAATCGAGTCGAGGTAGATGAACTCGGCATCGGTGGTGTGGGCGCCGCCGCCGCGCAGGCCGAAGCCCTCCACCACCGGGCCGCGCGCGCGCAGCGCGGCAAAGGCCGCATCGGTGCCGCCGCCGCTCGCCACCGCGTCGACGCGCAGCGGCCGGCCGATCTCGGCAAAGCGCTGCCGCGCATGCTCGGCAAAGGCCTGGCCGGCCTTGCTGGCCTCCAGCGGCGGGCGGCGGCGCTCGAACTGCAGCTCCACGCGCGCCTCCGGCAACAGGCGGTTCTGGATGCGCGCCTGCAGCTTGCGCTCGAGCTCGTCGTAATCCGCCACGCGCAGCACCCGCACATCGGCCGAGGCGCTGGCCAGCGGCGGCACCATATTGCGCACGATGCCGGCCTTGGCCATGGTCCAGTTGAGCTTGACGCCGGTCTTGGCGTCGGA
Organism: Paucibacter sediminis; assembly: GCF_030254645.1. NCBI lineage: Bacteria > Pseudomonadati > Pseudomonadota > Betaproteobacteria > Burkholderiales > Sphaerotilaceae > Roseateles > Paucibacter sediminis. The sequence continues at coordinate 4,993,986 of NZ_CP116346.1, forward strand.
GAGATCGCGCATCTGCAGGATCTGGTGCGAGAGCTCGTAGAGCGCGTTCACGCCGTTCTGCGGCGCGCTGCCGGCATGGGCGGCGCGGCCATGCACCGTCAGGTTCACCGAGGCGATGCCGGCGGTGGCCAGGCGCAGCGCATCCTGGCTGCCGCCCCCGCCCTCGAAGGACATCACCGCATCGTGCTCGGCGCCCAGCTGGGTGAGCCAGCTGCGCGAGCCCGGCGAGGAGATTTCCTCATCGGCATTGAAGAGCACGGTGATCTGGCCGCAGCCGGCATAGCCCTGCGCCTTCAGCAAGGCCAGGCTGTGCAGCACCAGCGCCAGGCCCTGCTTGTCGTCGGCAATGCCCAGGCCATAGGCGCGGTCCTCGCGCAGGCCGAAGGGCTGCTGGGCCAGCATGCCGGCCGGGTAGACCGTATCCATGTGCGCGATCAGCAGCAGCTTCTTGCTGCCCTTGCCACGCCACTGGGCCTTGAGATGGCGCGCCAGGGTCTCGGGCGTGTCTTCCATCCGGTAGACCTCGCGCGGCTCCAACCACTCGATCTCGGCGCCCAGGCCCTTGAGGCGGCCGGCAAGCAGCTCGGCGATCTGGCCCAGGCCGGCGGTCTCGCGGCTGCCGCTCTCGACCGCCACCAGCTGTTCCAGGGTCTTGAGCAGGGCCGGACGTTCGGCCTCGGCGGCCTGTAGCAAGGCGGGCTGGGCTCGCAAGGGGCCGTGGGCCAGGCCGGTGCACAGCAGCAGCGCGGCAAGCAGACGCAGGCGGGATGGGCTCATCGTCACTCCAGCAAGGGGGTTGCGGCCATTCTGCTTGCGATCGCACAGCGCGGCGGGTGCGCCCCGGGCGCTCGTCGCACAACACCGATTTAGGGGCTGGCGTTTTCCCTGATCCTGACCGATAACTTACTGACGCGAAGCTGACGCCACCCGGTGTCCACGCGGGACCGGAGGCCGCCATGAAGCTCAAGCAACTGGGTCAGGTGAAGCGTTGGATGATCGGCCATGCACACCAGCATCCGGTCGAACTGGCGGTGTGGAACCTGGTGCTGACCTGCTGGGTGATGGGCTGGATGGGCATGCCCAGCGCAATGCTGATCGAGGAATGGGCGGCGCTGCCGGCCTGCCTCACCGCCACCCTGGTACCCAGCCTCTATGCCAGCGCCAGGCTGCGCCTGCACCGCCATGGGCGGCTGCGCTGCGACTGGCTCACCGCGCTGTGAAATCGACGCTCAGTGAATGAGCCCGATCCACTCGCCGGCACGCTGGTAGTCGCCGAACAAGCGCATCGCCAGCGCCTGCAGGGCGGCTTGCCCGCTGGCATGGGCGGCGGCCAGGCGCTCGAAGGCGTAGAGGCGGTCGTAGAGCATGCGGGTGGGCTGCAGGCTCATGCCCTCGCCCTGCATCAGCTCCTGCAGCACATGCAGGTCGCGCACATCCACCGGGCCGGCGATCGGCATGCCGATGTCCAGCGTCTGGCCGGGCAGCAGCGCGGGGTCCAGCGAAAAACCGGCACTCGTGACCTGCGGGCCACTCTGCCATTGCCGGGCGTCAAAGAACTCCAGCGGAGCCGGGCCAGCGTCTGGAACCAGGTGCAGCGGAATGATCATTGGGGGCCTCGACATCAGGGATTGCTGATGGGCTCGATGATGCCGGCCGCCCGCAAAACTTAAGCGAAAAAAAGCGGGTCAAGACCCGCCTTATTCGATCATGCGGAGCCTCAAGCCTTGGGCAGGGTGACGCCGCGCTGACCCTGGTACTTGCCGCCGCGGTCGCGGTAGGAGGTCTCGCAGACCTCGTCGCTCTCGAAGAACAGCACCTGGGCGCAGCCCTCGCCGGCATAGATCTTGGCCGGCAGCGGCGTGGTGTTGCTGAACTCCAGCGTCACATAGCCTTCCCACTCGGGCTCGAAGGGGGTGACGTTGACGATGATGCCGCAGCGCGCATAGGTGCTCTTGCCCAGGCAGATGGTCAGCACATTGCGCGGGATGCGGAAGTACTCGACGGTGCGCGCCAGCGCAAAGCTGTTGGGCGGGATGATGCAGACATCGCCCTGGAAGTCCACAAAGCTCTTCTCGTCGAAGTTCTTGGGATCCACCACGGTGCTGTGCACATTGGTGAAGATCTTGAACTCGGGCGCGCAGCGGATGTCGTAGCCATAGCTGGAGGTGCCGTAGCTGACGATCTTGCGACCGTCCACCTCGCGCACCTGGCCGGGCTCGAAGGGCTCGATCATGCCGGTGCTCTCCGCCATGCGGCGTATCCACTTGTCGCTCTTGATGCTCATCGGGGTTCCCTCAAGGTTTGGCGCATTTTAGGTTCCTAGAATGCGGCACCGACCATGACCCATATCAGCCTCACCCAAATGCTCGAATCCTCGCTGTGGGGCCGCCGCCTCAGCGCGGCGGAACTGCAGCGTGTGCTGCGCGAATGCCGCGAGCGCCCGGTAGCGGCGCGCGAGTACCTGGTGCGCAGCGGCGAGAAGGCGGAGTACTGGGTGGGCCTGATCAGCGGCTTCGGCAAGATGAGCATCGGCACCGCCGACGGGCGCGAGACCACCCTGATCAGCGTGGCCAGCGGTGGCTGGTTCGGCGAGGGCACGCTGATCAAGCATGGCCATTGGCAGTACGACGCGGTGGCGCTGCGCGATTGCCGCATCGCCCTGATGCCGCGCGAGACCTTCGAATGGCTGCGCGCCACCAGCCTGCCCTTCAACCACTATCTGCAGCAGCTGATGAGCGCGCGCATGGGCAGCTTCATCGCCCGGCTCAGCCACGACCGCCTGCTCAACTCCACCGAACGGGTGGCGCGCTGCCTGGCCAGCTTCTTCAACCCCGAGCTCTATCCGGAGCCGGGCCAGTTCCTGGAACTGAGCCAGTCCGAGCTGGGCCAACTGGCCGGCGTGTCGCGCCAGCGCGCCAACATCGCCCTGCACCAGCTGGAGGAAGCCGGCCTGCTCAGCACCGAGCGGCGCGGCATCAAGGTGCTGCATCTCGACGGCCTGCGCAGCTACACCTCGCCGGCCTGAGCCGCTTTCTTCAGTTCAGCTCAGCGCAGCGTCACACCGTCGAAGCGCATGCGGCCATCAGGCCCCAGCTTGAAGCCCTGCACGTTCTTGCGCACCGCCACGGTCAGCTCGCCATGGGCGATCACGCTCCAGGGCAGCTGGGCCATCGCGATGCGCTGCGCCTTGGCATAGAGCTGCTGGCGCTGGCCCTGGTCGAGCGTCTGCCTGGCCTGCTGGATCGCCTCGTCATAGGCCTTGTCGCAGAAGAAGCTGGCGCTGGCGGCGCCGCAGGCCAGCTGGCCGGCGGTGTCGGCCGGCTCGGTATCGCCGTTCCAGCCCAGCAGCGCGGTGTCGTGCTCGCCGGCATCGACGCGCTTCAGGTACTCGCCCCATTCATAGCTGACGATGCGCGCCTGCACGCCGATCTTGGCCCAGTCGGCCTGGATCATCTGCGCCATCAGCTGCGCATTCGGGTTGTAGAAGCGCTGCACCGGCATGGCCCAGAGCGTCACATTCAGGCCGCTGACACCGGCGCGCTTGAGCAACTCGCGCGCCTGCTCGGGCGCATAGGGCACGGGCTTGAGCGTGGCGTCATGCGCCCAGCTGGCGCGCGGCATGGTCGAGACCGCCAGCTCGCCGGCCGGGCCGAACACCGTCTTCAACAGCGTGGGCTTGTCGATCGCCATGTCCAGCGCCTGCCGCACCGCCAGCTTGTCCAACGGCGGCTTCTTCAGATTGAAGGCCAGGAAGCCCACGTTCAGGCCCGGCGCGCTGGCAAAGCCGATCGCCGCGTCCTTGGCCAGCTCCTGCACATCGGCGGCGCTGGTGAGCGCGGCGATGTCGCATTCATTGCGGCGCAGGCGCTGGGTGCGCACATTGCGGTCCACCGTGATCGCATAGACGAGCTGGTCGACCAGCGCGGTATCGCGGCGGAAATAGTCGGGGTGGCGCGTGTAGCGCAGCACGCTGTCGGACTGGAAGCTCTTGAACACGAAGGGTCCGGTGCCCACCGGCAGCTGCGCGATCTGCGCGGCCTTGCCGGCCTTCAGCAGCTGGGCGCCGTATTCGGCCGACTGCATGGCGGCGAAGGCAAAGCTCAGCATGCTGAGGAAGGAGGCGTCGACGCTGCTGAGCGTGATCGCCACCTCGTCGTCGGCCAGCCGCTCCACCTTGCTGATCAGCTTGCTCCAGCCCAGCGAGAGCACATAGGGCGAGATGGTCGGATAGGCCTGCTGGAAGGGATGCTTGGGGTCGAGCAGACGGCCGAAGGTGAACAGCACGTCGTCGGCATTGAAGTCGCGCGTGGGCGTGAACCACGGCGTGCGATGGAACTTCACGCCATGGCGCAGCTTGAAGCGCAGCTGGCGCCCATCGGCGCTGATGTGCCAGCTTTCGGCCAGGCCCGGGATCAGCTTGCCACTGCCGCGCTCGGCCTCCAGCAGGCCGTCGAAGACCGGCTGGGTCGCCACATGGTCGATGCCCGAATCGGTGTTGGCCGGATCAAAGGTCTTGGGGCTGCCGCTGGCGCAGAAGCGCAGCGTGCTGGCCTGGGCCAGCGTGGTGGCGAGGAGAGAAACCAGCAACAGCTTGCAAATCCGCGCCATCACAGCTCCTGTCAATGTTGCAGGGCCGGCACGGTGATCTCGCCCGGCACCGCCTTGCGTGCAAACAAGGTGTACATGGTGGGCACCACGAAGATCGTCAACAGCGTGCCCAGGCTCATGCCACCGACGATCACCCAGCCGATCTGCTGCCGGCTCTCGGCGCCGGCGCCGGAGGCCAGCGCCAGCGGCAGCGCGCCCAGCACCATCGCGCCGGTGGTCATCAGGATCGGGCGCAGGCGCAGCGCCGCGGCCTCCACCACCGCATCCATGGTAGCGCGGCCCTGCTGGCGCAGCTGGTTGCTGAACTCGACGATCAGGATGCCGTGCTTGGTGATCAGCCCCACCAGCGTGATCAGGCCGATCTGCGAATAGACGTTGAGCGTGCCACCCGACCATTGCAGCGCCAGCAGCGCGCCCACCATCGACAGCGGCACCGAGAGCAGGATCACGAAGGGGTCGACAAAGCTCTCGAACTGCGCCGACAGCACCAGGAAGATGAACAGCAGGGCCAGCACGAACACCAGGCCCAGCGCGCCCGAGGAGGACTTGTACTCGCGCGACACGCCGTTCAGCTCGGTGGCATAGCCCACCGGCAGCTGCTGCTGCGCGATCTCATCCATCTTCACCAGCGCCTCGCCCAGCGCATAGCCGGGCGCCAGGCCCGCGGTGATGGAGACCGAGCGGCGCTGGTTGAAATGGTTCAGTTCCTTGGGGCTGACCGCCTCGCTGACCTTCACCAGCGACGACAGCGGCACCAGCGCATCGCCCTTGCCGCGCACGAACAGGCGCTCGATCTGCTGCGGCGTGCTGCGGTGCTGCGACTCGGTCTGCACCAGCACGTCGTACTGCTCGGCATCGCGCTTGTAGCGCGTCACCGCGCGGCTGCCCAGCATGGTCTCGACGGTGCGCGCCACCTGGTCCACCTGCACGCCCAGGTCGGCGGCGCGCTCGCGGTCCACCTCCAGATAGATCTCGGGCTTGTTGAGGCGCAGGTCGTTGTCGATCTGCACAAAGCCCGGGTACTTGCCCATCTCGGCGGTGAACTGGGCCGCCACCTTGGCGAGGTTCTGGTAGCTGTCGCCGGTGACGATGACGAAGTTGATGGGCCGCGAGTTGAAGCCCTGCCCCAGGCTGGGCGGCGTGATCGGGAAGGCGTTCACGCCCGGCAGCTGGCTGACCTGCGGGATCAGGCTGCGCGCCAGCTGCTGCGTGCTCTTCTTGCGCTCGTCCCAGTCCACGGTGCGCAGGATGGCGATGCCCTGCGACACGGTGGCGCCGCCGGCGAACACGAAGCGCTTGTCGAACTCGGGGTACTGCGCGCCGATGCGCTCGACCGCATCGAGGTAGCGCGCGGTGAATTCCATGGTGGCGCCATCCGGCGCGGTGATGGGCATCACCACCACGCCGCGGTCCTCCATCGGCGAGAGCTCGGACTTGGCGTTGACGAACAGCCACCAGCTGCCCGCACCCGAGGCCAGCATCAGCATCACCACCAGCCAACGCTGGCGCAGCGCCAGGCGCAGCAGGGCGGCGTAGCGCTCGCTGATCCACACCAGCACGCGCTCCATGCCGGCGTCGAAACGCGTCGGCCGGGCGTTGTGGCGCAGCAGCTTGGAGCACATCATGGGCGTGAGCGTGAGCGCCACGAAGCCCGACACCAGCACCGCGCCGGCCAGCGTGAGCGCGAACTCGACGAACAGGCGCCCGGTGCGGCCGGGCGTGAAGGCCAGCGGCGCGAACACCGCCACCAGGGTCAGCGTCATCGCCACCACCGCGAAACCGATCTCGCGCGCGCCCTGGAAGGCGGCCTGCAGCGGCGCCAGGCCCTCCTCGATATGGCGGAAGATGTTCTCCAGCACCACGATGGCATCGTCCACCACCAGGCCGATCGCCAGCACCAGGGCCAGCAGCGTCATGGTGTTCACGGTGAAGCCGGCCGCCGCCATGATGGCGAAGGAGCCGATCAGGCTGACCGGAATCGTCACCAGCGGGATGATGGAGGCGCGCAGGGTGCGCAGGAACACGAACACCACCAGGGCCACCAGCACCACCGCCTCGGCAATGGTGTGGTAGACCGACTGGATCGAGCGGTCGATGAAGATGGCGTTGTCGCTGGCCGGGCGCACCACGATGCCCGCCGGCAGGTCCTGCTGCAGGCGCGGCAGCATCGCGTTGACGGCCGCCGAGACCTCCAGCGGATTGGCGGTGGCCTGCTTGATCACCCCCACCGAGACCGCGGGCAGGCCGTTCAGGCGCACGCGCGAGCGCTCGCTGGCGGCGGCCTCGGCGATGCGCGCCACGTCCTTGAGGCGGATCACGCTGCCGTTCACCTGGCGCAGCGCGACCTCGGCAAACTCGGCCGCGCTGTTGAGATCGGTGCGCGCGGTAACGTTGAACTCGCGCTGCTGGCTCTCGATGCGGCCGGCCGGCACCTCCAGGTTCTGGCGGCGCAGCGCGTCCTCCACGTCCTGCACGGTGAGCTTGTAGGCGGCCAGGCGGTCGGCGTCGAGCCAGACGCGCATCGCATAGCGGCGGTCGCCGCCGGTCTCCACATCGGCCACGCCGGGGATGGTCTGCAGGCGCGGCTTGACGATGCGGTTCACCACATCGGTGACCTGCAGCGGGTCCAGGGTCTCGCTGGTGAACACCATGCGCAGCGTCGGCTGGGCATCGGCCTCGACCTTGGCGATCACCGGCTCGTCCACCGCGGTGGGCAGGCGAAAGCGCACGCGCGCGACGCGATCGCGCACATCGGCGGCGGCGTTGTCGGGGTTCTTCTCGAGCTTGAAGCGCACCGTGATCTGGCTCGACTCGGAGCGCGAGATCGAGGTCACGATATCGACGCCCTCGATGCCGGAGATCGAATCCTCCAGCGGCTTGGTGACCTGGCTCTCGATCACCTCCGAGGAGGCGCCGGTGAGGCGGGTGCTGACCGTCACCACCGGCTCGTCGATGCGCGGGTATTCGCGCAGCGAGAGCTTGCTGAAGGAGACAAAGCCCACCAGCACCAGCAGCAGTGACATCACCGTCGCGAAGACGGGGCGGCGGATCGCAATTTCGGACAAGCGCATGCGATCTGCCCCTTAGCGGCTGGCTGCAGAGGCCGCGGCTGGATTCACGGCATTGGCGGCGGCGCCGCCCTGCTTGTCCACATCGACCAGCTTGACCGCCTGCTGCTCGCCGCGCGTCAGGCGCGACTGGCCGGCGGTGACCACCCAGTCGCCGGCCTTGAAGCCGTCCAGCACCTCGACCTTGCCCGGCACGCGCAGGCCCAGGCGCGCCTCCAGCCGCTGCGCCTGCTTGCCGCCCGCGCCATCCACCAGCTTGAACAGATATTGCTTGCCGCCCAGCGGCACCAGCGCCTCCTCGGGCACCACCAGGGCCTGGGCACGCGTGGCGAACACCACGCGCACGCGGGCGAACAGGCCCGAGCGCAGCTCGCTGCCGGGTTTGTCCAGGCGCGCGCGCACCAGCATGGCGCGGCCGCCGGCATCCAGCTGGGTATCGAGCGCCTCGACCTTGGCCGTGAAGCTGCGGCCCGGCAGCGCATCCAGCAAGAGCTCCACCGGCTGGCCGAGCCTCAAGCTGGGCACATAGCGCTCGGGCAGGCGGAAGTCCACCCACATCGAGGAGGCGTCCTCCACGCTCACCAGTTCGGCGCCGTCCTTGACGTACTCGCCGAGGTTGACATTGCGGATGCCGGCCACGCCGTCAAACGGCGCCAGCACCTGCATGCGGCCGAGCTGGGCGCGGCTCAGCGCCACCTGGGCCTCGGCCACCTGCAGCGCCGCCACGGCCTGATCCACCACGCTGGCGGAGACGAAGTTCTGCGCCAGCAGCTCGCGATTGCGCTGCAGCTGGGTGCGGGCGATGCCGGCCTGGGCCTCGGCCTGCTGCAACTGCGCGGCCTGCAAGGCATCGTCCAGCTGTATCAAGACCTGACCCCGGCGCACGCGCTGGCCATCGGTAAAGCCGAGCTTGACGACGCGGCCGCTGACCTCGGGCTTGAGCACCACCGACTGGCGCGCGCGCAGGCTGCCCACCGCCTGGGCGTCGTCGGTGAGCGTCAGCAGTTCGACGGCGCGGCCCTCCACCAGGGCGGGGCCGCTGGCGCCCGCGGCCTTGGGCGCAATGGCGGCAGCCGCGCTGCCCTCGGGGCGGTGTTGCCACCAATAGGCCAGGCCACTCAGGCCCGCCAGGGCAAGCAGGGCTACAACGGTGTGGGTCTTCTTGATCAAGCTCATGCGCGCGGGTCTCCGAGCGCGCACTGTAGCGGCGAATGGCGGATTTCAGCGCCCGGCCCGGGCACCGCTGCGACCGGAGCCGGTTTTCTGGGTGCCAGTTGGGCGCACCGGGCGCCCTGCGCACGCGCGCGGCTCAGCGGCCCACTGAGGCCGCGCCCTTGTTGGCGAGCGCGTCGGCGCGCTCGTTGCCCGGATCGCCGGCATGGCCCTTGACCCAGCGCCACTCCACCTGGTGCAGCTTGCGCAGCGCGTCCAGGCGCTGCCAGAGCTCGACGTTCTTCACCGGCTTGCCGTCGGCGGTCTTCCAGCCGCGGCGCTGCCAACCGGCAATCCATTCGGTCATGCCCTTGCGCACGTATTCGCTGTCGGTGTAGATGACGATCTGGCAGCTGCGCTTGAGCGAGGCCAGTGCCTCGATCACGGCGGTGAGTTCCATGCGGTTGTTGGTGGTGTTGGCCTCGCCGCCGCACATTTCCTTCTCGTGGCCGCCGGCGCTCAACCAGGCACCCCAGCCGCCCGGGCCGGGGTTGCCCTTGCAAGCACCATCGGTGTAGATGACGACGCTGGGCTTGGCAATCTGGGCCGCGGCCGCTTTGGGTTCTGTCATGGATCTCGTATCGAAGAGGAAGAAGAAGAAAACTGATGCGGGTGCGAATTCAGGGCCACCGCCGAGGCGCCGCGCGCCTGCCGGCGCTGCTGCCGCGCCAAGCCGACCAGGCGCATGCCATGCACGCGCTTGACCGCCACCACGAAGTAGACCGCGCCCAGCACGGTCCACCAGCGAGGCCCCAGGCGTTCCAGCCATTGCCAGCGCGCCAGCCAGGCGGCGCTGCGCAGCGGCGGCCGGTAGCAGCCGAACTGCGCCTGCTCGACCTCGAAGCTCAGCAGGCGCAGCCAATCGCGCAAGCGCCAGTAGCCGATGAAATCACCGGCGCGCGGCAGGAACAGGGGTGGCTCGCCGCGCAGGCGGAAACGGCTGCGCAAGCGCCCCAGATTCTGCCTCAAGCCCCACAGGCTGGCCGGGTTCAGGCCCAGGATCACCAGCCGCCCCTCCGGCCGCAGCACGCGCTCGACCTCGCGCAGCGTCAGGTGCGGGTCCAGCGCCAGCTCCAGCGCATGCGGCAGCACCACCAGGTCCAGGCTGTTGGACTCGAAGGGCAAGGCATCGAACTCGCAGTGCAGCGACACCGCCGCCGGGCGCTCGTCCAGGGGCCAGTCGAGCAGGGGCTGCTCGAGCGAATCGAGCGCCAGCCAGCGGTGCGGCATGCGGTTGCTGCGCAGGCCCTGCAGCTCGGGCAGGCCCAGCTGCAGGGCGTGAAAGCCGAACAGATCGGCCACCGCCTCGTCCAGCCGCGCCTGCTCCCAGGCCAGCAGATAGCGCCCGGGCGGCGTCTGCAGCCAGGCGGCGAGCTCTACAATTTGGGATTCGCGTGTCATCGCCCTCGCCGCACTAACTCTTGCTCACTGCATGAATCTGGTCGCCCTGCATCTGGTCGCCATCAGCGCCTTCAACGACAACTACATCTGGATGCTGCATGACGGCGTTCAAGCCCTGGTGGTTGATCCAGGCGATGCCGCGCCGGTGCTGCAGACCTTGCGCTCCTTGTCGCTGCGCCTCGCGGGCATTCTAGTGACCCATCACCACGCCGATCACGTGGGCGGCCTGGCCGAGCTGCGCCCGGTGCTGCAGGGCCAGGTCTGGGGCCCGGCCGGCGAGGCCATCCCGGGCCCCTATGAACCGCTCAGCGGCGGCGCTAGCCTGACGCTGCTGGGCCAGCGCCTGCGCGTGCTGGACGTGCCCGGCCACACCGCCGGCCATATCGCCTTCGTGCTGGACGCGCCCAGCGACGGCTCGGCACCGCTGCTGTTCTGCGGCGACACCCTGTTCTCCGGCGGCTGCGGCCGGCTGTTCGAGGGCAGCCCGGCGCAGATGCTGGCCTCGCTGCAGCAGCTGGCGGCGCTGCCGGGCGACACGCGGGTTTGCTGCGCGCATGAATACACCTTGTCTAATCTGCGCTTTGCGCGGACCATAGAGCCCGCCAACCAGGCCCTGCAGCAGTACCAGGCCTGGTGCGAGGCGCAGCGTGCGGCCGGCCTGCCCACCCTGCCCTCCAGCCTGGCACGCGAACTTGAGATCAACCCGTTCCTGCGTTGCACGGCCGCCGACGTGATCGCGTCGGCGATGCAGTGGCGCAGCGAACACCAGCAGGTCCCCATCGCCGCCGACGGTTCGCCGCTCGCGGTATTCGCCAGCTTGCGGCAATGGAAGAACGACTATCGATGAGCATGCATTTGAGCCCCCCCAGGCAAGTCCTGACCCTCGCGAGCCTGGCGGCCGCCCTGCTGCTGGGCGCCTGCGCCACCACCGCCCCCGATGCGGGCCCGCCGCCCGCCGCCGCCCCGCTCGAACGCGAGGCCGCGGCCCCGCCGCCCAAGACCACCGACACCGCGCAGCAGGGCTTCCGCCAGGCCGAGAGCGAATCGATGGCCCTGCTGGAAGACAGCCTCAACCCCGGCGCCAAGATCGACCTCAACGACGCCGCCGCCCAGGCCGACCTGTGGGCGCGCATCCGCCGCGGCTTTGCCATGCCCGAGCTCGACAACGAGGGCGTGCGCCGCGCCGAGGCCTGGTACAGCGCCCGCCCGGACTATGTGCAGCGCATGACCGAGCGCGGCAGCCGCTATCTGTTCCACATCGTCGAGGAAGTTGAAAAGCGCGGCATGCCCACCGAGCTGGCCCTGCTGCCCTTCGTCGAAAGCGCCTTCGTCACCGACGCCACCTCGCGCGTCAAGGCCTCCGGCATGTGGCAGTTCATGCCCGCCACCGGCCGCGATTTCGCGCTCAAGCAGAACGTCTTTCGCGACGACCGGCGCGACGTGCTGGCCTCCACGCGCGCCGCGCTCGACTATCTCGGCCGCCTCGGCAAGATGTTCGATGGCGACTGGCAGCTGGCGCTGGCCGCCTACAACTGGGGCCAGGGCAATGTGAGCAAGGCGATCGCGCGCAACCAGAAGGCCGGCCTGCCGACCGACTACGACAGCATCAAGATGCCGGACGAGACGCGCTACTACCTGCCCAAGCTGCAGGCGGTAAAGAACATCGTGCTACGCCCGGACGCCTATGCCCTGAGCCTGCCGCCGGTGGCCAACCACCCCTACTTCCTGTCGGTGAAGATCGAGCGCGACATGGACGTGGCCCTGGCCGCCAATCTGGCCGGCATGAGCGAGGAGCATTTCCGCCAGTTCAACCCGCAGATGAACCAGCCGGTGATCCTGGCCAAGGCCGGCGGCGAGGCTGGGGGCCAGGTCTTGCTGCCCTACGACAACGCCGCCGTCTTCATCGGCCAGCTGGCCGCGCACCAGGCCGTCAACCGCGGCCCGCTGGCGAGCTGGACCGCCTGGGTGGTGCCCAAGACCATGAAGCCGGCCGAGGCGGCCAAGCAGCTGGGCATGAGCGAGGCGCAGCTGCGCGAGCTCAACAAGATCCCGGCGCGCATGCTGGTCAAGCAGGGCTCGACCCTGCTGGTGCCGCGCACCGCGCACCGCGACCAGGATGTCTCCGAGCACCTGGCCGACAACGCCAGCATGAGCCTGGCGCCCGATGTGCCGCCGCTGCGGCGCGTCGCGCTCAAGGCCGGCAAGGGCGATACGGTGGCCTCGCTGGCCAAGCGCTGGCGCGTCAGCGCCGGCCAGGTGGCGCAGTGGAACAAGGTGGGCGTGAAGGCGAGCTTCAAGCCCGGCCAGCCGCTGGTGATCTACACCGCCCAGGCCGAGCCGGCCCCCACGCGCGTGGCGCAGGCTGGCAAGCCCAGGCCCGCCAGCAAGCCGGCGGCCCGCGTGGGCGGCCGCACCGTCACCGCCATGAACAACAGCGCGCCGGTGCTGTCGCGTCAGCTCACGCAGCGCCGCTGAAGAACAGCGCGATGCTGAAGCCCATGCCGACGAACCAGGTGATGGAGCGCGCCGAGGCCTTGTCGCTCACATAGAGCGCGATGTAGACGACGCGGGCGGCGATGAAGCCCAGCGCCAGCAGGTCCACGCGCTCCTGCGGCGCATGCATCTGCTGCGCCGCCAGCACGCCGGCAATGAACAGCGGCAGGGCCTCGAAGCTGTTGGACTGCGCCGCATTGGCGCGCGCCTGCCGGCCGGTGAGCTGGGCCAGCCAGGCACGCGGCTGGTGGTTGTCATAGCCGCCGGCGCTGCGCCGCTTGCCGATGCCGGGCGACTTGGCGATGCCGGCACAGACGATGGGCAGCAGGGCCGCGATGATGATGCAGTAGTTGGCAAAGGTCATGAGACAAGAGGCCCCGCGGGTTCAACGTCGATCCACCAGGGCATGCGCGATGGTGCCCAGGTCCACATACTCGAGTTCGCTGCCCACCGGCACGCCGCGCGCCAGGCGGGTGGAACGCAGGCCGCGCGCGCGCAGCACCTCGCCCACCACATGGGCGGTGGCCTCGCCCTCGGCGGTGAAGCTGGTGGCGAGGATGACCTCCTCCACCAGGCCGTCGGACGCCCGCTCCAGCAGCTCGGCCACGCCGATGTCCTTGGTGCTGATGCCGTCCAATGGGCTGACGCGCCCCTGCAGCACGAAGTAATAGCCGCGGTAGGAGCCGGTGCGCTCCAGCGCCGCCTGGTCGGCCGGCGTCTCCACCACGCACAGCAGCTTGGCGTCGCGCGTGGCATCCAGGCAGACCGGGCACAGCGCCGCCTCGCTGAAGGTATGGCAGCGCTGGCAATGCTGCACCTGCTGGGCCGCCGCGGCGAGCGCGGCGGACAGGCGCTGCGCACCCTCGCGGTCATGCTGCAGCAGGTGGTAGGCCATGCGCTGCGCCGACTTCTGACCCACGCCGGGCAGGCGCCGCAGCGCCTCGATCAATTGCTCAAGCGCGCTCAACGGCCGCTCAGAACGGGAACTTCATGCCGGGAGGCAGCGGCATGCCGGCCGTCAGCTTGCCCATCTTCTCCTGGCTCACCGCCTCGGCACGGCGCAGGCCGTCGTTGAAGGCGGCGGCCACCAGGTCCTCCAGCATGTCCTTGTCGTCCGCCAGCAGGCTGGGGTCGATGCTGACGCGCTTGACATCGTGCTTGCAGGTCATCGTGACCTTCACCAGGCCGGCGCCCGACTGGCCCTCGACCTCGATGGTGCCGAGCTCGTCCTGCGCCTTCTTCAGGTTGTCCTGCATCGCCTGGGCCTGCTTCATCAGACCGGCCAGTTGACCCTTCATCATGGTGTGTTCTCCGTATGGTTCAGTGTGGTTTGATGGACCCGGGCACGATGCGTGCCGTCCGGAACTGCGTCAGCAGTTGCTGGACGAAGGGGTCCTCGAGAATGATTTGCTCGGCGCGGCGCTGGCGCGCGCGCACCTCGGTGGCGTCGCGCAGCGCGGGCGAGTCCTGGGCCAGGCCGGGCTCCAGCTCGATCACGGCGGCGGCCTGCAAATGCGCGGCGAGCGCCGCCTCCAGCTTGTCTTTCAAGGCCGGCTGGCGCAACGACTCGCGCTCCACGCGCAAGCGCCAGACCTGCGGCTGGGCCTGCGCGTCGATGCCGACGCATTCGGCCTGCATGCCCAGTTCGCGCACCAGGGCGGTGACGCCCAGTTGCCGGATCAGGCCGGCCCAGCGCTCGCCCAGGGGGGTGGGCACGAGCGGAATCTCGGCCCCAGCGGTGGAGGCATAGCCGCCCTCGCCGCCGGGCGCAGCGGCAGCGCCCGCGCTATCGCTAGGCATATCGCCGACATCCAACGAGGCCTCCGCCAGCGCCACACCGTCGTCATCGGCGGGCGGCACATCCAGCCAGGGCGGCGGCTCGTCGCCGAGCTCGGGCTCGGGCGCACGCTCCACCGGCTTGGGGCGCAGGCGCGCGCTCATGGGGCTGTCGGCGCTGGGGCGCTCGCGGCTCGCCTGCACCGGCGCGGGGGCCGGAGCCGGCGGCGCGGGCTTGGACGCCGGCTCGCTGGCCACCGTGGCCACCGGCTTCACGGCCATGCTGGGCGCCGCGGTGCGCAGCAGCGGCGCGGCGGCAGCAGGCGCGGCCGACGCCACGGGGGCAGGTCTTGCCAGCGGCCTGGCCGCCGGTGCTACGCCGCGTTCCCCGCCCGCCGCGGCGGGGCGAAAGCTGAGCATGCGCAGCAGCACCATCACCAGGCCGGCGTAGTCGTCCGGCGCCAGCGAGAGTTCGGCGCGGCCGTGCAGGGCCATGCTGTACATCACCTGCACCTCGTCGGCGGGCAGCAGGGCCGCCAGGCGTTGCGCCTCGGCGGTCTCGGGGTCCTGCTCGTCCAGCGCGCCCGGTGCGGCCTGGGCCACCGCCATCTGCTGCAGGGTGCTGGCCAGGTCTTCCAGCGTCCCCGCGGCCGACAGGCCCAGGTTGCGCAGGCCATCGGCCTGGGCCACCACGGCCGGGCCGTCGCTGGCAATGAGGGCATCGAGGATGGCGATCACATGACCGCGATCCACCGTGCCCAGCATCTGGCGTACGCCGGCCTCCTGCAGTTGGCCGGCGCCGAAGGCGATCGCCTGGTCGGTGAGCGAGAGCGCGTCGCGCATCGAGCCGCGCGCGGCGCGCGCGAGCAGGCGCAGCGCGCCGGGCTCGGCCGGCACCTGCTCGGCCTGCAACACCTGGGTCAGGTGCGAGAGCACGTTCTGCGGCGCCATCGGGCGCAGATTGAACTGCAGGCAGCGCGACAGCACCGTCACCGGCACCTTCTGCGGGTCGGTGGTGGCGAGCACGAACTTGAGGTAGTCGGGCGGCTCCTCCAGTGTCTTCAGCATGGCGTTGAAGGCGGTGTTGGAGAGCATGTGCACTTCGTCGATCATGTAGACCTTGAAGCGCCCCACCACCGGCTTGTAGACCGATTGGTCCAGCAGCTGCGAGATCTCCTCGACGCCGCGGTTGGAGGCCGCGTCGAGCTCCACATAGTCCACGAAGCGGCCGGCATCGATGTCGCGGCAGGCGTCGCAGACGCCGCAGGGCGTGGCGGTGATGGTGCCATTGCCGTCCGGGCCGGTGCAGTTCAGGCTCTTGGCGAGGATGCGCGAGACCGTGGTCTTGCCCACGCCACGCGTGCCGGTGAACAGATAGGCATGGTGCAGGCGCTGCTGGGTGAGTGCATTGGCCAGGGCCTGCACCACATGCTCCTGGCCCACCAGCTCTTCGAAGCTGTGGGGGCGATATTTGCGCGCGAGGACCTGGTAACTCATGGCCGGCATTCTATGGGCGCTTGCCCCGTCGCCCCAGCGGCGTCGGCCAAGGCAGGGTGAACGATAATGCCACCCCATGAGCACGCATGCCCCCTCCTCCCCGGACACCCTGAGCTACGAGCAAGCCGGGGTCAATTACGACCTGATCGACCCCCTCAAGGTGAGCGCCCAGCGCGCTGCCGCCGCCACCGCCGTCCATATGGGCGAGCATGGTTTCAGCGAGGTCAAGGCCTCGCGCGGCGAATCCGCCTATGTGCTGGACGTGGGGCCTTTCTACCTCGCCTCCATCGTCGAATGCCTGGGTTCCAAGACCCTGGTGGCCGACGAGATGAACAAGCTCACCGGCAAGAACTATTACGACGGCATCGCCCAGGACACCATCGCGATGGCGGTGAACGACCTCATCACGGTGGGCGCCACGCCGCTGGTGGTGCAGGCCTACTGGGCCGCCGGCGGCTCCGACTGGTTCGGCAATGCCGAGCGCGCCCAGACCCTGGTGGCCGGCTGGAAGAAGGCCTGCGACATCTGCCAGGTTTCATGGGGCGGCGGTGAGACCCCGGCGCTGGCCGGCATCGTCGAGGAGGGCCGCATCGACCTGGCGGCCTCCTGCACCGGCATCATCAATCCCAAGAGCCGCCTCTCGGTGGGTGACGCGCTGGCCGCCGGCGACGCCATCGTGCTGCTGGCCTCCAGTGGCATCCATGCCAACGGCCTGTCGCTCGCGCGCAAGCTGGTGGAGCGCCTGCCCCAGGGCTACCTCACCGAGGTGGAGCCCGGCCTCAGCTACGGCGAGGCGCTGCTGGCGCCCACGGTGCTGTACTCGCCCGTCACCGAGGCGCTCTTCAAGGCCGGCATCCAGCCGCATTACTGCGCCAACATCACCGGCCATGGCTGGCGCAAGCTGCTGCGCCATCCGGCCCAGTTCACCTACCGCATCCACACGGTGCCGCCGGTGACGCCGGTGCTGAAGTTCATGCAGGAACACGCCAAGCAGGACGACCGCGAAGCCTATTCGACGCTGAACATGGGGGCAGGTTTCGCCATCTTCGTGGCGGCCGAGGACGCCGAGCGCACCGTGGCCGTGGCCAAGGCCTGCGGCATCGAGGCCTGGGTGGCGGGCGCGCTGGAGGAAGGCCCCAAGCAGCTGCTGATCGAGCCGCTCAACATCCGCTTCAGCGACGACGACCTGCAGCTTCGCTGAGGGCCGCGCAATCCTCGCTTACAATCCGCGCTGACGGGCCTCCTCGCATGGAAGCGCGGCCAACCGGGTCAGGTGGGGAACCAAGCAGCCCTAGTCGTTGTGACCAGTGCCGGGGGTAAGGCTCGTCAACCCCCCTCTTTTTTCTGATCGGTGTTCTCAGCTCGCCTGCTTGAACGCCATCACCGCCTGGTTGCGCAGCGTGCGCAACAGCGACAGCTCCTTCTCCCCCAGATCGATGCCGCCCGGCGTGGCCTTGTCGGCATAGATCATCGCGAAGGGCGCGCCCTTCATGGCCATCGGCAGGATCAGGAAGCTGGGGGCCTTGGGCGCCCCCATGAACCAGGCCGGCAGGCGCTCGGCAATCTTGGCCACGGTGGCGTCGGCAATCAAGGTGTCGACCCCCTTCTGACAGACCGCGGCGAACAGATCGACATGCGCCCCGGGCGCATGCCGCAGCGGCACACGGAACAGCGGCGCCACCAGTTCCACGCCCTCGCCCAGGCCAAAGCGCCCGGTGAGCGTTTCGGTCTTGGGGTCGCGCAGGCAGAACACCACGCGCCGGAAACCCAGGCCGCGGTAAATCGTCTCCAGGATCATGCGCAACACTTCGTTGAGCTTGAAGTTCTCCACCATCGCGTTGGTGATGTCCTGGATGCCCGCGGCCAGGGTCTCGGACGCCTGTTCCAGCGAGACCTGGCGCTCGTCCAGCACCATGGTGGGCTCGTACATCACGGTGGTGGCGTGCAGCTCGTGCGGCGACAGGCTGTCGCCCGGCGCGGGCGTCAGCGGTGCCAGCAGGCGCTGGCCGGGCGAGCTCTTGGGCAGGCGGATCTCCATCGCCTCGGCCATCTGCGAGAGGTTGCGGCGCGCCAGGTCGGCGGCGGTATCGAAGTCCTGCGCGGAAATGCCCAGCGCGCGCGAGTAGCGCTGCGCCATCGCCTTGACCTTGGCATGGGCCTCGCTCGGGTCGGAATGCAGGATCACGTCGGCCACGTCGTTGGCGGCACGCGCCAGCCAGCGCTGGCGCTCGGCCGGCGCATCCACCGCCCGGTTCGGCGCCTCGCCGTCGGGGCGGCGCATGGCGCGTTGCAACTGCTCGGGCAGGCCCCATTGCCGCGCCACTCCCAGGCCCATCTGCTCGTAGCTCAGGCCCAGCACCTGGGCCGATGCGGCGGCCTCGCTGAGCGGGGCCGCGGCGCCCTCGCGGCGCTCCGGCCGGGTGATGCGGCGCACCTGCTCCGCTTCCTCGGGAAAGTAGAACTCGGTCAGCAAGCGCCCCAGGTTCTGCAGCATGGCGGAGAGGAAGGCCTCCTCGTTCTCGCGCGTGGCGCTGCAGAGTTCGCGCGCCAGCGAGCCCGCCATCAGCGAGCGCAGAAACTCCACCCGCAGCTGCTGCGCATGCGCCTTGTTCTCCATGCGTTCGAGCAGGATCAGCGACATGGCCAGATTGCGTATGCCCGCAAAGCCGATCAGGGCCGCGGCGCGCGACACGGTGGTGATGCCGCCGCCCCCGGCATGGCTGAACTGGGCCGTGTTCACCAAGCGCAGCAGCTTGTGGGTGAGCGCCACGTCCTTGAGGATTTCGTTCGAAATGCTGGCCAGGCTCTCGTTCTCCGACTGCGTGAGCCGCTGGATGCGGCCCATCGCGTCGGACATGGCCGGGAAGTCGGTCTTGTGCCGCATGCGGCGCAGCAGGAATTCCAGCGTCGCGTTCTCGGTGGCATCCACCGGCTCGGCCTGCACCGTCGGGTGCAGCCATTCGGCCAGCGCGTCGTGGAACTCGCGCGCGGTATGCCAGCGCTGCGCGGGGTCGCGCGCGAGGCCTCGCTGGATGGTGGCGCGCAGCTTGTCGTCCACATCGGTGCCGAGGCCATGGGGCAGCAGCAGATCCTGCTCGATGACGCGGCGCACCGCCGCCCAGGGGTCGGGGTGGTAGTTGAGGCGCTGGCCCGAAAGCATCTCGGCCAGCATCACGGCGGACGCAAACACGTCCATCTGCGGGCTGGGCGCCAGGCCCTTGGCCGCCTCGGGCGAGATATAGCCGGGCGTACCCACCACGCGCTGCGGCCGCCCGGCGTCCGAAATCCAGGCGGCGATGCCGAAGTCCATCACGCGGGCGCGCCCCTTGGCGTCGATCATGATGTTGGAGGGCTTCAGGTCACGGTGCACCACGCCGGCGGCGTGCGCGGCACCCAGCCCGTCGAGCACGCCCAGCATCAGCTCTACGGCATCGCGGGCACGCCCATAGGGGCCCGCGCGCAGCTTGTCGGCCAGCGTGCCGCCGCTCACATACTCGAACACCATATAGGCCTGGCCGTCCTGCATATCGGCCTCGAACACCGGCACGATATTCGGATGGGTGAGCCGCGCCACGGCGCGCGCCTCGTGCAGCCAGGCGTCGACGCTGCTGGGCTCGGCGCCCTTGTGCAGCACCTTCAGCGCCACCTCGCGGTCCAGCCGCGGGTCATGGGCCAGCCACACGGTGGCCTGCGCGCCTTCGCCAAGCTGTTTGATCGGACGGAACCGCCCCATGGCCGCGGGCGGCTGCGAGACGGGAGGCAGAGACGACATGGTGGACCTTTGAACTCTGGCCTGACGCAGGCTGCTGAACGACGAACTCAGGAAGTCTCCTCGGGAGGTTTGCCGCCCAGTTTCGCTCTGAGCGTCGAGGCCTTGGGTAGCGGGGCGGCACCGTCGCGCGGCGCCATCGATTCTGCATCGCCATCGAGCGTGCCGGGCTCGGTGGGCAGCGGCGCACTGAAACTGGCCTCGGCGATGGCCACTCCGGCCGACCGGAACGGGGCATCACCGTCCTGCCGTGCCTGCTCGGGATGCAGGGCCTGCAACACATCGCGCAGCCCCAGGCCCAGCACGCGCGCATAGCGCCGTGTCGCCAGCTCGATGGCCGGCTGGCGCTTGGCCTCGGGCAGCAGTTGCGCGTCGATCAGCTCGTTGGCCAGGCTGCAGGTCAGGCGCAGCAGTTCGGCATCGCCCTCGGCGCTGCGCACCGGCGCATCGGGCGCCTGGCGATGCATCATGTGCATCACCTCTTCGCCCAGCGCCCAGTAGCGCGCCACCGCCAGGGCCAGCGCATTCAGGTCGCAGCCCAGCACCGCGTAGGCGGCGGCGACCTCGCTCATGCCCTGCGGATTGGGGTTGTCTTCGGTGGCCTCGCCCGGCTGCATGAGCTGGCGGATCTGCTGCGCATCGTCGGCAAAGTGGTACTGCAGCAGCAGGCGGCCGAGGTTCTGCAGCACCGTGATGAGGTAGACCACCTCGCCGTCATAGCCGGCCGGACGCAGCGCCTGGGCCACCATGCCGGCCCGATGCACCCGCGTCATCAGGCTGCGCAGCAGCGCCGCCTGCACCTCGCCGAGCGGCCCCGGCCAGGGCTTGAGCGAGCGCGCCGCCTGCTGCAGGCCGTTCAGCCCCAGCATGGCGATGGCGCGCTGCATGTTCAGCACCGTGCCGCCGCTGGTAACGCCCTGCTGCTTGAGCGCGTTGTTGACGCGGCGCAGCAGCTCCAGGCTCAGGCCCATGTCCTGCAGCACCAGGCTGGAGAGCTCGCTGGCATGCTGACCCTCCAGCGAGGAGGACTGGCCGATGCGGTGCAGCTTGCCCGAGCTGGCCGGCAGATGGCCGATGCGCTGCAGCTTGTCCATCAGCAGCGCGATCGGCCCGCCCTGGTCGTAGGCGGCGGCGGTGCGCCAGCCGTCCAGCGCGCGCAGGAAGCTGCGCGCCAGGTGGTAGCGCTGGCGCGCCTGGCGGTCGGTGGCGCGGTTGGCGATGGCGCGCAGCGGCTCGGGGATCGGATGCGGCGTCTCCCAGCCCAGGCGCACCAGCTCCTTGCCCAGCGGCTGCATCTGCTGCACCGCGGCCTGCAGATCCTGCTGCTCCAGCACCGCGCGGCCACTCAGCAGGCGGTGCAGGAGCAGGCCGACGCACAGCACATCCTCCTCGGCCGACTCGCGCACCGCGCGGCGCGTGACGGTGTTGAAGTCCACGCCGGCGGGGAACACCTCCTGCGCCAATTCCAGGCCAGCCAGGCGCACCTTGTTGGCGGCGTCGATCAACAGGTAGCTGCTTTGCAGATCGCGATGCGCATGGCCGGCCTCGTGCGCGAAGGCCAGGCCCTCGAGCAGCTGGCAGACCCAGTCGGCGGCCTCCAGCGGCGTGGGCGCTGGCTGGCGCGCCAGGCGCTCGTCCAGGGTTTCGCCCAGCGCGCGGTCGTAGGCCACGAAGGGCCATTGCTCGACCCGCCCGACCTCGATCACATGGGCCAGGTTCGGGTGCTGCACGCGTGCGCCGGCATGGGCGGTCTTGAGCCAATGGGCCATCGCCGCCTCGCTATTGGGCGCCTGGCGCGGCATCGCCAGCAGCATCTCCTGGCCGTGGCGCGAGTCATGCACCAGCCACAGCATGCTGCGCGTGCTCTTGTTGAGCAGGGCGCGCAGCTCGAAGCGCCCGAAGCGGCGCATCGGCGCGGCCGAGGGGGAGGCTGGGGCGGCTGGGGTGGTAGCGGTTGGTGCGGGCTGGGCGTCGGACACGGCGGGGCTGGCCCTCCACGGCCAGTTTCATTTGTAAGCATTTGACCCAAAACAGCCCGCCTGCGGTAGCGGGAACTGGCGGGTTTTGTCGTTCTTTTCGCGACCGGCCTCAGTTGCTGAGCTGCGCCCAGACCTTGTGGCTTCGACATGACATGCGCCCAAGGGCGCAAATGTCAGTCTGCACCGCAAGGCCCGGCCTCAGCTATTCAGCTGAGCCCAGACCTTGTCCAGACGCTTCACGCTGACCGGTTGGGGGGTGCGCAGTTCCTGTGCAAACAGGCTGATGCGCAACTCCTCCAGCTGCCAGCGGAAGTCCACCAGGCGCGCATCCTGCGTGCCCTTGAGCTCGGCCACGCGGCGCAGATAGCGCTGCTCCAGCGGGCGCAGCTCGGCCAGGCGCTGGGCATCGCGGGCCGGGTCGGCGCGCAGCTTGTCCAGGCGCGCGGTGATGCCCTTGAGGTAGCGCGGCAGATGCTGGGCCTGGGCCCAGGGGGTCAGCGCGACGAACTGCTTGGGCATCAGGCGCTGCAGCTGCGCGGCGATATCGTCGGCCACCTCCTTGGGCGCGCGCGCATCCTTGAGCTTGCGCGTGGCGGCCTGGTACTCGATCAGGATCACCCCGGTCAGGCGCGCCACCTCCTGCGCGATCAGGTTCAGGCGCGTGCGCCCCTCTTCCAGCCGCTGCTTGAAGGCGAACTCGTCCGCCGGCAGCGGCTCGGCCAGGAAGGCGCGGTCCACCGCCACGCCGATGATCTGGTCGCGCAGCTCCTCGGCCGTGCCCAGGCCCATGTAGAACACCGACATCTTCTGCAGATCGGGGATGTTCTTCTCCAGGTATTTGAGCGGCTCCTTGAGCTGCAAGGCCACCAGCCGGCGCAGACCCAGGCGGTGCTTGGCGGCGGCCACCTCGGGCTCGTCGAAAACCTCGATCTCCACCTGCGTGCCGCGATCGATCAGGGCCGGGAAGCCGATCAGGGTCTGCGCGCCGCGCTGGATTTCCATCAGCTCGGGCAGCTCGCCAAAGGTCCAGGCGGTGTAGGCCTGGCTGGCCTGGGTGGCCTCGCGCGCCTTGGGCTTCTGAAGCACTTCGGCCCGCACGCCGCCCTGGGCGAGCGGTGCCGGTGCGGGCGCCGCCGGCGGCGTGGCCAGCTTGAGCTGGGCCAGGGCCTGGAAGGCCGAACGCGCCTGCGCACCGAGCTCGGCCTTGAGGGCCGCGAGATTGCGGCCCATGCCCAGCTGGCGGCCATGCTCGTCCACCACGCGATAGTTCATGAACAGATGCGGCTGCAGCTGCTCGAGCTTGAAGTCATTGCGCTGCACGGCGATCTGGCTGCGCTCCTTCACCGCCTTCAGCAGCACCTCGACCAGGCTGCCCTGGGCAAAGGGGTTGAGCTCGATGAACTCGGCCACAAAGTCCGGCAGCGGCACCAGGCGCGCGCGCGGCTTCTGGTGCAGGCTCTTGAGCAGGGCCATGATCTTGGCCTCCAGCATGCCCGGCACCAGCCATTCGCAGCGCTCCTCGCTGACCTGGTTGAGCGCATAGATGGGCACGCTGACGGTCAGGCCATCGCGCTGGTCGCCGGGCTCGTGCAGATAGCTGGCCGTGCAATCCACCCCGCCCAGGCGGATGGTCTTGGGGAAGGCATTGCTGGTGATGCCGGCCGCCTCATGGCGCATCAGCTCGTCGCGGCTGAGGTGCAGCAGGCGCGGATTGGCGCGGCTGGCTTCGCGGACCCACTTCTCCAGCGTGGCGCCCGAGCAGACCTCGCGCGGCAGCTGCTGGTCGTAATAGTTGTAGATCAGCTCGTCGTCCACCAGCACGTCCTGGCGGCGCGACTTGTGCTCCAGTTCCTCGACCTTGGCGATCTGCTTCTGGTTGTGCACCAGGAAGGGCAGGCGGCGCATCATGTCGTCAGGCAACTCGCCATTCACCAGCGCCTCGCGGATGAAGATCTCGCGCGCCGCCGGCAGGTCGACGCGGCCGAAGTTCACGCGCCGGTTGTTGTAGATGACGATGCCGTAGAGCGTGGCGCGCTCCAGCGCGATCACCTCGGCGGCCTTCTTCTCCCAATGCGGCTCCAGCAGCTGGGTCTTGAGCAGGTGGCCGGCCAGCGGCGCGATCCATTGCACATCGATGTTCGCGATGCCGCGGCCGAACAGGCGCGTGGTGTCCACCAGCTCGGCGGCGATGATCCAGCGCCCCGGTTTCTTGCTCAGGTGCGCGCCGGGGTGGCGCCAGAACTTGATGCCGCGCGCGCCCAGGTACCAGTCGTCCTCGTCGCTCTTGCAGCCGATATTGCCCAGGAGGCCGGCCAGCATCGAGAGATGCACCTGCTCGTAGGTGGCCGCGCTGCCGTTGAGGCGCCAGCCATGCTCGGCCACCACGGTGTGCAGCTGCGAGTAGATGTCACGCCATTCGCGCACGCGGCGCGGCGAGACGAAGTTGTCGCGCAGCAGCTGCTCGTGGCGGCGGTTGGAAAGTTTGTGCTCGCCCTGCCCGCCCCTGGACTCCTCCAGCCATTTCCAGAGCTTGAGATAGCCCATGAACTCCGAGCGCTCGTCGTCGAACTTCTTGTGCTTCTCGTCGGCCTGCTGCTGTTGCTCCATCGGCCGGTCGCGCACATCCTGGCCCGACAGCGCGCTGGCGATGATGAGCACCTCGGCCAGCGCCTCGCGGCTCTTGGCCTCCAGAATCATGCGGCCCACACGCGGGTCCAGCGGCAGCTTGGAGAGCTCGCGGCCGATCGTCGTGAGCTCGTTGCCCTCGTCCACCGCGCCCAGCTCGGCCAGCAGCTGGTAGCCGTCGGCGATCGCCTTGCGCGGCGGCGGCTCGATGAAGGGGAAGTCGTCGACCTGGCCCAGGTGCAGGGCCTTCATGCGCAGGATCACACCGGCCAGCGACGAACGCAGGATCTCGGGGTCGGTGAAGCGCGGCCGCTCGTTGAAGCTCTTCTCGTCGTAGAGACGGATGCAGATGCCGTTCGAGACCCGCCCGCAACGGCCGGCGCGCTGGTTCGCCGCCGCCTGGCTGATCGGCTCGATCTGCAGCTGCTCGACCTTGTTGCGGTAGCTGTAGCGCTTCACCCGCGCCTGGCCGGGGTCGATCACATAGCGGATGCCGGGCACCGTCAGCGAGGTCTCGGCCACATTGGTGGCCAGCACGATGCGGCGCTGGCCATGCGGCTCAAACACGCGGTCCTGCTCCTGCTGCGACAGGCGCGCAAACAGCGGCAGGATCTCCACGCCGGGCGGATGGTGCTTGCGCAGCGCCTCGGCGGCCTCGCGGATCTCGCGCTCGCCGGGCAGGAACACCAGCACATCGCCGCCGCCCTCGCGCCAGAGCTCATCGACGGCGTCGGTGATGGCGTTGTTGAGGTCGTACTCGCGTGATTCCTCGAAGGGCCGGTAGCGCTGCTCCACCGGGAAGGTGCGGCCCGAGACCATCACCACCGGCGCGGGGCCCTTGGCAGATTCGAAATGCTTGGCAAAGCGCTCGGCATCGATGGTCGCCGAGGTCACCACCACCTTCAGATCCGGCCGGCGCGGCAGCACCTCGCGCAGATAGCCGAGCAGGAAATCGATGTTGAGGCTGCGCTCATGCGCCTCGTCGATGATCAGGGTGTCGTAGGCTTTCAGCAGCGGGTCGGTCTGGGTCTCAGCCAGCAAGATGCCGTCGGTCATCAGCTTGACCGAGGCACCGGGCTGCAGCCGGTCCTGGAAGCGCACCTTGTAGCCAACGATCTCGCCCAGCGGCGTGTTCAGTTCCTCGGCAATGCGCTTGGCCACGCTGGAAGCGGCAATGCGGCGCGGCTGGGTGTGGCCGATCAGCTTGCCGGTGTTGGCGCGGCCGCGGCCCAGCGCCAGGGCGATCTTGGGCAGCTGGGTGGTCTTGCCCGAGCCGGTCTCGCCGCAGACGATGATGACCTGGTGCTCGTTGAAGAGGCGCGCAATTTCCTCGCGCCGGGCCGAGACCGGCAGCGATTCGGGGAAGCTGATGGGCGGCAGCGGATTGGCGATCGGCGCCGGCTGGGCAGGCCGAGCGGGGCGCGGCGGACGCTTCGCGGCGGCGGCCTGGCTGCCAGGATGGGGGGGGAGCTTTTCGTTCACGAGGCGCGGATTATCCGCGCCCCGCGCGGCCGGCCGCTCAGGCGGGCCTGGGCTCGTAAGTGATGATGTTGATGGCGGCCCCTTGCGGGTCGCGGATGCAGGCCATGCGGCCCACCGTGGGAACGTTCATCGCCGGCATCAGCACCGCGCCGCCCAGGGCCGTGCACTTGGCGATGGTGGCGTCGACATCGTCCACCGTCACATAGCAACCCCAGGCCGGCGGCAGCTGGCTGCTCGGGTCGGGGCAGCTCATCATGCCGGCAATGGCGGTATCGCCGATCTTGGCCACGTGGTACTTGCCGGTGGGCATGTCCATGGACTCGATGGCCCAGCCGAACAGGCTGCCATAGAACTCGGAAGCGGCCGCGGGGTTGGGCGTCATCAGCTCGGACCAGCTGAACGCGCCATGGGTCTTGAATGCATCCATCTCGGGCTCCTCGGTAGTGAGGGGCCCATGCTCCATCCGGGCGGGCGCGCGCGCAAGTGTCTTTGCGCAGGCGCCGCTGCGGCACAATTCGTACCATGAGCCTGGTCTTCCCCCACACCTTCGTCCCCTGGTTTCGCTCCGTCGCGCCCTATATCCACGCCTACCGAGGTGAAACCTTTGTGATCGGCATGGCCGGGGAGCTGATCGCCGCCGGCAAGCTCAACGCCTTTGTGCAGGACCTCTCCATCCTGCACGCGATGGGCATCAAGATCGTGCTGGTGCATGGTTTCCGCCCCCAGGTGAATGAACAGCTGGCCGCCAAGGGCCATGCCTCGCAATACAGCCATGGCCTGCGCATCACCGATGCGGTGGCGCTGGACTGTGCCCAGGAAGCCGCCGGCCAGCTGCGCTTCGAGATCGAGGCGGCGTTCTCGCAAGGCCTGCCCAACACGCCGATGGCCAATGCCACGGTGCGGGTGGTGTCCGGCAACTTCCTCACCGCGCGGCCCGTGGGCATCGTGGACGGCGTGGACTTCCAGCACAGCGGCGTGGTGCGCAAGGTGGATGCGGCGGCGATCCAGCGCGCCATGGACACCGGCGCGGTGGTGCTGCTCTCGCCCTTTGGCTTCTCGCCCACCGGCGAGGCCTTCAACCTGACCATGGAAGACGTGGCCACCGGCACCGCCATCGCGCTGCAGGCCGACAAGCTGCTGTTCGTGGGCGAGGTGGCCGGGGTGCGCGAGAACCCCGAGGACCTGGACAGCCCGATCGACACCGAGCTGGCCCTGGCCGACGCCGAGCGCCTGCTGGCGCGCCTGCCCGAAGCGACCGAACCCACCGATGTGGCCTTCTACCTGCGCCACTGCGTGCGCGCCTGCCAGGCCGGCGTGGAGCGCTCGCACATCGTGCCCTTTGCGGTTGATGGCGCGATCCTGCAGGAGGTCTACACCCATGACGGCATCGGCACCATGGTGGTGGACGAGAAGCTCGAGAGCCTGCGCGAGGCCAGCTCCGACGACGTGGCCGGCATCATTGCGCTGATCGAGCCCTTCGAGCGCGACGGCACCCTGGTCAAGCGCGACCGCACCGAGATCGAGCGCGACGTCGAGCTCTACACCGTGATCGAGCATGATGGCGTGATCTTCGGCTGCGCCGCGCTCTACCCCTATGTGGAAGCGCGCACCGCCGAAATGGCGGCGCTGACCGTCTCGCCCGCCGTGCAGGGCCAGGGCGACGGCGACCGCATCTTGAAGCGCGTGGAACAGCGCGCCAAGGCCATGGGTCTGGCCAGCATCTTCGTGCTCACCACCCGCACCATGCACTGGTTCATCAAGCGCGGCTTCGTGCAGGTGGACCCCGACTGGCTGCCCGAGGAACGCAAGCGCAAGTACAACTGGGACCGCCGCTCGCAGGTGCTGGTGAAGAAGCTGCCCTGACCCTGCGCAGCGCCCGCCTATGCCAGGCGCGCTACAGTGCGCGCCATCCCCCTTATCGATTGAATTACCGAGGTTGACTATGGCCCGCACCGTGCAATGCATCTATCTGAAGAAGGAAGGCGACGGCCTGGACTTCGCGCCCTACCCCGGCGAATTGGGCAAGCGCATCTATGAAAACGTCAGCAAGGAAGCCTGGCAAGCCTGGATGAAGCACCAGACCATGCTGGTGAACGAGAACCGCCTGAACCTGGCGGACCAGCGCGCGCGCCAATACCTGGCAAGGCAGATGGAGCAGTTCTTCTTCGGCGGCGGCGCCGAGCAGCCGGCGGGCTACGTCCCGCCGACGGTTTGAGTCATCTCAAACAAGAATCATTCTCGTTTGAGTTAGACTCCTGAGCATCGGGCGCCACGCCCCTGTTCAGGAGTTGATATGCGTTTCTTGCAGATTCGGCGCGCCCGCGCCGCCTTTCTCCCGGCCATCGCCACGCTGGCCGGCATGCTGCTGGCACCCGCCGCGGCACAGGCCCAGGAACAGGTGCTGAACCTGTACTCGGCGCGCCACTATCAAACCGATGAGGCGCTCTACAGCAATTTCACCAAGGCCACCGGTATCCGCATCAACCGTGTCGATACCGATGATGCGGGTTTGCTGGCAAGACTGAAAAGCGAGGGCAGCTCCAGCCCGGCCGACGTGATTCTGCTGGTGGATGCCGCCAGGCTCTGGCAGGCCGAAGAAGACGGCCTGTTCCAACCTATCAAGTCCACCCTGCTTGAGCAGCGCATCCCGGCGCAATTGCACGCCAGGAATACCGCCCAGGGCGTCTCCTGGTTTGGCCTGTCCACCCGCGCCCGCCTCGTGGTCTATAACAAGCTGACCGTCAAGAAGGACGACGTTCTCAACTATCAGGACCTGGCGGATCCGAAAAACAAGGGGCGCGTTTGCACGCGCTCCGGCTCGCACCCCTATAACCTCTCGCTGTTCGGCGCCCTGTACGAACATATGGGAGCGGAGCGCACCGAGCAATGGCTCAAGGGCATGGTCGCGAATATGGCGCGCGCCCCCAAGGGCGGTGATACCGACCAGATCAAGGCGGTGGCGAGCGGCGAATGCGGCGTGGCCCTCACCAATAGCTATTACCTGGCCCGCATGATGCGCTCGGACAAACCCGAAGATCGCGCCGCGGTGGAGAAGATCGGCATGGTGTTCCCCAATCAGGCCAGCTGGGGCACGCACCTGAATATCGCCGGCGGTGCGGTGGCTAAATATGCCAAGAATCGCGATAACGCCATCAAGTTCCTAGAGTACCTCGCCTCGCCTGAGGCGCAGATCTACTTTGCCAACGGCAACAACGAATGGCCGGCGGTGAGCGGCGTGCGCGCCAGCAATCCGGCACTCGAAGCGATGGGGCAATTCAAGGCCGAAACCATCCCGGTATCGGTGGTGGGTGCCAATCTGCCCAAGGTGCAACAGATTCTGGATCGGGTCGGCTACAAGTAAGTAGGGCGGTGGCGGCACTGGAATGGGTGTCGTGAATATCACCCACTTTCGGTGCCCCCTATTTCACAAGATCTGAAAATCCATTATCGTTAGGTTTCAGCGCCCCCCAATAATTGCAGCACCGGGCGGGGACGACGAAAGAAACCTTGCGAGGATTTGCAAAGATGGCATCGCTGAAAGACCTCCTGGCCCAGAGGGCCGCGCTTGATCAACAAATTGCCGAAACCAAGGACCGCGAGCGTTCCGATGCGATCGCCAAGGTGCGTTCCTTGATGTCCGAGTATGGTCTGAGCGTGGCCGATCTGAGTGCCAAGGTACCCAAGGCGGTCAAGACCTCCAAGGTGGCGGTGAAATATCGCAACCAGGCGACCGGCGAAACCTGGAGCGGACGGGGCCTGCAACCCAAATGGCTGAAGGCGGCGATTGGCGCCGGTGCCAAATTGGACGATTTCCACGTCTGACATTCCGCGCGGGCGGCCGCGGCCGCCGCGATGCAAGCCTGCATATGGAGCCACCTCTCGGGGTGGCTTTTTTCTTTGCGCGGCGGGATATTCAACAAGGGGAATACACCACCACCTATTCGCAGGGTGCGTCGGTCCAGGGCACATGTGACGCACGGCACCCCTGCTAGCATCAGCGCCCCGGCTTTACAGATAAATCCAACCAGGGCCGCCACTTGGATAAATCGCCACTGACGCGTATCGCCCTGGTGGGTGTGGCCAGCATGGCTTGCGCCTGGCTGGGCCTGCTCACACCCGCGCTCGGTGCCTTCGTGAGCCTGTTCTGGCCGCCGGCCGGACTGGCGCTGGCCAGCCTGCTGCGCTGGCATTGGCCGGCCGCCATCGGCGTGCTGACCGGGGTGGCGGCGATCGCCATCTTGCAGGGCGCTTCGCCCGCGCTGGCCTGCAGTCTCGCGGCGGCCAACCTCATCGGCCCCTCGATCGCGGCCTGGGGCCTGCGCCGTCTCCATTTCAGGCCCGATATGGCCCGCCGCCGCGATCTCGCCAGCTTTGTGCTGCTGGGCGTCGCGCTGGGCCCGGGCATCAGCGCGCTCGCCGGCGCCTTGATTCTGCTGGGCTTCGGCCACATCGTGCCTGCGGAAATGCCCCGTGCCCTGCTCTCCTGGTGGGGCGGCGACGCGCTGGGCGTGCTGAGCCTGGGCGTGCCCCTGCTGGTGCTGCCCGGCCTGCCGACGCGGCCGCGCACCGAGCCAGGCACCCCGGCCAGGCGCACCGCCTGGCTGGCAAGCGGCTTGCTGGCCTTCGCGACCTTGGCCAGCGCGGCGCTGGTGTTCGGCCTGGGTGGACAGAATGCCGTGATGCTCAGCCCCTGGTTGTTTGCGCCACATCTGCTGCTCAGCTGGCTGACCCTGCGTGATGGCCTGACCCTGGCCTCGGTAACCGCCGCGCTGCTCACCCTGCTGGCCGCGCTGAGCACCGGCGTCGAGCTGGGCCCGTTTGCCGCCATCCCGCTGCCGGAGCGACTGGCCACGCTATGGGCCTACACGGCAAGCGCCGCCGCCGTCCCCTTGCTGGCCAATGCCGTGCTCGGCGAGATGCACCAGGAGCATTCGCGCTGGCGCCACGCGCTGGAGGCCGCTGGCATGGGCATCGCCAGCTGGGACCTGGTCACGGGCGAGCATCGCGCCTCGCCGGCCTGGCAGGGCTTCGTGGGCACGCCCGCACTGCAGCCCGCCGCCGCGCCGACGGCCTGGCTGGAGGCCGTGCATGCGATGGACCGGGTGCGGCTGCTGCCCCTGCTCACCGAGTTGCTCGCGCCCCATGGGCAAGCCCATATCAGCGAGACGCTGAGGCTGCGCCGCGAGGGTGGCGACTGGCTCTGGTTTGAGCTGCGCATGCATGTCGAGGAACGCGACGCCCGGGGCCTCGCCCAGCGCCTGGTGGCCACACTGGCCGATGTAACCTGGAAGCGCACCGCCGAGGAACGCGAGCGCATGAGCGTCAGCCTGTTCCAGCATTTGCACGAGGGCCTGCTCATCACCGACACCGATGGCGTGGTGCTGGACGCCAATCCCAGCTATTGCCGCATCATGGCTCAGGCGCGGGAGGCCTTGCTGGGCCAGCGGGCAACGCCGCTGCTGCTCGAGCACTTGCGCCGATCCGGGCACAGCCCAGAACAGCTGCAGCAGGCCCTGCAGGCGCAGGGCCATTGGCAGGGCCTGGTCAGCTGCACGCGCCACGACGGCAGCACCTGCGAGCTGCAGCTGACCGTGTCCACCATGCCCGAGCCCGAGGGTCCGGCGCGTTTCCAGGTGATCGCCGTCAGCGACATGACCGAGCAGCTGCGGCGCCAGGCCTTGCTGGAGCGGCAGCGCCAGTTCGACGAGTTGACCGGGCTGCCCAATCGCAGCGAGTTCCTGCGCCGGCTCGAGCTGGCGCTGGCGAGCAGCGAGCAGCAGCGCTTCATGCTGTGCGTCTGCCACCTGGACCTGGACAATTTTGCCCAGTTGGCCGAGGCCGAGGGCGAGGCACGCGCCAACGCGGCGCTGCGCGCGCTGTCGCAGTCCTTGCACGGCGCGCTGCGCAGCGCGGAGCAATGGTCGGACCAGCTCGCGCGCATCGGCGGCGATGAGTTCGCGCTGCTGCTGCGCTGCGACAGCCTGGCCGAAGCCCGCCTGGCCACCGAGCGCATGCTGAATGTGCTGCGCCTGCCCATCTACCTGGATGAGCACAGTGCACCGCTGACGCTGACCGCCAGCCTGGGCGCCAGCCTGTTCCCGCTGGACCGCTCCAGCGCCGAGACCTTGATGCGCCACGCTGGTCACGCGCTCTACCGCGTGAAGCGCGCTGGCCGCAATGCCTGCGAGTTCTTCGACACCGAGAAACGCCTGCGCAAGCATGCCGATGGCATCGCCCTGGGCCGCATGCAGGAAGCACTGGACGGCGGTGAGCTGCAGCTGCATTACCAGCCCAAGGTGGACATGCGGCGTGGCCGCGTGCTGGGCTTCGAAGCCCTGCTGCGCTGGCAGCATCCCGAGCGCGGGCTGCTGATGCCAGGCCTGTTCCTGCCCCTGGTGGAGCGCACCGGCCTGGGCGTGCAGATCGGCGACTGGGTGCTGGAGCAGGCGATGCGCCAGTCGGCGCAATGGCTGGCCCAGGGCCTGCAGCTGCGCGTCAGCGTGAATGTCACGGCACGGCACCTGCAGACCCTGGACTTCACCCAGCGCCTGCGTGAGCTGCTGGCCCGGCACCCGGAACCGATTGCCAGGCATCTGATGCTGGAGGTGCTTGAATCAGCGGCGCTGGCCGACGTCGATGCCACCCACCGCCTGATCCAGGACTGCAAGGCCCTGGGCGTGAGCTTCGCGCTGGACGACTTCGGCACCGGCTATTCCACCCTCACCTACCTGAAACGCCTGCCGGTGGACGCGCTCAAGATCGACCGCTCCTTCGTGCAGAACATGCTGATCGATCCGCATGACCAGGCCCTGGTGGAGGGCGTGATCGGCCTGGCCAAGACCTTCGGCTGCAGCGTGGTGGCCGAGGGTGTGGAATCCGACGCCCATGCGCGCGCCCTGCTGGCCGCTGGCTGCGAGCTCGGCCAGGGCAGCGGCATCGCCCATGCCATGCCGGCGGAGCGCGTGCCCGAGTGGGTGGCTGCCTTCGAGCAGGCGCCCAGCTTCGGCGGACGTCGCGCGGCCGCGGGCGCGACGAAAATGGGCATCGCTTAGACTCGGCCGGTGATCCCACCCGGCTTTATCCAGGACCTGCTTTCCCGTGTCGACATCGTCGAGGTCGTCGGCCGCCATGTCGAGCTCAAGAAGGCGGGCATCAACCACAAGGGCCTGTGCCCCTTCCATGGCGAGAAGTCGCCCAGCTTCATCGTCAGCCCGACGCGCCAGACCTACCACTGCTTCGGCTGCGGCGTGCACGGCAATGCGATCGGCTTCCTGATGGAGCACACCGGCGCCGGCTTTGTCGAGGCGGTCGAGGACCTGGCCCAGCAGACCGGCATGCAGGTGCCGCAGGACGAGCGCAGCGCCGAGGAGCGCGAACGCGCGCAGGCGCAGAAGCAGCGGCAGGCCAGCCTGACCGACGTGCTCGCCAGGGCCGGCGAGCATTACCGCGTGCAGCTGAAGAAAAGCCCGCGCGCCATCAACTACCTGAAACAGCGCGGCCTCACCGGCCAGATCGCGGCCCAGTTCGGGCTGGGCTATGCGCCCGAGGGCTGGCGTGCGCTGGCAAGCGCCTTCCCGGCCTACGACGACCCGCTGCTGGCCGAGTCCGGCATGGTCATCACGTCCGGCGACGAGGGCGAGGAGCAAAAGCGCTACGACCGCTTCCGCGACCGCATCATGTTCCCGATCCGCAATGTGCAGGGCGAGGTGATCGGATTCGGCGGCCGTGTGCTCGACAAGGGCGAGCCCAAATACCTCAACTCGCCCGAGACCCCGGTGTTCAGCAAGGGGCGCGAACTCTACGGCCTGTACGAGGGCCGCCAAGGCCTGCGCCAGCGCGGCTATGCGCTGGTGGTGGAAGGCTATATGGACGTGGTGGCGCTGGCCCAGCACGGCTTCAACAACGCCGTCGCCACACTGGGCACGGCCTGCACGGCCGAGCATGTGCAGAAGCTGTTCCGCTTCACCGAATCGGTGGTGTTCAGCTTCGACGGCGACGCCGCCGGCCGGCGCGCCGCCGGCCGGGCGCTGGAGGCCGCCCTGCCCCATGCCACCGATGTGCGCAGCGTCAAGTTCCTGTTCCTGCCCAGCGAGCACGACCCCGACTCCTATGTGCGCGAGCTCGGCGCGGAGGCGTTCGAGCGCTGCGTCGCCGAGGCCATCCCGCTCTCGCGCCAGTTGCTGGAGTCCTGCTCCGAGGGGCTCGACCTGGGCAGCGCCGAGGGCCGCGCGCGCATGCTGGCGCAGGCCAAGCCCTTGTGGGAGGCCCTGCCGCAGGGGCTGCTGCGCCGCCAACTGCTGGGCGACCTGGCGCGGCGCGCCCAACTGCCCGATCAGGAATTGATGGATCTGTGGCAGACCCGTGCGCCGCAGCCCACGCGCGCGGCCAGCCATGAACAGGGCCATCCGCCCGACGACTACTGGGCGCCGCCCCCCGAGCATTACGACGATCTGGGCGCACCCGCCGCGCCGGCCGCGCCCACGACCCCGCGCCGCCGCCCCGAGCAGGCCGGCGGCGAACGCAAGCCCTGGAAGAAGGACTGGAAGCGCCGCGGTCAGGATGACGACCCGACCCTGGGCACACCGCGCCAGCAGCCCGCCGCGCCCATGGACCATGCGCTGCGCATGCTGCTTCTGCACAGCGCCTGGTGGGAGCGCCTGAGCGACCAGGACCATCAGCTGCTGCACGAACTGCCCGGCGTGCATGGCGACCTGGTGGCATGGCTGGAGCGCTTCCTGGTCAACCACGGCGCCTGCGCCTGGTCCGTGCTGCAGGTCAGCCTGGCCGAGGAAGGCCAGTTGGAGGCCGCACGCCGCGCCTGCGGCGGCCGGCTCGATGCCATGGAAGAGGAGGAGTTGCAGTTCGAGGATCTGCAGCAACTCCTGCGCAAGCTCTGGCTGGACCGGCTCAGGGGCGAGGCCAGCCAGTTGGCTAGCGCGCCAGTCGGCCCGGACACCCTGGTCAGGCTGAAGGAATTGCACGAACAGATCCGGCTGCTGAGCGCGGCCTGACGTCAAATTTTTTGACGGACCCGCGTTCTTGGCAGATAATTAAGGGTTTTCGCGCGTCAAGAGTGACGGCAGCACCTTCCGGAACCGGCCACCCACTGACCCTGGGCACCTACATAGAGGTATCAGGCCACCTTTATCCGCTTAAGGGCTGCGTTCTCAAACGTTCACGCTAGCCTTGCACGCGCAAAGCCTTGTGGCCTGGCCAGATGCCCGCATCTATCCAGGCTGCGAGGCCCATGTTTTTGCCGCCTGGGCATGATCGCGCCGCATCACTCCTTCGGAGTTTTCGCGCTGAGCTCTCAGGTGGCCGCTTGCATTGCGCCGCCCAAATACCCCATCCGAGGAACTGCATGACTGCCAAGAAGACCGCGCCAAAGGCTGAGAAACAGGCTGACACTCTGGTCGAAGAGACCAAGAAACCTGCCAAGGCCACCAAGGCCAGCAAGGCAGCCGCCGCTGCACCTGCTGCGGCCACGGCCGAAGACAAGCCCAAGCGCGGTCGCAAGCCCAAGGCAGCCACCGAGACCAAGAAGGCCGGCGCCAAGGCCAAGCCGATCGAAGAGGAAGTGGACCTCTCCGACCTGGAAGCCGATCTGGAAGGCGAGCCCGAAGCGGATGCCGAGGTGGAAGAAGCGGCCGAGGACAAGCCCAAGGCCAAGCCTCTGC
Source organism: Paucibacter sediminis (assembly GCF_030254645.1). Lineage (NCBI taxonomy): Bacteria > Pseudomonadati > Pseudomonadota > Betaproteobacteria > Burkholderiales > Sphaerotilaceae > Roseateles > Paucibacter sediminis. The sequence continues at coordinate 5,029,573 of NZ_CP116346.1, forward strand.
GCATGAAGGTCAGCCGCGCCAAGGAGCGCGCGCTGATGCGCGAGTTCGGCCTGGACGAAACGGCGCTGACGGAAGAAGAAGTCGCCAAGCGCCGCCAGGAGCTCAAGACCCTGATCAAGATGGGCAAGACGCGTGGTTTCCTGACGCATCAGGAAATCAACGATCACCTGCCCGAAAAGCTCATCAACGAGGAAATCCTCGAGGCCATCGTGTCCATGTTGAACGACATGGGCATCGCGGTGTACGAGCAGGCACCCGACGCCGCCACCCTGCTGATCCAGGGCAGCACCTCGCCCACCGCCACCGAGGAAGAAGCCGAAGAAGCCGCGGAAGCTGCGCTGTCGACGGTGGACTCCGAGTTCGGCCGCACCACCGACCCGGTGCGCATGTATATGCGCGAAATGGGCACGGTGGAGCTGCTCACGCGTGAGGGCGAAATCGAAATCGCCAAGCGCATCGAAGGTGGCCTGCAGGCCATGATGCTGGCCATCTCGGCCTCGCCCACCACCATCGCCGAGATCCTCTCGATCGCCGCCAAGATCCGCGCCGGCGAGATGCAGATCTCCGAATCGGTGGACGGTTTCGTCTCCGACGACGAGGCCGACGACTATGTGGCCGAGGAAGACTTCGACGAGTTCGACGAAGAGGACGACGACGACGGCAACGGCGGCTCCAAGGCCCTGACCAAGAAGCTCGAGGAGCTGAAGAACGCCGCGCTGGTGAAGTTCGACAACCTGTCGACCAACTTCGACAAGATGCGCAAGGCCTTCGAGAAGGACGGCTACCGTTCGGCCTCCTACGACAAGGCTCAGCATGCCATCAGCGCCGAGCTGATGACGATCCGCTTCACCGTCAAGACCATCGAGCGCCTGTGCGACATCCTGCGCTCGCAAGTGGACGATGTGCGCCGCTACGAGCGCGAACTGCGCAAGATCGTGGTGGACAAGTGCGGCATGCCGCAGGAGCACTTCATCAAGGTGTTCCCGCCCAATGCACTGAACCTGCAATGGGCCGAGAAGGAAGTGTCTGCCGGCAAGCCCTACAGCACCGTGCTGTCGCGCAACCTGCCGCCGGTGCAGGAACTGCAGCAGAAGCTGATCGACATCCAGGCCCGCGCGGTGGTGCCGCTCGATGATCTGAAAGAGATCAACAAGCGCATGAACGAGGGCGAGAAGGCCTCGCGCGACGCCAAGAAGGAAATGATCGAGGCCAACCTGCGCCTGGTGATCTCGATCGCGAAGAAGTACACCAACCGCGGCCTGCAGTTCCTGGACCTGATCCAGGAAGGCAATATCGGCCTGATGAAGGCGGTGGACAAGTTCGAATACCGTCGCGGCTACAAGTTCTCGACCTACGCCACCTGGTGGATCCGCCAGGCCATCACGCGTTCGATCGCCGACCAGGCCCGCACCATCCGTATCCCGGTGCACATGATCGAGACGATCAACAAGATGAACCGCATCTCGCGCCAGCACTTGCAGGAATTCGGCTTCGAGCCGGATGCGCCGACACTGGCCGAGAAGATGGAGATCCCGGAAGACAAGATCCGCAAGATCATGAAGATCGCCAAGGAGCCGATCTCGATGGAAACCCCCATCGGCGACGACGACGACAGCCATCTGGGCGACTTCATCGAGGACACCAACAACACCGCGCCGATCGAGGCCGCCATGCAGGCCGGCCTGCGCGATGTGGTGAAGGACATCCTCGACTCGCTGACCCCGCGCGAAGCCAAGGTGCTACGCATGCGCTTCGGCATCGAGATGAGCACGGACCACACGCTGGAAGAAGTCGGCAAGCAGTTCGACGTCACGCGCGAGCGCATCCGCCAGATCGAGGCCAAGGCGATCCGCAAGCTCAAGCACCCCAGCCGTTCGGACAAGCTGCGCACCTACCTCGACAATCTCTGAGCGGTACCAACTGCCCAGCAAAGGCCGGCCACGCGCCGGCCTTTTCCTTTGCTGCGCAGTACTTCGCGTTTTCGCTGCAATGGCCGTCACGGAGGCCGGGCTACACTGAGACTTAGTTCACAGCCGCCACCTCGACCACCCGCCCATGACCCAGATACGGGATCGCACCGTCTTGTTTGCCGACCTGCGCGGCAGCACCGGCTTGTTCGAGACCCTGGGCAACGCCGAAGCGACCTCGGTGGTGACGCATACGGTGAGCCTGATCGGCCAGGCCGTCGATGGTTGCGGCGGCCGCCTGGTGAAGACCCTGGGCGACGGCCTGATGGCGGTGTTCGACACCCCCCGCGATGGCGTCAAGTCAGCCATCCAGATGCATGAGCTGCTGAAGAAGGTGGTGTCGCGCGGCCGCCAGCACGGCGCCTCGCCGGGGCTGCGGGCCCTGCGCCTGCAGGTGGCCCTGGCGCGCGGCGAGGTGGTCGAGATGGGCGGCGATTGCTTTGGCGACGCCGTCAACGTGGCCGCGCGCCTGCTGGATCACGCGGGCGATAACGAGATCCTCATCACCGCCGAGGTGCTGCAGGGCGTGGCCAGCAATACCAAGTCGCGCTTTCGCAGCCTGGACCGCATCGCGGTGCGCGGCCGCGCCGAGCCGGTGCATGTCTATGTGCTGGACGGCGCGCCCTCCAGCGATGCGGCCGCCACCCAGTTCGGCGAGGTGGTGCATTCGATGGATCCGGATGGCATCCGCCTGGTCTGGCTGGACCTGGACCGCGTCTTCGACATCGACAGCATGCCCATCGTGCTGGGCCGCAGCACCCAGGCCACCTACTGCATCACCGATGGCCGCGTGTCGCGTTCGCATGCCCGCATCGACTGGCATGGCGGCAGCTTCTCGCTCACCGACCTCAGCTACAACGGCACATTTGTGCGCTTTGGCAGCGACGGTGAAATCGTCAGCCTGCGGCGCGGCTCCTGCACCCTGCATGGCAGCGGCGTGATCGGCCTGGGCAGCGCACCGCTGGACGCCACCTCGCCGACGGTGCGCTTCGAGGTGCTGCACTTTGCCGACACCGAACCCCTGCCCCTGGGCACCTCACGCCTGAAGGGCTGAACCTTCTTCTCCATGAGCTTCCAGTCCGAACCTGCCTTTAGCCACGGCAGCGCGCCCAAGATCGGCGTGCTGTTCTGCAACCTCGGCACGCCCGAGGCCGCCACCGCGCCGGCCTTGCGCCGTTACCTGGCGCAGTTCCTCGGCGACCCGCGCGTGGTGGAGATTCCGCGCCTGGTCTGGCTGGCCATCCTGCACGGCATCATCCTGCGCGTGCGGCCGGCCAAGTCGGCCGCCAAGTACGCCAGCGTCTGGACGCCCGAGGGCTCGCCGCTGAAGGTCTGGACCGAGAAGCAGGCCAAGCTCCTGCAAGGCCAGCTGGGCCAGCGCGGGCACCATCTGGTGGTGCGCTACGCCATGCGTTACGGCCAGCCCGCCATCGCCGCCCAGCTCGATGCCCTGCGGGCCGAAGGCGTGACGCGCGTGCTGGTGCTGCCCGCCTATCCCCAGTATTCCGCCGCCACCACCGCCAGCGTGGTGGACGACGTGGCGCGCTGGGCACTCAAGACCCGGCACCTGCCCGAGCTGCGGTTCATCAACCGCTACCACGACGACCCGGCCTATATCGCCGCCTTGGCCGAGAGCGTGCGCAGCCACTGGCAGCGCGAGGGCCGCGGCGACAAGCTGCTGATGAGCTTTCACGGCATGCCCGCCCGCACCCTCGCCCTGGGCGACCCCTATCACTGCGAATGCCTGAAGACCGGCCGCCTGCTGGCCGAGGCCCTGGGCCTGGGCAAGGAGCAGTACCTGGTGACCTTCCAGAGCCGCTTCGGCAAGGCCAAGTGGCTGGAGCCCTATACCGAACCCAGCCTGATCCAGCTGGCCCGGCAAGGCCTGAAATCGGTGGACGTGATCTGCCCGGGCTTCAGCGCCGACTGCCTGGAAACGTTGGAAGAAATCGCCCAGGAAGCGCAGCAGGCCTTCAAGAACGCGGGCGGCCAACGCTTCAGCTACATCCCCTGCCTGAACGACAGCCCGGCCGGCATGCGTGCCCTGGCCGAGCTGGCCGAGCGCCACTTGCAGGGCTGGCCCAGCAAGACGCCGAGCGCCGCCGCCGAGCTGCAGCAGCAGCGCCAGCGCGCCTTGGACGCCGGCGCCAGCCGCTGAGCCTCAGCGGCGCCGCGCCCGCGCGCGCCAGCGCAGAAAGCGCGGCAGCAGCAACACCACCGCCACCAGCACCAGCAGGCCCAGCGAGAGCGGCCGCTCGACGAACACCGTCCAGTGCCCGCCGCCGATCGCCACCGCATTGCGCAGATGGGCCTCGGCGAGCGGGCCCAGGATCATGCCCACCACCACCGGCGCGGTGGGGAAGTCGAAGCGCCGCATCACGACGCCGAGCAGGCCGATGGCCAGCATCAGGTAGAGGTCGAAGGCGCTCTGGCGCATGCCGTACACACCCACGGTGGCGAAGATCAGGATGCCGGCATAGAGCTGCGGCTTGGGAATCTTCAGCAGCTTGACCCACAGGCCCACCATCGGCAGGTTCAGTACCAGCAGCATCACGTTGCCAATGTAGAGCGAGGCGATCAGCGCCCACACCAGCGTCGACGAGGTCTGGAACAGCTGCGGGCCGGCCTGGATGCCGTAGTTCTGCAGGGCACTGAGCAGGATGGCGGCGGTCACCGAGGTCGGGATGCCGAGGGTCAGCAGCGGCACCAGGGTGGCCGTCACCGCCGCATTGTTGGCCGCCTCCGGCCCCGCCACGCCCTCGATGGCGCCGGTGCTGCCAAACTCTTCCTTGTGCTGCGACAGCTTGCGCTCGGTGGCATAGCTCAGAAAGGTCGGGATCTCGGAGCCGCCGGCCGGGATGGTGCCGAAGGGAAAACCGATGAAGGTGCCGCGCAGCCAGGCGGGCCAGGAGCGCTTCCACTCGCTGCGCGTCATGTGCACGCTGCTCAGCTTGTTGAGGTTCTGCTCCTCGCGGCCCTCGTAGAGCGCGTTGTAGAGCGTCTCCCCGACCGCGAACAGGCCCACCGCCACCAGCACCACCTCGATGCCGTCCATGAACTCGGGCACGCCCGCGGTGTAGCGCACCTGGCCGGTGATCTGGTCCAGGCCCACCAGACCCATGGCCAGGCCGATGAACAGCGCCGTCATGCCGCGCAAGGTGCTGGCGCCCAGCACCGCGCTGACGGTGGTGAAGGCCAGCAGCATCAGGCAGAAATACTCCGGCGGGCCCAGCGTGACGGCAAAGTCCGACACCACCGGCGCGAACAGCGTCACCAGCACGGTCGCGATCGTGCCGGCCACGAAGGAACCGATCGCCGAGGTGGCCAGCGCCGCACCGGCGCGGCCGTTCTTGGCCATCTTGAAGCCCTCCAGCGCCGTCACCATGGTGCCGGTCTCGCCCGGGGTGTTGAGCAGGATGGAGGTGGTGGAGCCGCCGTACATGGCACCGTAATAGATGCCGGCAAAGAAAATCATCGAGGCGGTGGGCTCCACCTGCGAGGTGATCGGCAGCAGCATCGCCACCGTCACCGCCGGGCCCAGGCCCGGCAGCACGCCGATGGCCGTGCCGATGGCGCAGCCCAGAAAGGCCCATAACAGGTTGATGGGTGTGCCGGCAGTGGCAAAGCCGCCCAGCAATTGGTTCCAGAGTTCCATATCGGCTCGCTATCCTCAGATCCAGCCGCCGCTGGTGACGCCCGGCAGGTTGATGGCCAGCAGCTTGGTGAACATCCAGAACACCGGCGCGGCGATCAGCAGCCCGGTCACGCCGTCGATCAGGGTCTGGCGCGCGTCGCCGGCGCCCCTGCCCTCGGCCACGCGCATGCCGCGCACCGCCAATGCGAAGCACAGGCTGCAGGCCAGCACGAAACCGATCTGGGTGATGAGCGCGGCATTCGCGACGATGCCGGCCACCACCCAGCTGACGGCGCGCCAGTCGGCACGCTCGCCCCCGGAGGGTTTCTGCATGACGCGATAGCCACCGCTGCGCGCCTCCCAGATCAGCCAGGCGCCGCACAGCAGCAGCACCGCCGACACCAGCCAGGGCAAGGCGTTGGGGCCCACGCCCGCATAGCCGGCCTCGGCCGAGACAAAGCTGGCGCCATAGGCCATCACGGCGCCCACCAGCAGGGCGCCCACGCCGACCAGGGTCTGGTGCAGCACCTGGGTGGGAGAGAGAGGAGCAGCGGTTTCCGACACGGCAGCGCCCTCAGATCATGCCGGACTTGGCCATGATGGCGCGCAGCATCGCGAACTCCTGGTCCACGAAGTCGGCGAAGGCCTTGCCGGTCAGCAGGGCCGGCGTCCAGCTGTTCTTCTCCAGCGCCTCGATCCAGGCCTTGTTCCTGAACACCGCCGTCACCATGTCGGTGAGCGCCTTGTGCTGCTCGGGCGTGATGCCAGGTGCCGCGTAGACGCCGCGCCAGTTGCCGATCTCGACATTGATGCCCTGCTCCTTCAGCGTCGGCACGTTGACGCCCTTGAGCCGCGTCGGCGAGGTCACCGCCAGGGCGCGCATCTTGCCGCTGTCGATGTACTGCGAGAACTCGGAATAGCCGCTGCCGCCGACGGTGACGTTGCCGCCCAGGATCGCGGCCGTGGCCTCGCCGCCGCCGCGGAAGGGCACATAGTTGATCTTGGACGCGTCCACGCCCACCTCGCGCGCGATCATCGCCGCGGCGATGTGTTCGGTGGAGCCGCGCGAGCCGCCGCCCCATTTGACGCTGGAGGGATCCTTCTTCATCTGCTCGACCACGTCCTTGATGGTCTTGAGCGGCGAGGCCGCATGCACGACGAAGACGTTGTACTCGCTGGTCAGGCGGGCCACCGGCGTGGCCTGGCTCAGGTTCACCGGCGGCTTGCCGGTGATGATGCCGCCCAGCATCACCGCGCCCATCACCATCAGCGCGTTCGGGTCGCTCTTGGCCGCATTGACGAACTGCGCCAGACCGATCGCACCCGCGGCGCCGCCCTTGTTCTCGTACTGCACCGAGGCCGCCAGGCCGGCGTCCTGCAGGGCCTTGCCCAGCGCGCGGCCGGTGGTGTCCCAGCCGCCGCCCGGGTTGGCGGGGATCATCATCTTGAGGTTGGCCCCCGCGGCCTGAGCCCCCAGAGGCAGGGTGCCGGTGGCGGCCAGGGCCGCCAGGGATTTCAGAAATTGGTCTCGACGCATGGCTGTCTCCTGTTCTTTGTGCAGACCGGACGATCAGAACGAGTGATAGATGCCGAGCTCGGTACCGCGCGATCCCTGGCCGGCCGCCACGGACGAGCCACCGGGGATCAGGTACTTGCCCGTGGCGCTATTGCTCACCCGAGACATCGTGCCATACAAGGAGGTGCGCTTGGACAGGGCATATACGTAACCAAGGGCAAGCTGCTGACCCTTGTAGTCGGTGGCCGGCGCCGCATTCGTCAGATGCGCGCTGACATAGCTGGCGCGCAGCGTGCCCTTGCCGATCGCGTACGTCGCACCCAGCACCCAGTTCGACTGCTTCTTGCTGGCCTGTTTGCTGGTGTGCAGCAAGCCGAACAGCTTCAGCTCGTTGAGCGCGTAGCTGGCGCCCAGGCTGGCCACCTTGAACTTGTCGCCGGCGGCGGTGTTGGTGGTGTCGGAGACCGACACCGCCACATCCAGCGGGCCGCTCGCGTAGCCCAGGCGCATGCCTAGGTACTTGCCGGTGGACCCCTCGCCCGCGGCCGCCATCGCCTGGCCATAGACCCCGCCCAGGCCGCCGGGCAGGAAGTAGCCCACCGAGTTGTCTGAACGCACCACCGTCTTGGCGCTGCCGGACGCGCCATCGAAGCCGTAGACCAGATTGCTGGCCGCACCCACGCCGTTGGTGCCGAAGGGGTTGAAGCGGCTGATGTTCCAGAAGGTGGGCGTGTAGTCGCGGCCGAGGCGAACTTCGCCGGCGGTCGTGCTGGCCAGGCTCACCGTGGCGCGGCGGCGCCAATCGCCGCCGGCACCGGTATCGGGGCCGATCGCGCCCTCCAGATGGAAGCTGGCGCTGAGGCCGCCGCCCAGGTCCTCGGTGCCGCGGAAGCCGAGCCGGCTGGTCTGCATGCCGTCGATGCTCAGCAGCGACACCGACTTGCTGCCGTTCGTGAGGCGCTGCACGCCCAGGTCGAGCACGCCGAACACGGTCACGCTGGACTGGGCCAACGCCGCGCCGGTGCAGGCGCCCATCAGCGTCAGGGCCAGGGGGGCGCGGCGGAAGAGTTTCGTCGGTGTCATCGGTTTGTCTCCGTGGTTTGTAGGAATGCACCACGATGGTGGCCAGCCAAGCTGTCAAACCGCTGTCCGCGGCGCCCGGGAAAACCACAAGGGCCGGCCCGCTGCGGCGCCGGCCGCCGCGCTGTTAAGGTGGCGGCATGAAGTTGCTGCTGATCGAAGACAACCCGAGCATGCTGACCACCTTGCAGCGCTCCTTCGAGCGGCGCGGCATGCTGGTGCAGACCTGCACCGACGGCGAGCGCGCGCTGGCGCGCTGGCAGGCGGCCCTGCCCGACGTGGTGCTGCTGGACCTCAGCCTGCCCGGCCGCGATGGCCTGGACGTGCTGGCCGCCGCACGCGCCGAGGGCCTGCGCACGCCGGTGCTGGTGATCACCGCGCGCGCCACCGTGGGCGACCGCATCCTGGGCCTCAATACCGGCGCCGATGACTACCTGACCAAGCCCTTCGACCTCGACGAGCTGGAGGCGAGAGTGCGCGCCCTGGCGCGGCGCGGCGCGGCCGCCGGCAGCGAGCGCGACACCGAGGGCTTTTGCGGCCTGCGCGTCGATGCCGAGAGCGGCGCCGTCTACCACCAGGGCCGGGCGCTGGAGCTGCCGCCGCGCGAGCACGCGCTGCTGCGCGCCGTGCTGGCGCGCCCCGGCCAGGCCGTCACCAAGGAGCGCCTGTCGGAGCTGGTGTTTCCGGACGAGTCCAGCGTGCAGCCCGATGCCATCGAGGTGGTGGCCTATCGGCTGCGCAAGCGCCTGGCCGGCACCGCCGCGCGCCTGGTGACCCTGCGCGGCCTGGGCTATCTGCTCAAGGCCGAATCATGAGGCTGGCGGCGCGGCTGCAGCGCCTGTCCATGCGCAGCCGCCTGCTGCTGGGCATCCTGATCCCGGTGGGCCTGCTGGTGATGGTGAACGCCGCCAGCCTGTACCAGCAGGCCCTCGACGCCGCCGACACCGCCTACGACCGCACCCTGCTGGCCTCGGCCAAGGCGATCGCCGAACTGCTGGAGGTCAAGGGCACGGTGGAGGCGCCGCGCCTGCAGGCCAACCTGCCCTACTCGGCGCTGGAGGCCTTCGAGGCCGACAACCGCAGCCGCATGTTCTTCAAGATCAGCGGCTTCCAGGGCGAGATGGTGGGTGGCTTTGCCGACCTGCCCGGCTGGCACGGCACCCTGCCCCTGCGCGGCAACTACGCCGCGCTGGTGGACTTCTACGACGACGTCTACCAGGGCCAGGCGGTGCGCGTGGCGGTGCTGCTGCAGCCGGTGGCCGGACTGACCGGCCAAGGCCTGGCCACCATCCAGGTGGCCGAGACCCTGGAGCTGCGCGAGGCCCTGGCGCGCCAGCTGCTGCTGGACACCTTGTGGCGCCAGGCGGCCCTGCTGGCGGTGATTGCCGCGGTGGTGTGGTGGGTGGTGGCGGCGGCGACGCGGCCGGTGCGCAAGCTCAGCGACGCCATCCTGGCGCGCGACGCCCAGGACCTCTCGCCCATCGAGCTGCCCCAGGCGCCGCGCGAGCTGATGCCGCTGATTGCCGCCACCAACGACGCGCTGGGTCGCCAAGCCCTGCTGCTGGCGCACCAGAAGCGCTTTGTGCGCGACGCCTCGCACCAGCTGCGCACGCCGCTGGCGGTGCTGAAGGCGCAGGTGCAGTCGGCGCAGCGCGGCGACGTGGCGGCCGCGCAAGCGCTGCGCGAGATCGAGCAGACGGTGGACGGCGCCACCCGGCTGGCCAACCAGATGCTGGCCCTGGCCAAGGTGGAGCAGCTGCGCCAGTCGGCCGAGCCCCTGCCCGTGCAGGACTGGGCCGAGCTGATACGCGCGGTGGCGCTGGATCTGGCACCGCTGATCGCCGAGCAGCAGCTGGACTTCGAGATCGCCACCGACCCCGCCGCCGTGGCCGGCCACGAATGGGCCTTGCGCGAGCTGACGCGCAATCTGCTGCACAACGCCATCAGCTACACGCCGGTGGCGGGGCGCCTGGGCATCACGCTGCGCTGCGAGCAGGGGCGGGCCGAACTGCTCGTCGCCGACAGCGGGCCGGGGCTGTCGCCGGCCCAGCAAGCCCAGCTCTTCCTGCCCTTCGCCGCCGGCCAGCCGGGTCGCGGCACCGGCCTGGGCCTGGCGATCTGCCAGGAGATCGTGCGCTCGCTGGGCGGGCAGATCCGGCTTGAGAACCGCGTTGAGAATCACCTGAAGGACGGGCAGATCACCGGCATGGATGCGCGCGTGAGCCTGCCCCTGGCCGGCTGAGGGCCTCCATCGGCGACAATCGCGCCATGAAGAAAGATGCTGCAGCGAGCGGCCTGCGCCTGGACAAATGGCTCTGGGCCGCGCGCTTCTACAAGACCCGCGCCCTCGCGGTGGAGGAAATCGTGAAAGGCCGGGTCACCGTCAACGGCCAGTCCGCGAAGGCCTCGCGCGAGGTCCGGCTGGGCGACCGCATCCACCTGCGCCAGGGCGTCATCGAGCGCGAGCTGCTGGTGCGCGGCCTCAGCCACATCCGCGGCCCGGCGCCACAGGCCCAGGCCCTCTATGAAGAAACGCCGGACAGCATCGACGCGCGCGAGCGCGCCGCCGAGGCGCGCCGCCTGGCACCCGAGCCGGCCGCCAGCATCGTGCAGGGCCGCCCTACCAAGCAGGACCGGCGCGCCCTGGCGGACTGGGACCGCTGGTCGGCCCAGATCGATTGATCAGGGTTAGTACCCGGCGATTTCCCGAAAATCCCCCTCTTGAAAGCCCGGGCTCTCGCCCCATATGGGCGCGGTTACCCCGAAAGCCTTAATCGCGCGGGGGCCCAGCCAGCATCACACAGACCATGACGATCGAGCCATCCATGTCCCAGGAACCCAACGCCGCAAGCACCGCCGAGGCGGCCCAGACCGAAGGCAGCGCCACCGCCGCCGAGCCCAGCATCGAGGCCAAGCTGGCCGAAGCCGAGGCCCGTCTGGCCGAGATGTCCGACGCCTATCTGCGCGCCAAGGCCGAGACCGAGAACATCCGCCGCCGCTCCGAGGACGAAATGTCCAAGGCCCGCAAGTACGCGGTGGAGGCCTTTGCCGAAGCCATGCTGCCGGTGATGGACAGCATGGAAGCGGCCATCGCGACGCCCGACGCCAAGGTCGAAACGGTGCTGGAGGGCGTGCACGCCACCAAGCGCCAGCTGGCCGCCGCACTGGAGCGCAACAAGGTGCTGGAGATCAACCCCGGCGCCGGCGTGAAGTTCGATCCGCACCAGCACCAGGCGATCTCGATGGTGCCCGCCGAGCAGGAAGCCAACACCGTGGTGGCGGTGCTGCAGAAGGGCTATCTGATCGCCGACCGGGTGCTGCGCCCGGCCCTCGTGACGGTCTCGGCACCCAAGTAATTCACAGGCCGCTGCCCCTTGAAAAGCAGCGACTTATCCACAATTCAGAACCATCGCACCACATTCAGGAGTTATAAAAATGGGAAAGATCATCGGCATTGACTTGGGCACCACAAACTCGTGCGTCTCGGTCATGGAAGGCAACACGACGCGCGTGATCGAGAACGCCGAAGGCGCTCGCACCACCCCGTCCATCATTGCCTACCAGGAAGATGGCGAAGTGCTGGTGGGTGCGTCGGCCAAGCGTCAGGCCGTCACCAACCCCAAGAACACCATCTATGCGGTGAAGCGCCTGATCGGCCGCAAGTTCACCGAAAAGGAAGTGCAGAAGGACATCGACCTGATGCCCTACAGCATCGCCGCCGCCGACAACGGCGACGCCTGGGTCGAGGTGCGCGGCAAGAAGCTGGCGCCCCCGCAGGTCTCGGCCGAGATCCTGCGCAAGATGAAGAAGACCGCCGAGGACTACCTGGGCGAGGAAGTCACCGAGGCCGTGATCACGGTGCCGGCCTACTTCAACGACGCCCAGCGTCAGGCCACCAAGGACGCCGGCCGCATCGCCGGTCTGGACGTCAAGCGCATCATCAACGAGCCCACCGCCGCGGCCCTGGCCTTCGGCCTGGACAAGCATGGCAAGGGCGACCGCAAGATCGCCGTGTATGACCTCGGCGGCGGCACCTTCGACGTGTCCATCATCGAGATCGCCGACGTCGATGGCGAGATGCAGTTCGAAGTGCTGTCGACCAATGGCGACACCTTCCTGGGCGGCGAAGATTTCGACCAGCGCATCATTGACTACATCGTCACCGAGTTCAAGAAGGAACAAGGCGTCGACCTGACCAAGGATGTGCTGGCCCTGCAGCGCCTCAAGGAAGCCGCCGAGAAGGCCAAGATCGAGCTGTCGAACAGCTCGCAGACCGACGTCAACCTGCCCTACATCACCGCCGATGCCTCGGGCCCGAAGCACCTGAACATCAAGCTGACCCGCGCCAAGCTGGAGTCGCTGGTGGAAGAGCTGATCGAGCGCACCATCGCCCCCTGCCGCACCGCCATCAAGGATGCCGGCGTGGCCGTGGGTGCGATCGACGACGTGATCCTGGTCGGCGGCATGACCCGCATGCCCAAGGTGCAGGACAAGGTCAAGGAGTTCTTCGGCAAGGAGCCGCGCAAGGACGTCAACCCCGATGAGGCCGTGGCCGTGGGCGCGGCCATCCAGGGCCAGGTGCTGGGCGGCGAGCGCAAGGACGTGCTGCTGCTGGACGTGACGCCGCTGTCGCTGGGCATCGAGACCCTGGGCGGCGTGATGACCAAGATGATCGCCAAGAACACGACCATCCCGACCAAGTTCAGCCAGACCTTCTCGACCGCCGACGACAACCAGCCGGCCGTGACCATCAAGGTCTACCAGGGCGAGCGCGAGCTGGCCTCGGGCAACAAGAGCCTGGGCGAGTTCAACCTCGAAGGCATCCCGCCGGCACCGCGCGGCACGCCGCAGATCGAGGTGAGCTTCGACATCGACGCCAACGGCATCCTGCACGTGGGCGCCAAGGACAAGGGCACCGGCAAGGAAAACAAGATCACCATCAAGGCGAACTCGGGCCTCTCCGAAGCCGAGATCGAGAAGATGGTGAAGGACGCCGAGGCCAACGCCGTCGAGGACAAGAAGAAGGTCGAGCTCGTGCAGGCCAAGAACCAGGCCGATGGCATGGTGCACAGCGTGCGCAAATCCCTCACCGAGCATGGCGACAAGCTGGATGCCGGCGAGAAGGACAAGATCGAGGCCGCCATCAAGGACCTGGAAGAAGCCATCAAGGGCGATGACAAGGCCGCCATCGAGGGCAAGACCGAAGAGCTGATGAAGGCCAGCCAGAAGCTGGGCGAGAAGATCTACGCCGAGTCGCAAGCCGCCGCCGGTGCGGGTGCCGCAGGTGCCGGGGCCGAGCAGCCCCAAGCACATTCGCACGAGCAGCAAGCCAGCGCCAAGCCGGCCGACGACAACGTGGTCGACGCCGAGTTCAAGGAAGTCAAGGACAGCAAGTAAGACGCGTGCGCGCCGGCCTGCGGGTCGCTTGCACCAAGCCGCCGCGCAAGCCCGAAAGGCTTGACGCGGCGCACCTTTTTTCTACGCCCCGGATGCTCCCCCATGGCAAAGCGTGACTATTACGAGATCCTCGGCCTGGCCAAGAACGCCAGCGAGGAAGAGATCAAGAAGGCCTATCGCAAGCTGGCCATGAAGTTCCACCCCGACCGCAATCAGGGTGACGGGGCCAAGAAGGCCGAAGAGCAGTTCAAGGAGGCCAAGGAGGCCTACGAGATGCTCTCGGATGCGCAAAAGCGCGCCGCCTACGACCAGTACGGCCATGCCGGCGTGGACCCCAATATGGGCGGCCGCGGCGGCCCGGGGGCCGAGGGCTTTGGCGGCTTCGCCGAGGCCTTTGGCGACATCTTCGGCGACATCTTCGGTGGCGCCGGCGGTGCCGGCCGGCGTGGTGGGGGCCAGCAGGTCTACCGCGGCAGCGATCTCAGCTACGCGATGGAGATCACGCTGGAAGAGGCCGCACGCGGCAAGGAAACGCAGATCCGCATCCCCTCCTGGGAAAGCTGCGAGACCTGCAGCGGCACCGGGGCAAAACCTGGCACCAGCGCCAAGAGCTGCGGCTCCTGCAACGGCAGCGGCACGGTGCATATGCGCCAGGGCTTCTTCTCGATCCAGCAGACCTGCCCGCATTGCCACGGCAGCGGCAAGATCATCCCCGACCCCTGCACCGTCTGCAGCGGCCAGGGCAAGCTCAAGAAGAGCAAGACCCTGGAGGTCAAGATCCCGGCCGGCATCAACGAGGGCATGCGCATCCGCTCGGCCGGCAATGGCGAGCCGGGCGTGAACGGCGGCCCGGCCGGCGACCTCTATATCGAGATCCGCATCAAGCAGCATGAGCTGTTCGAGCGCGATGGCGACGACCTGCACTGCACCATGCCGGTGGCCATGACCACCGCCGCGCTGGGCGGCAGCATCGAGGTGCCAACCCTGGGCGGCAAGGCCGAGATCGATCTGCCCGAAGGCACCCAGCATGGCAAGACCTTCCGCCTGCGCGGCAAGGGCATCAAGGGCGTGCGTTCCAGCTATCCGGGTGATCTGTACTGCCACATCAGCGTGGAGACGCCGGTCAAGCTCACCGAGCACCAGCGCAAGCTGCTCAAGGAGCTGGACAAGAGCTTCAAGGACGGCGGCGAGCGCCACTCGCCCAATGCCAAGAGCTGGACCGACCGCGTCAAGGACCTGTTCAAGTAGACCGAGGCCGCCAAGTGGGCGTGCGCGCGACTTGCGTCACGGCGTGGCGCTCAAGTCGCGCATGATCCGGCCGAAGAGACCGGGGTGAGCAAGCCCGTCTCCATACGCAGCGCTGCGCCTGCCCGGCCATGCAGCTGATCGACAGCAGCATCCAGGACGCCAGCGCCCTGGTCATCGACAGCAATGCCACCTCGCGCAGCCTGATGGCGGCGCAGCTGCGCGAGCTGGGCGTGGGCATGGTGCGTCAGGCCACCCGCATCAGCGATGCACGCGTGATCCTGGAGCACAAGGCCTACGACATCGTGCTGTGCGACTACCACTTCGACGGCAGCGAGATGTCCGGCCAGGACCTGCTGGACGAATTGCGCCGCGAGCAGCTGCTGCCCCACTCCACCGTCTTCATCATGGTCACCGGCGAGGCCTCCTACGCCAAGGTGGCCGAGGCCGCCGAGGCCGCGCTCGACGCCTACCTGATCAAGCCCTACACCAGCGCCTCGCTGGCCGAACGCCTCACCCACGCCAGGCACCGCAAGCGCGTGCTGAAGGACATCTTCGAGGCGCTGGAGGCACAGAACTACGAGGCCGCGGCCGCGCATTGCCTGCGGCGCTTCCAGGCCCGCGAGCAGTTCTGGCTCTACGCCGCCCGCATCGGTGCCGAGCTGCTGCTGCGCCTGGAGCGGCATGACGATGCCCGCAAGCTCTACGACGCCATCATCGAGGCCCGCACCGTGCCCTGGGCTCGCCTGGGCGTGGCGCGCAGCGAGCTGGCCTCCGGCAACCCAGCGGCCGCGCGCCGCACGCTGGAGACCCTGATCGGCGAGCTGCCCGGCCATGCCGACTCCTACGACGTGATGGGCCGGGTGCAGATGGAACAGGGCGAGATTGCGCAGGCCATGGCCACCTACCGCACCGCCGCCAACCTGACGCCGGGCTGCCTGCTGCGCCAGCAGCGCGCCGGCACGCTGGCCTTTTATGTGGGCCAGCGCGACGAGGCGCTCAAGCAGCTGGAGCGCACCATTGCCACCGGCCTGCGCTCCAAGCTCTTCGACATGCTGACCCTGGTGCTGGTGGCGCTGATGCGCTTTGACAGCAAGGACACGCGCGGCCTCAAGCAGATGCACGAGGCCATGCAGCGCGAGCTGGAGCGCGCCCCCAAGTCGACCCGCCTACAGCGCTTCGCCACCGTCGTCAACGGCCTGCGCCTGCTGCAGGAGCGCCGCGTGGCCGACGCCCTGCAGGTCGCCCGCGATTTCAGTCTGGAGCTGAACCGCGAGAACTTCGACCTGGAGGCGGCCAGCCTGCTGGTGGCGCTGTGGATGCGTTTTGCCGGCCAGGAGATCCAGCTGGAGGAAATGACCGCCCTGCTGACCCGCATCGGCCTGCGCTACTGCACCACCAAGTCGGCCACCGAGGTGCTGATCGCGATGGCCGAGAACAACGAGATGGCCGTGCAGGAGCTGCGCGATTGCCATGCGCGCATCTTCGCTATCGCCGAGACGGCGATGCGCCACTCCATGCGCGGCACCGCCAAGGTGGGCGTGGAGCTGCTGATACAGCAGGGCGCGGAGACGCGCAACGCCAAGCTCATCGACATGGCCAACCTGGTGCTCAAGCGCCACGAGGAGAAGATCGACAACGCGGCCGAGCTGCGCGAGCAGATCGGCGAGCTGCACCGCCGCTTCGTCCAGCCCCTGGGCGGCGGCGCGGGTGTACGGCAGGCGCGCAGCGCGGGCGGGCTGGCATTGCGCGGCTGAGCCACAATCCGGGGCTTTGCTCCCACGCCCCACCCCATGCGCCTGCCCGGCTTTCTGCGCCCCCGCCTGAATTCACCCCTCAGCCTGACCTGGCTGGCCGCCCTGTGGATGGGCCTGCTGTGCAATTGGCCGCTGTGGCAGCGCATGCTGGACCTGCCCGAGCTGGGCGACGCCGCCGGCCGCCTGTTCGTGCTGGTGTTCGCCGGCATGGTGGTGAGCCTCACCGCCGGCCTGCTGAGCCTGCTGTGCTGGCGCGGGCTGATCAAGCCGGTGCTGGCGCTGTGCCTGCTCACCGCGGCCGCGCTGACCCATTTCATGAGCAGCTACGGCATCGTGGTGGACCCCACCATGATCGTCAACGTGCTGCACACCGATGCGCGCGAGACGCGCGATCTGCTGAGTCTGCGCCTGTTCCTCACGCTAGCATTGCTGGGCGGCCTGCCCAGCTGGTGGCTGTGGCGTCGCCCGCTGGCGCACCGCAAGCTGCTGCCCAGCCTGGGCCTGAATCTAATGAGCTTTGTGCTGGGCATGGCGCTGGCGGTGGCCCTGGCCATGAGCAGCTTTGCCGAGCTGGCCTCGACGATGCGCAACTACAAGGAGTTGCGCTACATGATCAACCCGATGACGGCCTTCTGGTCGCTCGGCACGGTGGCCGTCGAATCGCAGCAGGCGCCGCATGGCCCCGCGCAGGTGCTGGGCGCGGATGCGCGGCTGACGCCGCGCGCCGCCGGCAGCAAGCCGCCGCTGTTCATGCTGGTGGTGGGCGAGACCGCGCGCGCCGCCAACTTTTCGCTGAACGGCTATGCCCGCAACACCAACCCCGAGCTGGCCAAGCTCGAGGTGCTGAGCTTCCGCGCCGTGAGCGCCTGCGGCACCAGCACCGCCGCCTCCCTGCCCTGCATGTTCTCGCCGCTGGGCCGCGAGGCCTTCGGCAGTCAGAAGGGTGCACAGGAAAACTTGCTGGACGTGCTGCAGCGTGCCGGCCTCGCGGTGCTGTGGCTGGACAACCAGTCGGGCTGCAAGGGCCTGTGCGAGCGTATCCCCAACAGCATGGCCGGCACCCCGGCCGCCGGCGCCGCGCCGCTGCCCGACGGGCTGTGCGATGGCGAGGAATGCGTGGACGCCGCCCTGCTGCATGGCCTGGATCAGCGCATCGCCGCGCTCGACCCGGCGCGCGTGGCGCGCGGCGTGGTGCTGGTGCTGCACCAGATGGGCAGCCACGGGCCGGCCTATTTCAAGCGCTCGCCGGCCGCGGCCAAGCCCTTCCAGCCCGAATGCCGCAGCAATGCCCTGCAGCAATGCCCGCGCGAGCAGGTGCTGAACGCCTACGACAACACCATCGCCTACACCGACCATGTGCTGGCCGGCCTGATTGCCTGGCTCAAGACCCAGCAGGCGCGCTTTGACACCAGCCTGCTCTATGTCTCCGACCATGGCGAGTCGCTGGGCGAGAACAAGCTCTACCTGCACGGCATGCCCTATGCCGTGGCGCCGCAGGAGCAGAAGCAGGTGCCGCTGATCCTGTGGTTGCCCGAGCCCAGCGCGCAGGCGGCCGGCGTGTCGCGCGCATGCCTGGCCCAGCACCTGGACCAACCGCTCTCGCACGACCACCTCTTCCACACCACCCTGGGCCTGATGGGCGTGCAGACCCAGGTGCGGCGCAGCGACTGGGATCTGCTGGCGCCCTGCCGCCAGCCCTGATTTCAAAACAGCTCGGCCTGTGCCCCGCCCGGCGAGGCCGGTGGCCGGAACTGGCTCAGGTCCAGCGGTATGCGTTCACGATTGAGCCCCAGGCGCGCACAGGCCTTGCGCATGCGCTGCTGCAGCAGCTGGGCCCAGATGCCCTCGCCCCGCATACGCGAGCCGAAGCGCGGATCGTTGTCGGCACCGCCGCGCATCTCGCGCACCCGCGCCATCACGCGCGCGGCCTTGTCGGGCACATGCTGCTGCAACCAGTCTTGGAACAGCGGCGCCACCTCCCAGGGCAGGCGCAGCGGGATGCTGAAGGCCTTGCTGGCGCCCGCCTCGGCGGCCGCGGTCAGGATCTGCTCCAGCTCGGGCTCGTTCAGAAAGGGAATGATGGGCGAGACGCTCACACCCACCGGCACGCCCGCCTCGGCCAGGGTCTTGAGCGTGCGCAGGCGCCGCTGCGGCGCGGCCGCGCGCGGCTCGAGGATGCGCGCCAGTGTCGGGTCCAGCGTGGTGATGGACACATAGACGCCCACCTGGCGCCTGGCGGCCATCGACGCCAGCAGGTCCAGATCGCGCTCCACGCCCGCGGACTTGGTGACGATGGAGAACGGGTGCTGGCAGGCCGCCATCAGCTCCACCAGGCCGCGCGTGATGCATAGCTTGCGCTCGATGGGCTGGTAGGCGTCGGTGGCTGTGCCCAGGCACAGCAGCTTAGGGCTATAGGCGCGCGACGCGAAGGCCGCATGCAGACGCTCGACGGCGTTGACCTTGGCAATGATGCGGGTCTCGAAATCCAGGCCCGGCGAGAGGTTCAGGTAGCTGTGCGTGGGCCGCGCGAAGCAGTAGATACAACCATGCTCGCAACCGCGGTAGGGGTTGATCGAGAGGTCGAAGCTGATGTCGGGCGACTGGTTGCTCGAAATGATGCTCTTGGCATGCTCCTCGATGATCTGCGTGCTGGGCGGCAGCTGCTCTTCGGCGGCCTCCTGCTCAAGCGTGCCCCAGCCGTCGTCAAAGCATTCGCGGGCCTGGCGCTCGAAGCGATGCGCGATGGCCCAGTCGCTGCCGCGCCCCTTGAGGGGAATGGGAGGCTTGATGGTGGAAGGCATACTGTATTTTCATACAGTATTCCATTCATTGCCAGCGCCAGGGCTATTCAGTACTCGTCGCCGCCGCCGCTGTAGCCGGGTGCCAGGTTCTCGAACTTGGTGTGCATGCGCTGGAAGGCCAGCTTCACCGTGCCCACCGGGCCGTTACGCTGCTTGGCGATGATGATCTCGGCCACACCCGGCTCCTTGCACTCGTCCTTGGTGTAGTACTCGTCGCGGTAGATGAACATGATGATGTCGGCATCCTGCTCGATGGCGCCGGATTCGCGCAGGTCGGACATCATGGGGCGCTTGTCGGGCCGCGTTTCCACCGAACGGTTGAGCTGCGAGAGCGCGATCACCGGGCATTGCAGCTCCTTGGCCAGGGCCTTGAGTCCGCGCGAGATTTCGCCGATCACGGTAGCACGGTTTTCCTCGTTGCCACCGTTGCCGCTCATCAGCTGCAAATAGTCGATCACGATCAGGCCCAGCTTGCCGCAGATGCGGGCCTGGCGGCGCGCACGCGCGCGCACCTCGCTGGGCGAGAGGCCGGGGCTCTCGTCGATGAAGATACTGGACTTGCCGAGCTTGTCCACCGCCTCGGAGAGCCGGCTCCATTCATCATCGGCCAGGCGGCCGGTGCGCAGATGGCCCTGATCGATGCGGCCGATCGAGCCCACCATACGCAGTGCCAGCTGGGCCGCGCCCATTTCCATCGAGTAGATGACCACCGGCAGGCCTTCGTTGATGGCCACGTTCTCGGCGATATTGACGGCGAACGCCGTCTTGCCCATCGAGGGGCGCGCCGCCAGCACGATCAGGTCGCCGGGCTGCAGGCCGGCGGTCATGCGGTCCAGGTCGAAGAAGCCGGTGCGCACGCCGGTCACGTCCTCGGCGCCGTTCTCGGCCAGTTCGTTGACGCGATCGATCAGCTGCACCACCAGGTTGTCCATGCTCTGGAAGCCCTGGCGGCTGCGCGAGCCCTCTTCGCCGATGCGGAAGATCTTGCCCTCGGCCTCGTCGAGGATCTGGGTCACCGCGCGGCCCTGCGGCGCGAGCGCCGCGGTGGCGATCTCGTCACTGGCGCTGACCAGCTTGCGGAGGATGGCGCGCTCGCGCACGATCTCGGCATAACGACGCAGATTCGCGGCACTTGGCACGCTCTGCGCCAGGTCGTTGAGGTATTTGAGGCCGCCGCAATCGGCCGCCTTGCCCAGCGAGGTCAGCTCCTCGAACACCGTCACCACGTCGGCGGGCTTGCCGGCGTTGATGAGCTTGCCCACCGCGGCAAAGATCTGCTTGTGCTCGAAGCGGTAGAAATCGCTGTCGGACAGCAGATCGCCGGCCCGATCCCAGGCGCTGTTGTCGATCAGCAGGCCGCCCAGCACGCTTTGCTCGGCTTCCACCGAGTGCGGCGGCACGCGCAGGCGCGACACCTCGTCATCGCTGCGATCGGGGGATCCGGGATTGGGGGAAATGATCGCTGACATGGTCTCGAGTTCCAAACGCCGCTGTGGACAAGTCTGTGGAGAATCTGTTCAGGGCCTGGGGGCGGAGCTGTATAACTCGTCCCCCAGAAGGCAAAAAAGCCGAGGGCTTGGCAGCCTCCGGCTTTTCTGATGATTGCAGCCCTTCGGGGCCGCAAACACTATCGGTACTTACTCGACGTCGGCGACGACCTGAACGGAGATCTCCACCACCACATCGGTGTGTGCAGCCACGCTCACGGCGAACTCGCCCACGGCCTTCAGCGGACCATTCGGCAGACGGATCTGCGACTTGGCCACAGCGAAGCCCATCTTGGTCAGGCCTTCGGCGATGTCGGCGTTGGTCACCGAACCGAACAGACGGCCGTCCACGCCAGCCTTCTGGCTGATGCGCACGGTCTTGCCGGACAGGCTGTCGCCCAGGGCTTGAGCGGCGGCCAGCTTCTCGGCGGCAGCCTTCTCGAGCTCGGCGCGCTTGGCTTCGAATTCCTTGATCGCGGCGGCCGTGGCACGGCGTGCCTGGCGGGTCGGGATCAGGAAGTTGCGTGCGTAGCCGTCCTTGACCTTGACGACGTCGCCCAGGTTGCCGAGGTTCGCGACCTTTTCAAGCAGGATGATTTGCATGTTGGGTTACTCCTCAGACCTTGTGCTGGTCGCTGTAGGGCAGCATGGCCAGGAAACGGGCGCGCTTGATGGCAACCGTCAGCTGACGCTGGAAGAAGGCGCGCGTGCCGGTCAGGCGAGCGGGCGTGATCTTGCCGTTTTCGCTGATGAAGTCGCGCAGCGTGTCGATGTCCTTGTAGTCGATCTGTTCGACACCGGTGACGGTGAAGCGGCAGAAACGCTTGCGGCGGAACAGCAGCGACTGTTGATTGCGCTTGGGCTTGCGGTCCTTGGAGAACCGACCTTTACCACGTGCTGGGGGCATAGTGTGACCTCTTAACTTTTCAATCCGGATACAGATTCAGGTGCGCGAGTTGCTGCCTCTTGCGCTGTCAGTTCGGTGATGTGGAAGATGATTCCACGACCGTTGCGTTGGGCTGCCAGAAAGCCGCCGAAGCGGGCATGTCCACCAACACCAAGCGCCTGAACGCGTTTGGCCGTCTCTCCGATTGCCACCGTTTTGAGCTCCATGGAGACCTTGCGGGGGCCGCCTGCTTCTTGCACCGTGGAATCATGCTTGAGCACGATGTCCAGGGCCGGCAATCCGGCGGGCGTGTATCTGAGTAGACCGAGTTCCTGTATCTGCGCGAGCAATAGAAGCTGATTCACAGCCGTACGCGCTTCACAAGAACACTCGCTTGATCACCCAACTTAGGCAGTAGCTTCCTGAGGAGCCTTGCGAGCTTCCTCACGCTCCACAGCCTTCATCATCACGGAAGGCGTGGTCTCGGCCTTGGGCTTGACCACCGTCAGGTGGCGCAGCACGGCGTCGTTGAAGCGGAAGCCGGTCTCGAGCTCAGCCAGGACTTCCTTGCTGCACTCGATGTTCAGGCACAGGTAGTGCGCCTTGGCCAGCTTCTGGATCAGGTAAGCCAGTTGACGGCGGCCCCAATCTTCAACACGGTGGACCACACCACCGCCAGCGGTGATCAGGCCCTTGTAGCGCTCCAGCATGGCCGGAACTTGTTCGCTTTGATCCGGATGGATCAGCAGAACGATCTCATAGTGACGCATAAACACTCCTTGTGGATTCCAGCCCAGGATGATTCCTGCACTGTGGAAGCCGGACCCCAGCGTCAAACTCATGGGTACGGCAAGGGAAAGCCCGCGATTGTAGCGCGAAATGCCGGAAGGCCCAAATGGGCGCTGACTGGCGTGCCGCTCAGCGCGGTTCAGCGCGTTTCAACGCGGATCTGGCGCACGCAAACGGGCCAACAGGGCCCTCGCCGACGCCGGTGGTGCGGGCGTCAGCAGGCTCACCAGCACCAGGGCTACCGTGCCCGCCGGTATGCCGAACAGGCCGGCCGAGATCGGATGGATGCCCCACCACAGCTCGACGGCGCCGGGAATGCCCAGGCTGCGCCGCAGGCCCGGATCGGCGCTGACCATGTAGTAGGCGCACACCGCCAGCCCGGTCAGCATGCCGGCCAGCGCGCCCTGCTTGTTGGCCCGCTGCCAGAAGATGCCCAGCACCAGCACCGGCACAAAGGTCGAGCCGGCGAGCGAGAACGCCGCCGAGACCAGCAGCACGATATCGGCCGGCCGCTGCGCCGCCACCGCGGCCGCGCTCAATGCCGTGGCCAGCAGCAGCGCCTTGGACAGCGTGACACGGCGGGTGCTGCTGGCGCTGGGGTTGACGATGCGGTAATAGATGTCGTGCGAGAGCGAGGCCGAGATCGTCAGCAGCAGGCCATCTGCGGTCGATAGCGCCGCAGCTAGGCCCCCCGCCGCCACCATGCCCGAGACCACATAGGGCAGCCCGGCCAGTTCGGGCGCCAGCAGCATGATGATGTCGCTGCCCAGGTGCAGCTCGCCCAGTTGCAGGATGCCGTCGCCGTTCACGTCGTTGATCGACAGCAGGCCCGCGTCCACCCGCATCCACTGCCCCACCCAGGCGGGCAGATCGGCGATGGGCGTGCCCACCAGGCCATTGAAGACCTCGAACTTGAGCATCACCGCCAGCGCCGGCGCGGTGATGTAGAGCAGGCCGATGAAGCCCAGCGACCAGGCCACCGAGGCGCGCGCCTCGCCCACCGAGGGCGTCGTGTAGTAGCGCACCAGGATGTGCGGCAGGCCCGCCGTGCCGAGCATCAGGCAGAACACCAGGGCCAGGAAGTTGCGGCGCGAGACGTCGAAGCTTTCCTGCTGGCCGGCGTCGCCCTCCGGGTCGCCCGCAAACGGCTGGGTATGGGCCGGCATGCCGGAGAGGGGCCGCGCGCGCTGCTCGTCCTGGGCCTTGGCGCGGCGCCACTGGCTTTCGGCCTCGGCCACCGTCTTGGGCAGGGCCGCGCGGCGCTTTTCGGCGGCCTGGATCTCGGCCAGCGGCGCATCGCCGGCCTTGAGCTTGGCGATATGCCGCGACGCCTGGGTGCGCTCCGCTGCCAAGGCGGTGGGCACGTCCTGCAATTTCTGCCCGTACTCGATGGCGCGCTGGGCGTAGAACTGCCGCACCTGCAACTCGGCCGGGTCCTTGATCAACTCCTGCTCGCGCGCGCTGATCTTCTGCACCTGGTAGCCGTACACGGCCTGCGGCACCGGCACGCCGGTCTGCTTGATCGAGAGCCACACCACCGGTACCAGGTAGGCGGCAATCAGGATGATGTATTGCGCCACCTGGGTCCAGGTGACGGCGCGCATGCCGCCCAGAAAGGAGCACACCAGCACCCCGCCCAGACCGACGAACACGCCGATCTCGAAGGTCAGGCCGGTGAGCCGGGTGGTGATCAGGCCGATGCCATAGATCTGCGCCACCACATAGATGAAGGAGATCAGGATGGCGGCCAGCGCACCCAGCAGACGCAGCGTCTGGCTGTCATAGCGTTCGGCCAGGAAATCGGGGATGGTGAAGCGGCCAAAGCGGCGCAGATAGGGCGTCAGCAGCAGGGCCACCAGGCAGAAGCCGCCGGTCCAGCCCAGCACGAAGGCCAGCCCGCCATAACCGGCCAGATACAGGGTGCCCGCCAGGCCGATGAAGGAGGCGGCGCTCATCCAGTCGGCGCCGGCGGCCATGCCGTTGTAGAAGGCAGGCACGCGGCGGCCGGCCACGTAGTACTCGTCGGGGTCGGTGGTACGGGTGAAGATGCCGATGCCGGCATACACACCCACCGTCACGGCCAGGAAGCAAAAGCCTATCCAGGTCTTGGGCATGCCCCAATGCTCGAGCACGGCCAGCACCAGCACCAGCATGCAGAAGCCCAGGGTGTAGGCGCCATAGATGCGCCCGAGCCTGCGCTTGAATGCTGCCGCCATGTCCACGATTGCCATGCGGCGATGATGCTTGAGGCCCGCCCCGCCGCGCATCCCCGACTACCCGCATCACGCCACAGTTCGCGCACAAAAAAAGGCGACCCGCGGGCCGCCTCCTTGCCGAGCAGGCAGTACTCAGCGCTTGGCCAGGCGCTGCCAGGTCTCGATCACCGTGTCGGGGTTGAGCGAGATCGAGACGATGCCTTCCGAGGCCAGCCAGTCGGCGAAGTCCGGATGGTCGCTGGGGCCCTGGCCGCAGATGCCGATGTACTTGCCGGTGGCGCGGCAGGCGGTAATGGCGCGCGAGATCAGCGCCTTGACGGCCGAGTCGCGCTCGTCGAAGTCGCCCGCCAGCTGCTCCAGGCCGGAGTCACGGTCCAGGCCCAGGGTCAGCTGGGTCAGGTCATTGGAGCCGATCGACATGCCGTCGAAATGCTCCAGGAAGGCCTCGGCCAGGATGGCGTTGCTGGGCACCTCGCACATCATGATGACGCGCAGGCCATCCACGCCGCGCTTGAGGCCACGCTCGGCCAGCATGTCCACCACGCGCTCGGCCTGGCGCACCGTGCGCACGAAGGGCACCATGATCTCGATGTTCGAGAGCCCCATGTCATTGCGCACGCGCTTGAGCGCCTCGCACTCCATCGCGAAGGCATCCGAGAACTCGCCGCTGATGTAGCGCGAGGCACCGCGGAAGCCCAGCATCGGGTTCTCTTCGTCCGGCTCGTAACGCGAACCGCCGATCAGCTTGCGGTACTCGTTGCTCTTGAAGTCGGAGAGCCGCACGATCACCGGGCGCGGGAAGAAGGCCGCGGCGATGGTGGCGATGCCCTCGGCCAGCTTGTCCACATAGAAGGCACGCGGCGAGGCGTGGCCGCGCGCCACCGACTCGACGGCCTTCTTCAGGTCGGCGTCGATGTTGGGATAGTCGAGGATGGCCTTGGGGTGGACGCCGATGTTGTTGTTGATGATGAACTCGAGGCGGGCCAGGCCCACGCCGGCGCTGGGCATCTGCGCAAAGTTGAAGGCCAGCTGCGGGTTGCCGACGTTCATCATGATCTTGATCGGGCAGTACGGCAGCTCGCCGCGATGCACCTCGCTGATCTCGGTCTCGAGCAGGCCGTCGTAGATGTAGCCGGTGTCGCCCTCGGAGCAGGCGACCGTCACCAGCTGACCGTCCTTGAGCTTCTCGGTCGCATCACCGCAGCCCACCACCGCCGGAATGCCCAGCTCGCGCGCGATGATGGCGGCGTGGCAGGTGCGGCCACCGCGGTTGGTGACGATGGCCGAGGCGCGCTTCATCACCGGCTCCCAGTTCGGGTCGGTCATGTCGGTCACCAGGACGTCGCCCGGCTGCACGCGCTCCATCTCGGCGATGTTGTGCACCAATCGCACCGGGCCGGTGCCGATCTTCTGGCCGATGGCACGGCCCTCGGCCAGCACCGCGCTGTGGCCCTTGAGCTTGTAGCGATGCTCGACCTGGCCCTCGGCCTGGCTCTTCACCGTCTCGGGGCGGGCCTGCAGGATGTAGAGCTTGCCGTCCACGCCATCGCGGCCCCACTCGATGTCCATCGGGCGCTGGTAATGCTGCTCGATGATCATGGCGTACTGCGCCAGTTCCACCACCTCGGCATCGGCCAGCGAGTAGCGGTTGCGCTGCTCGGGGGCGGTATCCACCGTCTTCACCAGCTTGCCGCTGGCGGCCTTCTCTTCCGGCGTAGCGAACTCCATGCGGATCAGCTTGGAGCCCAGGTTGCGGCGGATGATGGGCAGCTTGCCGCGCTGCAGCGCGGGCTTGTGCACATAGAACTCGTCGGGGTTGACGGCACCCTGCACCACCGTCTCGCCCAGGCCGTAGCTGGAGGTGATGAAGACCACGTCCTTGAAGCCCGACTCGGTGTCGATGGTGAACATCACGCCGGCCGAACCAAGGTCGGAGCGCACCATGCGCTGCACACCGGCGGACAGGGCCACGTCGGCATGGGCGAAGCCCTTGTGCACGCGGTAGCTGATGGCGCGGTCGTTGTAGAGGGAGGCGAACACCTCCTTCATCTTGTGCAGCACCTCTTCGATGCCCACCACGTTCAGGAAGGTCTCCTGCTGGCCGGCGAAGGAGGCGTCGGGCAGGTCTTCCGCGGTGGCGGACGAGCGCACGGCAAAGGACACGCCGGGGTTGTCGGCGGTCAGCTTGGCAAAGGAGCTGCGGATCTGTGCTTCCAGATCGGCCGGAAAGGGCTGCGCCTCCAGCCAGCCGCGGATCTCCGCGCCGGCCTCGGCCAGCGCGCGCACGTCGTCGGTATTGAGCGTGGCCAAGCGCGCCTCGATGCGCTTGTCCAGGCCCTCATGCTTGAGGAACTCGCGGAAGGCATGGGCCGTGGTGGCAAAGCCGCCGGGCACACGCACGCCCGAGGCGGCCAGTTGCGAGATCATTTCGCCGAGGCTGGCGTTCTTGCCGCCAACGACCTCGACGTCGCTCATTCTCAGATTCTCAAAGGGAACGACCAGGGCGGTCGCATCAAAGCGAGAAGACATGGGGAAACTCCGTGATGTTGTGAAACCGGGGCTCCCGCGCACGCACCCACCCCACCATTTCTGGATTCTTCTAGGAGGTAGAGGGGGTTCATGAGGCCGTGCATCGCTCAAGCGGGATATTGCGGCCGATTCTACGGTGATGTGCTTCTATGATGGAAACCCGCACATCAAAGCCCCCAGCGCCATGCCCAATCGCACCGTGTACTTTGTCTCGGACGGCACCGGGATCACTGCCGAGACCTTCGGCAACTCCATCCTGGCCCAGTTCCCCGGCAAGCCCCGCCATGTGCGCCGCCCCTTTGTCGACAGCGCCGAGAAGGCGCACCAGGTGGTGCGCGAGATCAACAACCTGGGTGAGCAGGAGGGCCAGCGCGCCATCGTGTTCGCCACCCTGGTGAACCGCGAGGTGCTGCAGATCGTGCGCGAGCATTGCAAGGGCCTGGTGATGGACATGTTCAACACCTTCATCGAGCCCTTGGAAGAGGAGTTCCAGGTAAAGTCCAACCACCGCGTCGGGCGCTTCTCCGACGTGGCGCGCAGCCAGGAGTACCACGACCGCATCGAGGCGATCAACTTCTCGCTGGCGCATGACGATGGCCAGTCCGCCAAGAACCTGGAATCGGCCGACGTGATCCTGGTGGGCGTGTCGCGCAGCGGCAAGACGCCGACCTCGCTCTACCTGGCCATGCAGCATGGCATCAAGGCGGCCAACTACCCGCTCATCCCCGAGGACTTCGAGCGCAACAAGATCCCCTCGATGCTAGAGCCGCACAAGAAAAAGTGCTTCGGCCTCACCATCGACCCCGAGCGCCTCTCGCAGATCCGCAACGAGCGCCGCCCCGGCAGCAAGTATGCCGATCTGATGAACTGCCGCTACGAGATCAACGAAGCGGAAGCGATGATGAAGCGCAATGGCATCTCCTGGCTCTCGTCCACGCACAAGTCGATCGAGGAGATCGCCACCACCATCTTGCGAGACATCCGCCCCGACCGGCTGATCTATTAAGCGCTCGTGAGCCGCTGGCGTGCCGATTCGTAGAGGCAGATCGCCGCGGCACTGCCCACATTGAGCGACTCCTCGCCGCCCGGCTGCGGAATGCCCACGGTCAGCGCACAGCGCTGCATCAGCGCAGGCTGAACGCCCTGCCCTTCGTGGCCCATCACCCAGGCGCAGGGCTCGGGCAGGCGCAGCTGGTGCAGTTGCTGCTGCGCATGCGAGCTGGTGGCCACCAGGGGCACGCCCAGCCGATCCAGATCCTCGGGCAGCAGTCCCTCGACCAGGCGCAGGCCGAAATGCGCGCCCATGCCGGCACGCAGCACCTTGGGCGACCACAGCGCGGCCGTGCCCTTGAGCGCGAGGATCTGCTTGAAGCCCAGGGCGCCGGCATTGCGCAGGATGGTGCCGACGTTGCCGGCATCCTGCAGCCGGTCCAGCACCACCGAATCCAGCCCAGGGGTCAGGTCTTGCCCTGCCTGGTAAGGCACTTCGAAGCCGATGCGCGCCGGCGACTCCAGCCCGCTGATGGTCTTGAACAAGGCCTCGGGCACCACCAGCACGCGCGGCGCGGCGTCGGCCAGATCGCGCAGCGGCGCCTCGGCGTAGGCGCTTTCGGTGACCACGGCGAGGCTGAGCGGGTAGGCGCGCGCCAGCGCGGCGCGGGCCAGGTGATCGCCCTCCAGCCAGATGCTGCCCAGCTTGCGGTAGGCGTTGGCGTCCGCGGCCAGCTTGCGCAGACGCTGCAGTACCGGGTTGTCGCGCGAGGTGATGTGGAGAACGTTGGGGCTCGTCATTTCGTCAAAACCTCGCGCACCGGCGCAAAACTCGTGCGATGCCAGGCCGTGGCGCCATGCTCGCGCAGCGCGGCCATGTGGTCGGCGGTGGGATAGCCCTTGTGGGTGGCAAAGCCGTACTCGGGATGCTGCTCGTGCATCAGCACGCAGAGGCGGTCGCGGTGCACCTTGGCCAGGATCGAGGCGGCCGAGATCGCCTTGACCTTGGCGTCGCCCTTGACGATGGCCTCGGCCGGAATCTTCAGCACCGGCAGGCGGTTGCCATCCACCAGCACCTTGGCCGGCTTGAGGCGCAGGCCCTCCACCGCGCGGCGCATCGCCAGCATGGTGGCCTGCAGGATGTTGAGCTCATCGATCTCAGCCACGCTGGCCTCGGCGATGCAGCAGCACAAGGCCTTGGCGCGGATCTCGTCGAACAGGCGCTCGCGCTTCTTCTCGGTCAGCACCTTGGAGTCGGCCAGGCCGGCAATCGGCTGCTGGTCGTCCAGGATCACCGCGGCGGCCACCACCGGCCCGGCCAGCGGGCCTCGGCCGGCCTCGTCCACACCGGCCATCAGGCCAGGCACGTCCCAGACCAGCCCCAGCTGGGTCGGCAGCTCAGGCGCCGAGGACTTGCGCGATCGCATCGCTGGCCACCCGCGCCGTATCGCGGCGCAACAGCAGGTGTTGTTCGTGAAAGCGCGCCTGCACGCGTGCATAGCGCTCGGCATCGTCGAGCCAGGCCAGGCCCTCGCGCGCCAGCGCCTTGGGCGTGCATGCCTCCTGCAGCAGCTCGGGCACCAGGAATTCGCGCGCCAGCACATTGGGCAGGCTCACCCAGGGCAGGTAGTTCTTGCCGCGCATGCGCCAGGCGTTCAGCGCGTGCATGCGGTAGGCCACCACCATCGGGCGCTTGAACAGCGCCGCCTCCAGCGTGGCGGTGCCGCTGGCCACCAGGGTGATGTCGCAGGCCGCCAGGGCCTCGTGCGAGCGGCCGTCTAGCAACGTCAGGTTCAGGCCCTGGCCGAGGCGGTCCACCATGGGCTGCAGCAGCTCGCGCAGGCCCGGCGCCACCGGCAGGATGAATTTCAGCTCGGGCCGCGCCTGCCGCATCAGCTGGGCCGCATGCAGCATCGGCTCGGCGATATAGCCGATCTCGCTGCGGCGGCTGCCGGGCAGCAGCGCCACCACGTTGTCGCCCTCGCCCAGACCCATGGCCGCGCGGGCCTCCGCCCGGGGCGGCTGCAACGCGATCGCATCGGCCAACGGATGGCCGACATAGGTGGCGGCCACGCCGGCCTTGTGCAGGATCTCCGGCTCGAAGGGGAACAGGCACAGCACATGGTCCGCCGCCTTGGCGATCTTGTGCACGCGCTCGCCGCGCCAGGCCCAGATCGAGGGGCAGACGAAGTGGATGGTCTTGATGCCGGCCTCGCGCAGCCGCGTTTCCAGGCCGAAATTGAAGTCGGGCGCATCCACGCCGATGAAGGCGCGCGGCCGCTCGGCCAGCAGGCGATTGCCCAGCTGGCGACGGATGCTCAGCAGCTCGCGGATATTCAGCAGCGCATCGACATAGCCGAAGATGGACAGCTTGCTGGACGGCCACCAGGCCTCGAAGCCCTGGGCCTGCATGCGCGGCCCGCCGATGCCCTGGGTGCGCAGCGCGGGCCAGCGCTGGCGCAGGCCCTGGATCAGCAGGCTGGCCAGCAGGTCGCCGGAAGCCTCGCCGGCCACCAGCCCGAGGCGCGGCGCTTGTTCAGACATCGCTCAGCGCACCAGGCCGCGTGTGGAGCCGGCAATGAAGTCCAGCATCAGCTGCACATCGGCCACTGAATCGCCACCCTGCTCGGCCAGCAGCGCCTGGATCTGTGCGCTCGATTGCTCCAGCGTCAGGCTGCTGCGGAAGATCAGCTTGTGCAGCTGCCGTATCACCGCGATGCGTTCATTGCTGAAGCCGCGCCGGCGCAGGCCGGTGAGATTCACCGCGCGCACCGCCAGCGGGTTGCCGTCCACCGTCATATAGGGCGCCACATCCTGGGCCACATGACCCTGGAAGCCGATCATCGCGTGGGCGCCGATCTTGACGTACTGATGCACGCCCGTCAGGCCACCGATGGTGGCCCAGTCGCCCACGCGCACATGGCCCGCTAGGGTGGCGTTGTTGGCCAGCACGCAATGACTGCCCAGCTGCACGTCATGGGCCAGGTGCACATAGGCCATGATCCAGTTGTCGGAGCCGACCCGGGTGACGCCCTCTTCCTTGAAGGTGCCAGTGTTGAAGGTGCAGAACTCGCGCACCGTGTTGCGGTCGCCGATCACCAGCTCGGTCACCTCGCCGCCATGGCTCATGTCCTGCGGCATCGCGCCGATCGAGCTGAACTGGTAGAAGTGATTGTCGCGGCCGATGCGGGTGCGGCCCTCGATGACGCAATGCGGGCCCACGCGGGTACCGGCAGCTATCGAGACCTCGGGCCCGATCAGCGCGTAGGCGCCAACCTCCACGTCCTCGGCCAAATGGGCCTTGGGATCAACAATGGCGGTGGGATGGATGCGAGCCATATGCGCCCGGACCTCAGTCTTCGATACGGCGCATGGTGCACATCAGTTCGGCCTCGCAGGCCAGCTCGTCGCCCACAAAGGCCTTGCCGGTGAACTTGAACAGCGAGGCCTTGGCGCGCTCCAGCGTGACCTCGAACACCAGCTGATCGCCGGGCTCCACCGGGCGCTTGAAGCGCGCACCGTCGATGCCCGCGAAATAGCAGATCGTCTTGTCGTCGATCTGGCGGTCCAGGCTCACCACCGCCAGCAGCGTCGCCACCTGGGCCATCGCCTCGAGCTGCAGCACCCCCGGCATCACCGGACGCACCGGGAAATGCCCCGGGAAGAAGGGCTCGTTGATGGTGACGTTCTTGATCGCGCGGATGCGCTTGCCCTTCTCCACCTCCAGCACCCGGTCCACCAACAGGAAGGGGAAGCGATGCGGCAGCATCTTGATGATCTGGTGGATGTCGAAGCCGGTGTTGTCGGTATTGCTGGTCATGATTTTTTCTCGAGTGCGCGCAAGCGATCGCGCATGGCGTGCAACTGCCTGAGCGTTGCAGCGTTCTTTTCCCAGTTCGCATTCTCGTCCATCGGGAACACGCCGGTGTACTGGCCCGGCTTGCTGATGGAACGCGAGACGAAGGTGCAGGCCGACACGAACACGTGGTCGGCAATGGTGATGTGGCCAACGATATTGGCCGAGCCACCGATCATGCAGTGCTTGCCGATGCGCGTGCTGCCCGCCACGCCAGAGCAAGCCGCCATGGCAGTATGCGCGCCGATGTGCACGTTGTGGGCGATCTGGATCAGGTTGTCGAGCTTGACGCCGTCCTCGATCACCGTGTTGCCCAGCGCGCCGCGATCGATGCAGGTCTGCGCGCCGATCTCCACGTCGTTGCCGATCACCGCCGCACCCAGCTGCTCGATCTTTTCCCACTGGCCCTGATTGGGCGCGAAGCCGAAGCCGTCGGCGCCGATCACGGCGCCGCTATGGATGATGCAGCGCGCGCCGATGCTGCAGCCGTGGCAGACCGTCACATGCGGCGCCAGCCGGGTGCCCGCGCCCACGCTGGCAGCACGCTCGACCACGCAGTGCGGCCCGATCACCGCGCCGGCACCGATCACCGCGCCCGCCTCGATGACCGCAAACGGGCCGACGCTGACGCCCTCACCCAGCCGCGCCGAGGGGTCGACAAAGGCGCTGGGGTGGATGCTCGCGACGCTGCCGCTGCGGCCGCGCGCGGCCCACCACTGCGTCAGGCGGGCAAAGTACAGATAGGGGTCGGGCGTGACCAGCGTGGCAGCGCCTGCCGCTGGTGCCGAACGCGCCGAACGTGCAACGGCGGCCTCGGCCATCGCCGGTGCCACGATCACGCAGCCCGCCTGGGTACTGGCCAGTTGCGCCGCGTAGCGCGGATTGGCGAGGAAGGCGATGGATTCGGCGTCGGCGTCTTCCAGCGTGGCAATGCGGGCTATGCGCGTCGCCGCAAGCGATTCGGCCGCACCAAGAAGATCGCCGCCCAAGGCGGCGATCAGTTCGGGCAGCGTGAGGACTGCGGCCACCGATTTACTTCTGCGCGTTGAGCGCGTCGATCACCTTCTTGGTGATGTCCACGCGGCCGCTGGCGTGCAGGGCGTCTTGCACGATCAGGTCGTACTTCTCGGCGTCGAAGATCTGCTTGATGACGCGGTTGGCGCGTTCCACCACCGCACCCAGCTCTTCGTTCTTGCGCTGGGTCAGGTCTTCCTGCCACTCGCGGCGCTTGCGCTGCAGGTCGCGGTCGGCTTCCACCAGATCGCGCTGACGGCGATTGCGCTCGGCCTCGGCCAGGGTCGGGGCGTCCTTCTCAAGCTTCTCGGCAGCGCCGCGCAGCTTGTTCTCGGCGTCCTTCAGATCCTTCTCGCGCTTGCCGAACTCGGTTTCCAGCTTCAGCTGGGCGGCCTTGGCCAGATTGGCTTCCTTGAGCACGCGCTCGCTATTGATGTAGCCGATCTTCAGGTCTTGCGCTTGCAGGCCGAAGGCCGACAGCGACATCAGGGCGGCCGCGGCCACCGTCTTCAACAGCTTGCTGTTCATCAGAATGCAGTCCCGATCTGGAATTGGAATTTCTCGATTCTATCTGTGGGTTTCTTGCGCAATGGCACGCCATAGCTCAAACGCAGCGGGCCCATGGGGGAGAGCCAGCTGATACCCACACCTGCCGAGGAGCGCACGCTGGCCAAATCCAGCTTCTCATGCGATCCCCAAACGTTACCCGCGTCCATGAATGCGAACAAGCGGAAACTCTTGTCATTGCCCGAACCCGGCACCGGCACATAGAACTCGGCGTTCAGGTTGAACTTGCGATTGCCACCGGTGTAGGAGCCGGTCACGTCGACCGGGCCCAGCGAGCCGGGCTCGAACACGCGCACCGAACCCAGGCCGCCGCCGTAGAAGTTCTTGAAGATGGGATAGGGTCGGCCACCCAGACCGCCGCCCCAGCCCAGCTCGCCGTTGATGCCCAGCGAGAACTTGTGCGTCAGGTTGAAGTACTGCTGATGCTGCAGATTGGCACGCCAGAAATGCGAGTCGCCCAGGGCGCTGAGCTCGACGTTGACGCGCTGGTAGCGACCCGCCGTGGGCGAGATCACGCTGTCGCGGCTGTCGTTGGCCCAACCGATGGTGAAGGGCACGGCCGTGCTGCTGGGGCCGAACTGGTTGCGGAACAGGAAGTAGTTGTTCGGCAGACCAGCCGAAGCCGTGATGCGCGTGAGTTCGTAGCCGATGCCGAAGAACACGGTGTCCAGCTCGGAGAAGGGCACGCCGAACTTCACCGAGCCGCCGTACGAGGCCAGCTCGTATTCCTCACCCAGGGTGTTGAGCGGCTTGGTGGTGCGGTAGAACATGTCGAAGGCGCGCGACACGCCATCCACCGTGAAATAGGGGTCGACGGTGGAGACCACCAGGGCGCGGCCGGTCTTGGCGGTATTGACCTCCAGCGCCAGGTAGTTGCCCGAGCCGAACACATTCTCCTGGCGGATCGAGCCGGTCAGCGAGAGCTTCTGCGCGCTGGAATAGCCCGCGCCGACCATGATGTTGCCGGTGGGCTTCTCGGTCAGCGTGAGCGTCACGTCCACCTGGTCGGGCGAGCCCGGCACCTCGGTGGTGTCGACGTTGACGTCCTTGAAATAGCCCAGGCGCTCGACGCGGTCGCGCGAATTCTTGATGCGCTGGCCGTCGTACCAGGACGACTCGAACTGGCGGAACTCGCGGCGGATGACTTCGTCACGCGTGCGCGTGTTGCCCGAGATGATGACGCGGCGCACATAGACGCGGCGCTGCGGCTCGGCGCTGAAGGTCACCACCACCTGGCCGGTGGCGCGGTCGATCTCGGGCCGGCTCTCGACGCGTGCAAAGGCATAGCCGAAGGTGCCGTACAGATCCTGGAAGGCGCGCGTGGTCTGGGCCACCGCTTCACCGCGGTAGGCCTCACCAGGCTTGAGCGCGATCAGGCGCTTGAACTCTTCCTCGCGGCCCAGGAAGTCGCCCTCGATCTTGACGGCGCTGACGGTATAGGGCTGGCCTTCGCTGACGGTGATGGCCACGCCGATGCTCTGCTTGTCGGGCGAGATCGTCACCTGGGTGGACTCGACCGCAAACTCCAGATAGCCGCGATTCAGGTAGTAGGAGCGCAGCGTCTCGAGGTCGGCGTTGAGCTTGGTGCGCGAGTAGCGGTCGGTCTTGGTGTACCAGGTCAGCCAACCCGAGGTGGTCTGCTCCAGCAGGCCCAGCAGCGTGCTCTCGGAGAACACCTTGCTGCCCTGGATGCGGATCTCGCCGATCTTGGCAGGCTCGCCCTCGGCCACCGTGAAGGCGACGTTGACGCGGTTGCGCTCCAGCGGCGTGATGGTGGTGGTGACCTCGGCGCCGTACAGGCTGCGCGTCAGGTACTGGCGCTTGAGCTCCTGCTCGGCGCGGTCGGCCAGGGCCTTGTCGAAGGGCTTGCCCTCGCCGATGCCCACGTCCTTGAGCGACTTGGAGAGCGCCTCGGTATCGAACTCCTTCAGGCCGACGAAGCTCACGTTGGCGATGATGGGGCGCTCTTCGATGACGACGACGACCGAGCTGCCGTCGATATTGATGCGCACGTCCTTGAACAGGCCGGTGGCGAACAGCGCGCGCAGGGCCGCGGCACCCTTGTCGTCGTTGTAGTTGTCGCCGATGCGAAAGGGCAGGCTGGCGAACACGGTACCGGGGTCGGTACGCTGCAGGCCCTCGACGCGGATGTCCTTCAGCACGAAAGGATCAACGGCCCAGGCAGCACCCGATTGCAGCGTGGCGGCCAGCGCCAGGGACAACAAAGAGGGGCGCATAGGCGAACGCTTAGACAGAGATAGGGACATGCGTTGGAAGCTTCAATGCAGACCCAGCAAGCGGGTCACGTCGTTGGAAAGGGCCAGAGTCATCATCAGCAGCATCACGAACACGCCCACGCGTTGGAGCTGCGCTAGCCACCACTCGGAGACGGGGCGGCCGCTCAAACCCTCGAAAAGATAATACATCAGGTGTCCGCCATCGAGCATCGGCAGCGGCAGCAGGTTCAGCACGCCGAGGCTCACGCTCACCAGCGCGAGAAAGCTCAGGAAGGGCGTGATGCCCAGCTGTGCCGACTGCCCCGCATAGTCGGCAATCGTCAGCGGCCCGCTGAGGTTCTTCAGCGAGGCCTCGCCGATCAGCATGCGGCCCAGCGTCGTGAGCGTCATGCTGGCGACCTCCCAGGTGCGCTCGGCGCCCTTCATCAAGCCTTCAGCAAAGCCATAGCTGACCTTCACGAACTGCGGCGCGGCGCCCACCATGGCCTCGATGCGGCCGACGGTCTTGCCGGCGTCGTCCGCCAGGCGCGGCGTGACCTCGATGCTGAGCAGCTCGCCGGCGCGGCGCAGCTGCCACTGCATGGTGCGCGGCCGACCATCCTGGACGGCCGCACGGATGCGCTCGCGCAGGCTGGCGGCATCCAGCACCGGCACGCCATCGACGCTCAGCACCTGGTCGCCCTGGCGCAGGCCGGCGGCGGCACCGGCACCGCTGGGCACCAGCGCGCCCAGCACCGGCTCGCTATAGGCGCCGCCCAGGCCCAGCTTGCGCAGCAGCGCGGCGTCGAGATCGCGGCCCTCCAGCGCATCGGTATCCAGCAGCACGGCGCGGCGGCCGTGGCCGTCCTTGTCGCTCAGATTCAGGTACAGCTTGGCGCGTGCGCCCACCGCCTGCGTGAGCTGCCAGCGCAGCTCGGGCAGCGAGCGCAGCTCCTGCCAATCCTGGCCGTCGCGCGACACCGCCTGCACCCAGTCGCCCGCGCGCATGCCGGCGCGCTCGGCCAGGCTGCCCGCCAGCGGCGCGCCCAGCACGGCCTTCGGCTCGTCCTGGCCGATCCAGTTCACCGCCGCCAGCAGCAGCACCGCCAGCAGCAGATTCGCGATCGGGCCGGCGGCCACGATGGCGGTGCGCTGCAGCAGCGGCCGGTTGTTGAAGGCCTGGGCGCGCTCCTCCGGCGCCACCGGCCCTTCGCGCTCGTCCAGCATGCGCACATAGCCGCCCAGGGGCAAGGCGCTGAGCGTGAACTCGGTGGCCTCGGGATGCTTGCGGTAGCGCCAGATGACGCGTCCGAAGCCGACCGAGAAGCGCAGCACCTTGACGCCACAGGCGCGCGCCACGCGGTAATGGCCGTATTCGTGCACCACGATCAGCACGCCCAGCGTGAGCACGAAGGCCAGCAGGGAGGTGATCATGATGCGCGCAAGGCCTTGATCAGGCCCTGGGCATGGCGGCGCGCGCGCGCGTCCAGCGCCAGCAGGCCGGCCACGCTGGCGCATTCATCGGCGGCGGGCAGCAGCTGCGCCAGCGCTTCGGCGTTCACGCGGTGGATATGGTCGAAGCGCAGGCCGCCGTCGAGGAAGGCCGCCACGGCCTCTTCGTTCGCGGCATTCAGCACGGCCGTCGAACCCTCGCGTGCGCGCAGCGCGGCCCAGGACAGATGCAGGCCGGGGAAGCGGCGCGCATCGGCCTCCTCGAAGCTCAGGCCCGGCGTGCTGAGCAGATCGAGCCGGCTGGCACCCGACTCGACGCGCTCGGGGAAGGCGAGCCCATAGGCGATCGGCACACGCATGTCCGGCGTGCCCAGCTGGGCCAGCACCGAGTTGTCGCGACACACCACCATCGAATGGATGATGCTTTGCGGATGGATGATGACCTTGATCTGCTCGGGCGTCAGGTTGAACAGCCAGCGCGCCTCGATCACCTCGAGCGCCTTGTTCATCATGGTGGCCGAGTCGACCGAGATCTTGCGGCCCATCACCCAGTTCGGGTGTGCGCAGGCCTGCTCCGGCGTGACCTCGGCCAGGGTGCCGGGCTCACGGGTGCGGAACGGGCCGCCCGAGGCGGTCAGCACGATGTGATCGATGCGCTGGTGCCAGGTCTTGCGGTCCTCGGGCAGGCATTGAAAGATCGCCGAATGCTCGGAATCAATCGGCAGCAGCGTGGCACCGCCCTGCTCCACCGCCTGCATGAAGAGCGCGCCGCCCACCACGATGGCTTCCTTGTTGGCCAGCAGCAGGCGCTTGCCGGCGCGGGCGGCGGCCAGGCAGGGCGCCAGCCCGGCGGCGCCGACGATGGCCGCCATCACCGCATCCACCTCGGGGTGGGCCGCGATCTCGCTCAAGGCATCGGGCCCGTCCAGCACCTCGGTGCGCGCGCCCTGCTCGCGCAGCTTGCCGCGCAGTTCGGCGGCCAGGGCCTGGTCGGGCAGCACGGCGTAGCGCGGCCGGTGCTGCAGGCATTGCGCCAGCAGTGCATCGACCCGGCTCATCGCGCTGAGGGCAAACACCTCGTAGCGCTCCGGATGACGCGCCAGCACATCCAGGGTGTTGACGCCGATCGAGCCGGTGGAACCCAGCACGCTGACGCGCTGCCGGCGGTTCATGGAGGGTGCGCTCATATCAGCTTGGGAAGGGAACTCAGGGCCAGGGCCAGGGGGAACACGGGCAACAAGGCATCGACGCGATCGAGCACGCCGCCATGGCCGGGCAGCAGTTGGCTGCTGTCCTTGGCACCGACCGCGCGCTTGATGAGGGACTCGAACAGGTCGCCCACCACGCTCATGGCCGCGAGGAAGAACAGCGCCAGCAGCGATACCGGGCCCAGGCCATGCGCCAGCAGGCTGAACAGGCTCGGCGCATCGACGTGGAAACGCGCGTCGATCACGTGCACCCAGATCACGCCCAGCAGCAGCACGCCCAGCATGCCGCTCCAGACGCCCTCCCAGCTCTTGCCGGGGCTGATGGCGGGCGCCAGCTTGCGGCGGCCGAAGGCCTTGCCGCCGAAGTAGGCCGCGATGTCGGCCATCCACACCAGGCAGAAGATCGACAGCAGAAAGTTGATGCCCTGGGCCTTGGCCTGTGCCATCGCCAGCCAGGCCGCCCACAGCGCCAGGCCGCCCAGCACCAGGCGCAGCGCGCGCGAGACCTTGGGCCAGGCCGCCGGGCCGCCGCGCAGGGCCAGCGTGCCGCCCAGCACCCAGATGCCACCCGCCAGCCACCAGCACCAGCTGGGCGGCGCCTGTAGCTGCAGCGCCCACAGCGTGGCGCCGCAAGCCGCGGCGATCAAGGCACCGAAGCCCCAGGCGCCGGCACCCGGCAGTCCGTTCAGCCGCGCCCACTCCCAGGCGGCCGCGCCAATCATCACCAGGGTCAGCAGGGCAAAGGGCCAGGGCGACGCGGCGAACAGCGCCGGCAGCAGAATGGCCAGCAGGACGATGGCGGTGATGACACGCTGTTTCAGCACTTCAGGCCTCTTGGGGTGAGAGCTTGACCCCGCCGAAGCGCCGGTCGCGCTCGCGGAAGGCCTGGATAGCGGCGTCGAGCTGGGCTTCGCCAAACTCGGGCCAGAGGCAGTCGGAGAACACGAACTCGGTGTAGGCCACCTGCCAGAGCATGAAGTTGCTGATGCGCACCTCACCGCCGGTGCGGATGAAGAGATCCGGGTCCGGCGCATAGCTCATCGCCATGAACTCCGACAGCTTGGCCTCGGTGATCTGCTCGGCCGGCACGCCCGCCTTGATGGCCGCCTTGGCGGCCTGCACGATGTCCCAGCGGCCACCGTAGTTGAAGGCCACATTGAGCGTCAGCTTGGTGTTGTGGCGGGTCGCGTTCTCGGCCTCGTTCCAGGCATTGCGCAGCTTGTCGGAGACCGCCTCGCGGTCGCCGACGATGCGGATGCGCACGCCCATCGAGCCCATGCGCGCCAGGTAGCGCGACACCGCCGCCAGC
This sequence comes from Paucibacter sediminis, assembly GCF_030254645.1. Classification (NCBI taxonomy): domain Bacteria; kingdom Pseudomonadati; phylum Pseudomonadota; class Betaproteobacteria; order Burkholderiales; family Sphaerotilaceae; genus Roseateles; species Paucibacter sediminis. The sequence continues at coordinate 5,069,489 of NZ_CP116346.1, forward strand.
ACCAGCCCCATCAGGCCCGAGACCTCGTCGCTGGGGCGCTTCCAGTTCTCGCTGGAGAAGGCAAACACCGTCAGGTATTCGATCTCGCGATCGATGCAGGCCTGCACGATCTTCACCAGCGCATCCACGCCCTGCTTGTGACCGAAGAAGCGCGGCAGAAAGCGCTTCTTGGCCCAGCGCCCATTGCCATCCATGACGATGGCGACATGGCGGGGAACCGCCTTGCTTTCGCTAGTCACGGGCTGGTCAGACGGCGAGGATCTCGGCTTCCTTGCCCGAGGTCAGCTTGTCGATCTCGACGATCACGCGATCGGTGAGCTTCTGCACCTCGTCGAGGCTGCGGCGCTCGTCGTCCTCGCCGATCTCCTTGTCCTTCAGCAGCTTCTTAGCCTGCTCGTTGGCGTCGCGGCGCAGATTGCGCACCGCCACCTTGGCATCCTCGCCGGCATTGCGCACCACCTTGGTCAGGTCGCGACGGCGCTCTTCGGACAGCGGGGGCATCGGCACGCGGATCAGGTCGCCCTGCGATGCGGGGTTCAGGCCCAGATCGGACTCGCGGATCGCCTTCTCGATCTTGGCGCCCATGCCTTTTTCCCAGGGCTGCACGCTGATGGTGCGGGCGTCCAGCAGGCTCACATTGGCCACCTGCGAAATCGGCACCATCGAGCCGTAGTAGTCCACATGCACCTGGTCCAGGATGCCCGGGTGGGCACGGCCGGTGCGAATCTTGTGCAACTCGTTCTTGAAGGCCTCGACGGACTTGGCCATCTTGGCTTCGGCGTTCTTCTTGATGTCTGCAATGCTCATGATCTCAACCTCAGTAAAGCCCAGTGCCATCTCAACGGCTTGCGCCGCTCAGACGTGCACCAGCGTGCCCTCATCCTCGCCCATCACCACGCGCTTGAGCGCGCCCGGCTTGAAGATGCTGAAGACCTTGATGGGCAGCTTCTGGTCGCGGCAGAGTGCGAACGCGGTCGCGTCCAGCACCTGCAGATTCTTGGTGATGGCCTCGTCGAAGCTGATGCGCGCATAGCGCGTCGCCGACGGGTCCTTCTTGGGATCGGCGGTGTAGACGCCGTCCACCTTGGTGGCCTTCAGCACGATCTCGGCACCGATCTCGGCGCCGCGCAAGGCGGCGGCGGTATCGGTAGTGAAGAAGGGGTTGCCGGTGCCGGCGGCGAACACGACGATCTTGCCCTCTTCGAGGTACTGCAAGGCCTTGGGGCGCACATAGGGCTCGACCACCTGCTCGATGGCGATGGCCGACATCACGCGCGCCGTCATGCCTTCCTGGCGCATCGTGTCGGCCAGGGCCAGCGAGTTCATCACCGTGGCCAGCATGCCCATGTAGTCGGCGGTGGCGCGGTCCATGCCCACCGAACCGCCGGCCACGCCGCGGAAGATATTGCCACCGCCAATCACGACGGCCACTTCCACACCCAGCTTGGTGACCTCCTGGATCTCACGCACCATGCGCACGATGGTGGCGCGGTTGATGCCATAGGCGTCGTCGCCCATCAGGGCCTCGCCGGAGAGTTTGAGCAGGATGCGTTTGTGCGCGGGCATTCGTACCTCGTCTAAGCGTTGGGGTTGCCGCGTGTCCAGGCCTCGTGAACCCAGCCGCAGGCACAAGTGTAAAGGGCGCCTAGTGGCGCCCTTTTCTGGGGAGGCTTACTGCCCCTTGGCAGCAGCCACCTGGGCGGCCACTTCGGCCGCGAAGTCATCCACCTTCTTCTCAATGCCTTCGCCCACCACATACAGGGTGAAGCTCTTCACATTGGTGGCCTTCTCCTTGAGCATGGCAGCCACGGTCTGCTTGCCGTCGGCGGCCTTCACGAAGACCTGGTCCAGCAGCGAGACTTCCTTCAGGAACTTCTGCACCGAACCCTCGACCATCTTGGCGACGATCTCGGCGGGCTTGCCGGACTCGGCAGCCTTCTCGGCAGCGATCTTGCGCTCCTTCTCCACCAGCTCGGCCGGCACATCGGCCGACGACAGGGCGGCCGGCTTCATCGCGGCGACGTGCATGGCAACGTCCTTGGCGGCGACGTCGTCACCCTCGAACTCGACCATCACGCCGATGCGGGTGCCGTGCAGATAGGAAGCCAGCTTGTTGCCGGCGGCATAGCGCTGGAAGCGGCGGATCGTCATGTTCTCGCCGATCTTGCCGATCAGGCCCTTGCGCACGTCTTCCACCGTCGGGCCGAAGCCTTCTTGCGACAGCGGCAGGGCCGACAGGGCGGCCACATCGGCGGGCGCCTCGGTGGCGATCAGGCCAGCGATGGCGTTCACGAAGGCCAGGAAGGCATCGTTCTTGGACACGAAGTCGGTTTCGCAGTTCACTTCGACCAGCGCGCCGGTCGCGCCCACCACGGCCGAGGCGACCACGCCTTCGGCGGTCACGCGCGAAGCGGCCTTGCCGGCCTTGTTGCCCAGCTTGACGCGCAGGATCTCTTCAGCGCGGCCCAGGTCGCCCTCGGCTTCGGTCAGGGCTTTCTTGCACTCCATCATGGGTGCATCGGTACGGGCGCGCAGTTCGGCGACCATGCTTGCGGTAATAGCAGCCATCATCAATCTCCATCGAGCGCGGGGCAGGCAAAACCTGACCCCACGATTAAACCAATTCAGTACCCGGCTTGCGAAAAAGGGGCTGAATCAGCCCCTTTGCCTGGGTGCGATTGCGCTTTAGGCGCCTTCGCTGACTTCCACGAACTCGTCACCGGCGGGTGCCACGGCTTGCAGCACTTCGTTGGTGGCGTTGGCGCGGCCTTCCAGCACGGCGTCGGCGACGGCGCGGGCGTACAGCGCCACGGCCTTGGCCGAGTCATCGTTGCCGGGGATCACGTAGTCGATGCCTTCGGGCGAGTGGTTGGTATCGACGATACCGATCACGGGGATGCCCAGCTTCTTGGCTTCGGCCACGGCGATCTTGTGATAACCCACGTCGATCACGAACATGGCGTCAGGCAGGGCAGCCATGTCTTGGATGCCGCCGATGTTCTTTTCCAGCTTGGCCAGATCGCGTTGGAACAGCAGGGCTTCCTTCTTGATGGCGGGCTGGGTGCCGGCATCAACCTGGGCTTGCATGTCCTTCAGGTTCTTCAGCGAACCCTTGACGGTCTTGAAGTTGGTCATCATGCCGCCGAGCCAGCGCTGGTCGACGTAGGGCATGCCGGCGCGCTGGGCTTCCAGGGCGATCACTTCGCGTGCTTGACGCTTGGTGCCGATCATCAGGATGGTGCCGCGCTTGGCCGACAGCTGGCGCACGAACTTCATCGCTTCCTCGAACGCGGGCAGCGTCTTCTCGAGGTTGATGATGTGAATCTTGTTGCGATGGCCGTAGATATACGGGGCCATCTTGGGGTTCCAGAAGCGGGTTTGGTGACCAAAGTGGACGCCGGCTTCCAGCATCTCGCGCATCGTAACGGACATGTAAATACTCCGAAGGTTGGTTCTAAAATCCGGCTCGAATCGTTGCCCGGTGCACCCTCAACTGAGAGCCTGACCGAAGCAACGACACCTTTCGAATGCCGGGTTTGCGATTAGTTTTGCTGAACTGACGCACCGAAAAGTTCGAGCGCCATCCGGCAAAACCCAAAGAGTATACACGATCCATGCCCCTGGACCTAAGCGGCGCCCTGCAGCGCCTGCGCGATGGCCGCAGCACCTCCCTCGAATTGATGCGTGAGAGCCTGGCTGCAGCGCGTTCCGACGCCTGCCAGCAGGTGTTTGTGCGCGAGTTCTTCGACACCGCCCTGGCCAGTGCCGAGGCCGCCGACCTGCTGCGCCGCAGCGGCCTACCGGGCAGCCCGCTGCAAGGCCTGGCGATCAGCGTCAAGGACCTGTTCGACGTGGCCGGCCAGCCCACCACCGGCGGCTCGGCATCGCTGCTGGATGCACCTATTGCGGCCGCGGATGCCGCCTGCGTGGCGCGGCTGCGCCAGGCCGGTGCAGCCTTCATCGGCCACAGCAACCTGAGCGAATTCGCTTTTTCCGGCGTGGGCATCAACCCCCACCATGGCACGCCCCTGAACCCGGTGACGCGCGCCCTCGACGGCAAGACGCGCATCCCTGGCGGCTCGACCTCGGGCGGCGCCGTCAGCGTGGCCTGCGGCGCGGCCTGGGCGGCGCTGGGCTCGGACACCGGCGGCTCGATCCGCATCCCCGCCGCTCTGCAAGGCCTGGTCGGTTTCAAGAACACCGCACGCCTCACGCCCAACGAGGGCTGCATGCCGCTCTCGACCAGCCTGGACACCAGCTGCGCCGTCACGCGCTCGGTGCGCGACGCGGCCCTGCTGCACGAACTGCTGTCGGGCCAGGTCTTGCCTCCGGCCGGCCGCCCGCTCGCGCGCTGGCGCCTGGGGGTGGTGCGCGAGCTGATGCAGGACGCGCTGGAACCGGCGGTGGCGCGCGCCTTCGAACGCGCCCTACAACGCCTGCGCGCGGCCGGTGCACAGATCGAGGAGCTGAGCCTGGCGCCGCTGCAGGAGCTGCCGGCCTTGCAGGCCCAGGGCGGCTTGCCGGCCGCCGAGAGCTGGGCCTGGCATCGCCAGCGCCTGCTGACGCGCGAGGCCGCGTACGACCCGCGCGTCGCGCTGCGCATCAAGCGTGGCGCGACCATCTCGGCCGCCGACTACATCGATCTGCTGCAGGCGCGCAGGCGTTGGATCGCTGCCATGCAGGCCGCGCTGCAGGGCGTCGACACCCTGCTCAGCCCGACCGTGCCGATGACCGCGCCGGAACTCGCGCCCTTGCTGACCAGCGACGACGCTTTCTTCGCAACCAACACCCTGCTGCTGCGCAATACCTCGGTGGTGAATCTGCTCGATGGCTGCGCGCTGAGCCTGCCTTGCCACGAGGCCGGCGAGCTGCCGGTGGGTCTGATGCTGTGGAACAGCGCCCTGCGCGACGCCGATCTGCTGGCCATTGCCGCGCAGATCGAGCCTCTGGTATCGCCCTCGATCGGAGGGCATTGAGATGCGCATTGCCATCATCGGCGCCGGCATTGTCGGCGTCACCAGTGCCTACGAGCTGGCCGCGCAAGGCCATGAAGTCACCGTGTTCGAGCGCCATGGCAGCGTGGCCTCCGACGCCAGCTTTGCCCATGGCGGCCTGCTGCACCCGGGCTGGCCAAGCGCGCTGCAAGCCGCCGGCAGCAAGCTGGCCCAGCCGGCCTGGCACTGGTCGGCCTGGCGCGCGCGCAGGCACAAGGCCCATGCCGAGCACCAGCTGCAGGCGCAGCGCCTGGCCTTGCTGAGCCAGGCCCGCTTGCAGCATTGGCGCCAGGAGCTGCGGCTGGACTATGAGCGCGCCGACGGCGTGCTGCTGCTGCTGCGCACGGCCCGCGAGCTGAAGGCGGCGCAAGCCGAAGCCCCGGCGCTGGAGGCCCTGGGCATCAAGCACGAATGGCTGGACGGGTCGCAGTGCCTGCGCGTCGAGCCGGGGCTGTGCCCCGATACCGCGCTGCAGGGCGGCCTGTATCTGCCGCAGGCTGAGGTCGGCAACGGCCGGCAGTTCGCGCATCTGCTGAAGGCCGAGGCGCAGCGCCTGGGCGTGCGCTTTCGCTTCCACACCACGGTGCGCCGCATCGACGCCGGCAGCGCGCCCGGCCTGCTACACGAGTACACGCCGCCCGCCCAGGGCACGAGCGCGATCGCCCGCGCCGACGAAGCCCGTGCCGACAGCGGCCCCGACACCGTGCCGATGCCGATGGAGCCGCAGCAGGAGCGCTTTGATGCCATCGTGGTGTGCGCCGCCATGGGTGCCGACGCGCTGCTGCGGCCGCTGGGGCTGAAGCTGCCGATGGCCGCCCTGCACGGCCATTCCATCACCGCCTCGCTGCGCCAGTTCGAGGCCCATCCCGACCTCGGGCCGCGCGCCGGCCTGCTGGACCTGGCGCAGCGCACCAGCCTGAGCCGACAGGGCCTGCGTGTGCGCGTGGCCGGCGCGATGGCGATGGGCGCGGCCCCGGCGCGGGCGCCGGCCAGCGCCATGGCCGAACTGCACAAGGTCTTGCACGACTGGTTCCCCGGCGCCGCCCACCTGGCCTCGGTGCAGGCCTGGAGCGGCAGCGTCCCGCTGCTGCCGGATGGCCTGCCCCTGCTGGGCGAAAGCGGCCAGGCCGGCGTCTGGCTCAACCTCGGCCATGGCACCAGCGGCTGGGCCCTGGCCTGCGGCAGTGCGCAGGCCCTCGCCGAGCGCATCGCCGGGCGCGCCGCGCCCACGGAAATCAGCGGCCTGGGCCTGCTCAGGCTCGGCTAGAGTCGGCACCATGATCAAGGTCCTGCCCGCCAGCACGGCATTGGCACTGCACGGCCAAGCCAGCTGCCGCGCGCTGGAGGCCGCCGCGCAGGCCGGGCTGCCGGCGCACCACCTGATGGAGCGCGCCGGCCTGGCCGTGGCCAAACTGGCGCGGGCGGTCGCGCCGCTGGCCCGCAGCGTCTGGGTGCTTTGTGGCCCCGGCAACAACGGCGGCGACGGCCTGGTGGCCGGCCGCCTGCTCGCCGTCGCGGGGCTGCGGGTGCATCTGACCCTGCTCAACGAGGGCAAGCCCCTGCCCGCCGATGCCGCGGCCGCGCTGCACGCCGCACAGGTGGCCGGGCTGGCGATACATGGCCAGCTGGCGGACGCTCCCGCCGCGCCGGACCTCATCATCGATGCCCTGCTGGGCCTGGGGCTCAGCCGCGCGCCGAGCGCGCCGCTGGCCGAGGCCATCGCCCTCATCAACCGGCAGTCATGCCCGGTGCTGGCGGTGGACCTGCCCAGCGGCCTGCAGTCCGACAGCGGCGCGCTCGCCGGCGCCGAGGCGGTGCGCGCGCAGCACACGCTGGCGCTGCTGAGCCTGAAGCCCGGCCTGTTCACCGCCCAGGGCCGCGCCCACGCAGGCGAGATCTGGTTCGAAGATCTGGGCGCCACACAAACCCAGGCGGCCGATGCCTGGCTGAACTCCAACGCGGACCTGCGCGACTGGCAGATGCCCGGCTCGCACAGCAGCCACAAGGGCAGCCAGGGCGATCTGCTGGTGATAGGCGGCGCGCCCGGCATGCGCGGCGCCGCCTGGCTGGCCGGCAGCGCCGGCTTGGGCGCGGGCGCCGGCCGGGTCTATGTCTGCCTGCTGGAAGACAGCGAGAAAGAAGCCCCCTGGCCGCCCCGCCCCGAGCTGATGCGCTGGCCCGAGGCGCGGCTGGCCTCGCCCGAACACTGGCAAGACCTGACCCTGGTGTGCGGCTGCGGTGGCGGCGCGGCCGTGCGCGGCGTGCTGCCCGCCCTGCTGGCGCGCGCCGCCCGCCTGGTGCTGGATGCCGACGCGCTCAACGCCATTGCCGCCGATCCATCCTTGCAAGCCCTGCTGCGCCAGCGCGCGGCGCAGGGCCTGGCCAGCATCCTGACCCCGCACCCGCTGGAGGCCGCACGGCTGCTTGGCCGCAGCGCGGCCGAGGTGCAGGCCGATCGGCTCGGCGCCGCCACCGCGCTCGGCGAGCAGTTGCAGTGCACCGTGATCCTGAAGGGCTCGGGCAGCCTCATCGCCAGCCCGGGCGAGTTGCCCGCCATCAACAGCAGCGGCAATGCCGCCCTGGCCACGCCCGGCAGTGGCGATGTGCTGGCCGGCTGGCTGGGGGGGCTCTGGGCGCGCCGCCCTCAAGCGCAAACACCGGCACATGCACAGGCACTCGCGCGCAGCGCCGCCTACTGGCATGGCGCGGCCGCCCAGGGCCTGCATGGCCCCTTGCGCGCCGCCGATCTGATCGAGCGCATGCATGCCCTGCATGCGCCCCGCCCCGCCTGATCAGCGCCGCTTGCTGCGCGGCCGCGGCTCGGCCGCACCACGCGCCGTCTTGCGCGCCGCCTTGATCGGATGCGCCGGCGCCGCGCCCTTGCCGCCGGCACCGCCACGAGCCGCCGGCTTGCCGCCCTTGCGTTCGGCCTTCAGCTCGCGATCGCTGCGCTTGACCTGTTCCAGGGCCTCGACCGCCGTGACCGGTGCCGCCACGGCCGCCGCATGGCCATGCTTGTCGCGCTGGGCGCGCGCCACGATGCGCGCTTCCTCGCTGTCGCGCACGAGGCGGAAGTCGATCTTGCGGCCGTCCAGGTCCACGCGGCTGACCTGCACCTGCACGCGCGCGCCGGTGGCGTAGCGGATGCCGGTGCGCTCGCCGCGTAGCTCCTGCCGCACCTCGTCAAAGCGGAAATACTCGCCGCCCAGCTCGGTGATGTGGATCAGGCCCTCCACATAGAGCGCCTCGAGCTGCACGAACAGGCCGAAGCTCGTCACCGCACTGACCGTACCGGCGAACTCCTCGCCCAGATGCTCGCGCATATAGCGGCACTTGAGCCAGGCCTCGACGTCGCGCGAGGCTTCGTCGGCACGCCGCTCGTTGGCGCTGCAATGCGCACCCGCGACTTCCCAACGCTCCAACTCGGTGGAGGCCAGCGCAGGATCCAGGGGCTTGGCGCGGCCCGGCCGCTTGGGCGGCATCGGCACCTTCATCTTGCTGGCATCCAGCAAGTAGCGCTTGCCCATCAGCATGGCCTTGATGACGCGATGCACCAGCAGATCGGGATAACGCCGGATCGGGCTGGTGAAGTGCGTATAGGCCGCATAGGCCAGGCCGAAGTGGCCGGCATTGGCCGAGGTGTAGTTGGCCTGCTGCATCGAGCGCAGCAGCATGCTGTGGATCTGCGTCGAGTCGGGCCTGTCCTTGGTGGCCTGGGCAATCGCCTGGTACTCGCCGGGCGTGGGGTCGTCGCTCAGGCCCAGACCCAGGCCCAGCGCGCGCAGATAGGCCTGCAAGGCCATGCGCTTCTCGGGCGTGGGGCCCTCGTGCACGCGGAACAGGGCATGGTGCTTGGCATCGGTGATGAAATCCGCGGCGCAGACATTGGCGGCCAGCATCGCCTCCTCGATCAGGCGATGGGCCTCGTTGCGCACGCGCGGCATGATCTTCTCGATACGGCCGTTGTCATCGCAGACGATCTGCGTCTCCACCGTGTCGAAGTCCACCGCGCCGCGCTTCTGACGATCCGACAGCAGCGCGCGGTAGACCTCGTGCAGATGCAACAGATGCGGCACCAGTTCGCTGCGTTTGGCCGCCTCGGGACCATGCGTGTTGCCCAGCACCGCCGCCACTTCCGTGTAGGTCAGGCGCGCCTGCGAGCAGATCACCGCCGGATAGAACTGGTAGGCGTGGGTGGCACCCTCCTCGGTGATCAGCATGTCGCAGACCATGGCCAGGCGATCCTGCTGCGGATTCAGCGAGCACAGGCCGTTGGAGAGCTTCTCCGGCAGCATCGGGATGACGCGGCGCGGGAAATAGACCGAGGTGGCGCGCTCGTAGGCATCCAGGTCCAGCGGCTCGCCGGGCTTGACGTAATGGCTGACATCGGCGATCGCCACCAGCAGGCGCCAGCCCTTGAAGGCGCTCTTGCCGCGACCCTGCTTGTGCGGCTCGCAATAGACCGCATCGTCGAAGTCGCGCGCGTCCTCGCCGTCGATGGTGACCAGGGCCACATCGCGCAGGTCGATGCGCTGCTTGAGGTCGGCAGCGCGCAGGCGATCCGGCAGCTTGCCGGCCTGGGTGAGCGTCTCGGCGCTGAAGGCATGCGGCACCTCGTACTTGCGCACCGCGATCTCGATCTCCATGCCAGGGTCGTCGATCTCGCCCAGCACCTCGACCACGCGCCCCACCGGCTGCGAATACAGCGAGGGCGGTTCGGTCAGCTCAACCGAGACGATCTGGCCCGCCGCCGCATTGGCGATCGCGTTCTTGGGGATCAGGATGTCCTGGCCAAAGCGCTTGTCTTCCGGCGCCACCAGCCAGATGCCGCTCTCCAGCAGCAGGCGGCCGATGATGGGTTTCTTCTTGCGCTCGAGGATTTCCAGCACGCGCCCCTCGGGGCGGCCGCGCTTGTCAAAGCGCACCACACGCACGCGCAACCGGTCGCCATGCATCACCGCGTGCATTTCCTGCTGGGACAGGTAGATGTCGGTCTGACCCTCGTCCGGAATCAGGAAACCGTGGCCGTCACGATGACCTTGCAGCGTGCCCTCGACCTCGCTCAACAGCGCGCCCTGGCTCGGGCTTGCGGACTTGAAATTTTTGATGATAGAATCCTTCTCTTTCCTGAAACGCCGGAACCTAGAACGACTTCAACAGTCACTTCAAAGTTCTCTGGACCTTGCCCAGGTGGCGGAATTGGTAGACGCACTAGTTTCAGGTACTAGCGGGTAACTCCGTGGAGGTTCGAGTCCTCTCCTGGGCACCACGATTCACATGAATCGTCGGGTTGTAAGTTGGAAGATCGAATGGCTGCATGTTGCAAAGCATGTGGCCATTTTGCTTTGTGGCGCGGGGAATTGCTGCACCCTCGCCCTCTTGCCGGCAACGAAACTGGCGATGAAACAACAAAACCAGCGCAGCGGCTGGTTTTGTTGTTGGGGCCATGTGCTGCGCCAGGGGCTCAGACCACGAATTTCTTGGCCAGCGCGTCCGGACGCATATCGTCGTATTCCTCGAAGGGCTGGTGGATCCAGGGGCTGGTATCCAGCATCTCGACGTAATAGTCGGGCGTGTAGCTGGACACGCCCTTGGTCCAGATCACCGCCGAGCGCAGCTCGCTGATCGAGGGCATGCCGCGCAGGCGCTCGACCACGGCCTTCAGCGTCACGCCCGAATCGGCCAGATCATCGACCAGCAGCACGCGGCCGGCCAGTTCGCCCTTGGGCATGGTGATGTACTTGGCGATGTCCAGGCGGCCCTGGATGGTGCCGGCCTCGGCGCGGTAGGAGCTGGTGGACATGATGCCCAGCGGCTTGTCGAACACGCGCGAGAGCACGTCGCCGGGGCGCATGCCGCCACGCGCCAGGCACAGGATCTGGTCGAACTGCCAGCCCGAGGCATGCACCTTGAGCGCCAGGCGCTCGATCAGCATGTGGTATTCGTCCCAGGACACGTACAGGTGCTTGCCGTCGTCGGTCAACATAGAAAAGGTCTCCTGCTTGGATTCTTGATGATGCAGTGCGGGGTCAGGTCTTGCTCAAACTGGCAGGCCCTCAGGCCTTGTAGGGATGGCGCAAGAGGATGGTGTGCTCGCGGTCGGGGCCGGTGGACACCATGTCGATGGGCGCGCCGATCACCGCTTGCACGCGCTCCAGATAGCGGCGCGCATTCAGCGGCAGCTTGTCCCACTCGGTCACACCGAAGGTCGACTCGGTCCAGCCCGGGAAGGTCTCGTAGACCGGCTGGCAGGCCGCGATCTCGTCGCCGTCCAGCGGCAGGATGTCCAGCGTGCGGCCGTCGAGCTCGTAGCCCACGCACATCTTGATCTCGGCCAGGCCATCGAGCACGTCGAGCTTGGTCAGGCACAGGCCGGTGATGCCGTTGATGATGATGGAACGCTTCAGCGCGGCCGCATCCAGCCAGCCGCAGCGGCGCGCGCGGCCGGTCACGGTGCCCTTCTCCTGGCCCACGGTGCTGAGGTGGTAACCCACCGTACCTTCCTTCTCCCACTCCAGCTCGGTCGGGAACGGGCCCGAACCCACGCGCGTGGTGTAGGCCTTGGTGATGCCCAGCATGTAGTGCAGCATCTGCGGGCCCACGCCTGCGCCGGCGGCGGCATTGCCGGCCACGCAGTTGCTGGAGGTCACGTAGGGGTAGGTGCCGTGGTCGATATCCAGCAGCGTGCCCTGGGCGCCCTCGAACAGGATGTTGGCGCCGGCCAGGTGGGCCTTGTGCAGCATATAGCCCACGTCGGCCATCATGGGCTTGAGCACCTCGGCCATCTTCATGGCCTGGTCGTAGATGGGCTGGAATTCCAGCGCCTTGCCGTTCAGGTAACCGGTCAGGGCGAAGTTATGCAGCTCCAGCAATTCCTTGAGCTTCTTGGCGAAACGCTCGGGATGCTTGAGGTCCTGCACGCGCAGGGCACGGCGCGCCACCTTGTCCTCATAGGCCGGACCGATGCCCTTGCCGGTGGTGCCGATCTTGCCGCTGCCGCTGCTCTCGCGCAGCGCCTCACGCGCCTTGTCCACTTCCACATGGAAGGGCAGGATCAGCGGGCAGGACTCGCTGATGTAGAGGCGCGAGCGCACTTCCACGCCGGCCTTCTCCAGGCGCTCGATCTCGGACAGCAGATGGGTGGGATCCACCACCACGCCATTGCCGATATAGCAGGCCACGCCGTCGCGCATGATGCCCGAGGGGATCAGCTGCAGCGCCGTCTTCACGCCCTTGATGACCAGCGTATGGCCGGCATTGTGGCCGCCCTGGAAACGCACCACGCCGTCGGCGTGATCGGTCATCCAGTCCACCACCTTGCCCTTGCCCTCGTCGCCCCACTGGGTGCCCACGACGACCACGTTGCGGCCACGCGCGATTTCACTGCTGCTCATTTTCTTGCTCGTCCAATGCTGTGTTGTTACCGGCGGAGGGGCTGGATCAGGCGATCACAGCGCGCGCACCACCCACTGACCGTCAACGCTGACCAGTTCGCGGTCGCAATCGAATTCGTCATTCTCGTGTTCGTGCCCCGGCAGCACGCAGACCACCGTGGCGCCCTCGGCGCGCAGGCGGCGGATCGCCGCACGCAGGCCGGCGTCCTCGCCCCAGGGGGCGCGCACCGCCGCGCTAAGCGCCGTCTCGGGGCACAGGCCCACCAGGGTCTTGAGGTCCAGGCTGAAGCCCACCGCCGGACGGCGGCGGCCAAACACCGCGCCCACTTCGTCGTAGCGGCCGCCGCGCAGCACCGCATGACTGCAGCCGGGCACATAGAGCGCAAAGCGCATGCCGCTGTAATAGGCGTAGCCGGTCAGATCGGAAAGATCGAAGCCCAGGTGCAGCTCGGGATGGGTCTGGCGCACATGGCTGGACAGCCACTCCAGATCGTCCAGCGCCGCGCTGATGAGCGGATGCGCGGGCAGCTGGGCGCGCGCCTGCGCCAGCACCTCGACGCCGCCATAGAGCGACAGCAGGGTCTGCAGGCCCGCCGCCACCGGCGCGGGCAGGTCCGAGCTCAGCGCCTTGAGCGCGGCCGCATCCTTGCTCGCCAGCGCCGTCACCACGGCGTCCAGCAGATCGGCCGACAGCTTCACATCGCCCAGCACGCCGCGCACCAGGCGCGCATCGCCCAGATCGAGGGTCACCTCACGCAGGCCGGCGCGCTGCAACGCATCGATCGCCAGCTCCTGCACCTCCAGATCGGCCTCCAGGCCGGCATGGCCGTAGATCTCGACGCCGAATTGCAGCGGCTCGCGCGTCGCATGCAGGCCATCGGGCCGGGTGTGCACCACCGGGCCGCAGTAGCACAGGCGCGTCACGCCGGCACGGTTGAGCAGATGCGCATCGATGCGCGCCACCTGCGGCGTGGTGTCGGCGCGCAGACCCAGGCTTCGACCCGAGAGCTGGTCGACAAGCTTGAAGGTCTTGAGGTCCAGTTCGCGACCGGTGCCGGATAGCAGCGACTCCAGATGCTCCAGCAGCGGGGGCATCACCAGTTCGCAACCGTAGGTCCGCGCCATGTCCAGCAATTCGCGGCGCAACTCTTCGATGCGGCGGGCTTGGGACGGCAGGACGTCAGCAATGTGCTCGGGCAGCAGCCAAGCTGAGGACATGGACGTATTGGGGGGGATTAAAAACGGCATTGTACCGGCAGGCCGCGGCCTGCCTGGCAATAGCCCGCCATCGCGGTCTGCGATGGCGCCACAACAACAGGCTCAGCTGTAGAGCACGTAGAGCAGCAGCAGGCCCATCAGCATGCTGGAGAGCCCGACGAAGCGGATCTGCCCGTCGGTCATCGCCAGCACGCGCAGGAACACCTGCCGCCACAGCGTCGGATTGAGAAACGGCAGTAGGCCTTCGATCACCAGCATCAGCGCCAAGGCGCCCAGCAGCAGATCCGACATGGGCTGGAAGCGTCTGCGGCTGGCTTACTTGCGCGGCGGCGTGGCAGCGGCGGCTCCACCCGGCCCGCCGTTGCGCATGGCCTTGAAGAACTCGCTGCTCGGATCCACCACCATCACGTCCGACTTGTTGCGGAAGCTCGAGCGGTAGGCTTCCAGCGAGCGGTAGAACTGTGCGAACTGCGGGTCGCGGCCGAAGGCTTCGGCATACAGGGCCGAGGCCTTGGCATCGCCCTCGCCCTTGATCTTCTGCGCGTCTCGGTAGGCCTCGGCCACGATCACTTCGCGCTGGCGGTCGGCGTCGGCGCGGATCTTCTCGCCATCGGCGCCACCGGTGGAGCGCAGTTCATTGGCCACGCGGGCACGCTCCGACTTCATGCGGTTGTAGACCGACTCGGTGATGTTGGCCGAGAAGTCCACGCGCTTGACGCGCACGTCAACGATCTCGATGCCGAACTGCTTGGCCTCGTCGGAAAGCCGCTTCTGCACGTCGTTCATGACCTTCTCGCGCTCGGTGGCCAGCACCGCGCGCACGGTGCGCTTGGTCACTTCTTCGTTGAGCGCCGCCTGCACGATGGGGCTGAGGCGGTTCTCCAGATTGCGCATGTCGGCGCCGCTGTTGCGGATGAACTGACGCGGATCGGAAACGCGCCACTTCACCAGCCAGTCGATCACCAGGCTCTTCTTCTCGGCGGTGAAGATGGGGCGCGACTCGGGGCTGTCCAGGGTCTGCATGCGGCGATCCAGGAACACCACGTTCTGGAAGGGCGGCGGCAGCTTCCACTTCAGGCCCGGTTCGGTGACCACTTCCTTGATTTCGCCCAGGGCGTAGATGACGGCGAACTGGCGCTGGTCCACGATGAAGAGCGTGGAGCTCAGCAGCAGGAAGGCGACGAGCGCGCCGGCAACGATGGAGGCAATGCGGTTCATGTTCTTGTTTCCTCCCGATCAACGACCATCGCGGTCACGGCTGCGCAGGCCATCGCGCGAGCGCACATCGCTGGTCTGTGCGGGTGCACTGCCATCGGTAATCGGCGCTGGCAGCGGCGTGCTGCTCGTCACCGTGCCACCCGACTGCTGGATCAGCTTGTCGAGCGGCAGATAAAGCAGGTTGGAACCCGAGCGGCTGTCCACCATCACCTTGCTGACGTTGGAGTAGACCTGCTGCATGGTGTCGATGTAGATGCGGTCACGCGTCACCGCCGGCGCCTTCTGGTACTCGGCCAGCACGCTCTTGAAGCGCTGCGCGTCGCCCTCCGCCTGCGCCACCACGCGCGCCTTGTAGCCCTCGGCCTGCTCGCGCAACTTGGCGGCCTCGCCCTGCGCCTTGGGGATCACGTCGTTGGCGTAGGCCTCGCCCTCGTTCTTCAGGCGCTCGCGATCGGCGCCTGCCTTGAAGGCATCGTCGAAGGCCGACTGCACCTGCTCGGGGGCCTGCACGTTCTGCACGTTCACATTCACCACCAGGATGCCGGCCTTGAGGCGGTCCAGCTGGGTCTGCACCGACTTCACCAGGTCGGCGGCGATGGCGTCGCGCTGCTCGTACAGCACCGAATCCATATTGCTCTTGCCGACGATCTCGCGCACTGCCGACTCGGCCGCCTGCACCACCGCCTCGTCGGGACGGAAGTTCTCGAACAGGTACTCGCGCGCATCCTTGAGGCGGTACTGCACGGTGAAGCGGATGTCGACGATGTTCTCGTCCTGCGTCAGCATCGACGAGTCGCGCAGGCCGGTGGCCTGCACCACCGCATTGCGCCCCACCTCCACCGAGCGCAGCTGCGTCACCGGCACCACCTCGTTGGCCTGGAAGGGGTAAGGCAGGCGGTACTGGATGCCGGCATCCACCGTCTTGCTGTACTTGCCGAAGGAGGTGATCACCGCCTGCTGGCCTTCCTGCACGATGAACACGCCGCTGGCCAGCCAGCCCAGCGCCACCACGCCGGCAATCAGGCCCATGCCGATGCCGGCGCTCTTGATGTCGGGCTGGAAGTTGTTGTTGCCGCCACCGCCGTTGTCGGGGCCGCTGCCCTTGCCTCCGCGGCCGCCGAACATGCCCGAGAGCTTGCGGTTGAAATCGCGCCAGAGCTCATCCAGGTCCGGCGGGCCGTCGTTGCGGCCATTGTTCAGATGGCGCCCGGCGCGCCAGCCGGCCGGCGTCAGCAGCCGCGCCAACAGGGCACGCGCCGCCTGTGCCGTCGCGGTGAAGGGCGTCTTGGAGCGCGCGCTCGCGGAGTGATTCATGCTCATGCCTGTGTAGGGAATGCGGCCGAGTCGTCATTCTCGGGCCAAATGGAGGGGTCTCCGGACGGCAAACCTTGCTCATCTGGGGCCGCGGCCGGCGAGTTCAAGTCCGCCGGGGTCACATCTTGCCCCGCCGGGAGCTCGGCCATACTGCTCATCGCGGCCACGATCTGCTGGCGCAGCACATCCAGGCCCTCGCCGGTCAGGGCGCTGACGAAGACACGCGAGACGCGCTCCCCGCCGTTACGCTCGATCCAGTCCTGCGGGCTGCGCGGGCGCTGGTTGTCCTCAAGCTTGTCGAGCTTGTTGTAGACCAGGATCTGCGGAATGTCGCCGGCGCCGATCTCGGCCAACACGCGCTCCACCTCCACCATCTGCTCATCCAGCACCGGCGAGGCGGCATCCACCACATGCAGCAACAGGTCGGCATCCGCCGCCTCCTGCAGCGTGGCCTGGAAGGCCTCCACCAGCTTGTGCGGCAGGTCGCGGATGAAGCCCACGGTATCGGACAGCGAGACGCTGGCGCCGGCGGCCTCGAGGTAGAGCGAGCGCGTGGTGGTGTCCAGCGTCGCGAAGAGCTGGTCGGCCGCATAGGCGCGGGCCTTCACCAGCGCATTGAAGAGCGTGGACTTGCCGGCATTGGTATAGCCCACCAGCGAGACCTTGAAGACGCCGTTGCGGCTGCGCGCGCGGCGCTGCGTGCTGCGCTGGCGCTGCACCTTCTTGAGCCGTTCCTTGATGGTCTTGATGCGCTCGTCGATCATGCGGCGATCAAGCTCGATCTGCGCCTCGCCCGGGCCGCCGCGCATGCCGATGCCGCCGCTCTGGCGCTCCAGGTGGCTCCAGCGCCGCACCAGGCGCGTGGCCAGGTATTGCAGACGCGCCAGCTCCACCTGCAGCTTGCCCTCGTGGCTCTTGGCGCGGGCGGCGAAGATCTCCAGGATCAGCGCGGTGCGGTCGGCCACCGGCACGCCCAGCACGCGCTCCAGGTTGCGCTGCTGGGCCGGCGAGATCGCCTGGTCGAACAGCACGGTGTGGGCCTGGTGGGCGTCCACCAGCAGCTTGATCTCGTCGGCCTTGCCGGAGCCGACGAACAGCGCGGCATCGGGCGCCTGGCGGCGCGCCACCACGCGCGCAACGGCGGTATCGCCGGCGGATTCGGCCAGCAGGGCCAGCTCGTCCAGGGTGGGGTCGAAGGCGCCGGCGTGATGGCCGCTACGGCCGAAATCAACGCCCACAAGAATGGCGCGCGCCGCCTCGAGGGGCGGCGGCGACTGCGGAGATGTGGAAGAACTCAAGGTGTTGAGTGATCGCGCTCACGCCTTGTGGGCGTGAGACTAGCGGCCTCAGGTAGTGGCTTCGGGGCTGTCGCTGGCGTGGAAGTTCACGGCACGGCCGGGCACCACGGTGGAGATGGCGTGCTTGTAGACCATTTGCGTCACGGTATTGCGCAGCAGCACCACGTACTGGTCAAAGGACTCGATATGCCCTTGCAGCTTGATGCCGTTGACCAGGTAGATGGACACCGGCACATGCTCCTTGCGCAGCAGGTTCAGGAAGGGATCTTGCAGGAGTTGTCCTTTGTTGCTCACGATATGCTCCGTGTTGTGAGAGAGGGTTGGAGAGCCGCCACCTTAACACAGGCGCGGGTTTCCCCGCGCTTGCGGCTCAGCTGTCTTTTTCGTCAAACGGATTCTTGGACGAGCGCAGCTCGATCTTCAGCGGCGTGCCGGTGAGCTTGTAATGGGCGCGGATGCGCCCTTCCAGGTAGCGCTTGTAGACCTCGGTGACATGGTCCAGCGAATTGCCATGGATCACCACGATGGGCGGGTTCATGCCGCCCTGGTGCGCATAGCGCATCTTGGGCCTGAAGTGGCCCACCTTCTTCGGCGTCTGATGCTGCACCGCCTCCTGCACCAGGCGGGTCAGCACCGGCGTGGTCATCTTCTTGTAGGCCGAGGCATAGGCGTCGGCCATGGCGTTCCACAGCGGGGCCAGGCCTTGCCGCTTGAGCGCCGAGATATGCAGGATGGTGGCGAACTTCAGGAAGCCCAGGCGCGTCTCGATCGAGCGCATCAGGGTCTCGCGCTGGTAGCTGTCCACCGCATCCCATTTGTTGATGGCCACCACCACGGCGCGGCCGCTGTCGAGGATGTAGCCGGCGATGTGCGCATCCTGGTCGGTCACGCCCTGGGTGGCGTCGATCAGCAGCAGCACCACATTGGCGTCGGCAATCGCCTGCAGGGTCTTGACCACCGAGAACTTCTCGATCGCCTCGAACACCTTGCCCTTGCGGCGCAGGCCGGCGGTGTCGATGAGCTGGAACTTCTGGCCGTTGCGCTCGAAGGGAACGCTGATGGCATCGCGCGTGGTGCCTGGCATGTCGAAGGCCACCAGGCGCTCCTCGCCCAGCCAGGTGTTGATGAGGGTGCTCTTGCCCACATTGGGGCGGCCCGCCACGGCGATGCGGATGGTGGTCTCGTCCTCGGGGCCGGCACCGAACTCCTCGGCGCCGTCGAAGCCCTCCAGCACCGCGTCCAGCAGGCTGCGGATGCCCTGGCCATGGGCGGCCGAGATCGGGTGCGGCTCGCCCAGGCCGAGCTCATGGAACTCGGCCAGCAGGGGCGAGTCGCTCATGCCCTCGGCCTTGTTGACGGCCAGGAAGATGCGCTTGTTGGCCTGGCGCAGATAACGCGCGATGTCCTGGTCCTGCCCGGACAGGCCGGTGCGCACATCCACCACGAACACCACCGCATCCGCCTCGGCCACGGCCTGGCGGGTCTGCTTGGCCATCTCCTTGACGATGCCGGTGGTGCTGTCGGGCTCGAAGCCGCCCGTGTCGATGCAGATGAACTCGCGGTCACCCAGGCGGCCGTCGCCATAGTGCCGGTCGCGCGTGAGGCCGGCAAAGTCGGCCACGATGGCGTTCCGGCTCTTGGTGAGCCGGTTGAAGAGGGTGGACTTGCCCACATTGGGGCGGCCCACCAGGGCGATCACGGGTTTCATCTTGTTCTTCTTTTCAGCTAAGGGTACTGCTCAAGCGCCGACGGACGCTCACTCGGGCCGGAAGGCAAACAAGCCGCCGTTGCGCGTGGCCACCAGCAGCGTGGTGCCGGCCAGCACCGGCGCGCCGACGATGGGCGAACCATCGGTGGGCAGGCGCAGCTGGGTCTTGCCGGTCTCGCGCGAGATGAAGTGCAGCTGGCCTTCAAAGTCGCCGAACACGATCGTCGGCCCCTGCACCAGCGGGGCGCTGAGCTTGCGGTTGAGGAACTGCTCGGCCGTCCACTGCACGTCGCCGTTACGGGTGTTCCAGGCGGTGATGCGGTCCGAGGCATCGGCCGCCACCACCAGCTGGGCGTCGCCGCCCACGCCCTGGCTGCCGCCGACATTGCGGCTCCACAGCGTGGTGCCGCGGTCGGCATTGATGCAGGCCACGGCCGACTGGAAGGCGCGCGCGCAAATCAGCTCGCCGGTACGCACCGCGGGCGCGATCAGGTCGGCCAGGCGTTCCACCTCATTGGTGCCGCGCGGATTGGCCACGCTGGCCTCCCATTGCAGCGAGCCCTTGAGCGGGTCCACGCCGGCCATGCGGGCGCCCTGCCCCACCACCAGGGTGTCCTTGTAGCTGGTGATGACACCGGCCTGCGCCAGCGTCAAGGCGTCGCCGGGGCGGCGCAGCTCCCACAGGCGGCGGCCGTCCAGCGCGTCGAAGGCGTGCACCACGCGGTCCACCGTCAGCACGAAGACGCGCTCGCCCGCCACCAGCGGGGCGGTCGTCACCGGGGTCTTGAGCGCCTTGCGCCACAACACCTTGCCGGCATCCAGCAGCACCACCTCGTTGCCACGCGTCACCACCGCGGCGAAGCGGCCATCGCTGCCAACCCCGGCGCTGAGACGCTCGCCCACTTCGGCACGCCACAGCAGCTGGCCGCTGCTGGCCTGCAAGGCCATCACCGCACCGTCGGAACCGGCGACGAAGAATTGCTCGTTGCGCGCCGTGATGGCGAGCGGAAACTGCACGCTGCCCACGCTGCTGGCCCAGACCTGGCGGCCGGCAATCTGCGGCGTGACGGTTTCCAGCGCGGCCGGCTTGGGCGCATTGGAGGAACTGAAGATCGAGCAGCCACCCAGCAGGGCGAGGCTCAACACGGCGGCCAGGGGCGCGGCACGGCGGAATCGAATCATCATTGCGCCACCTTCTTGTCGGCATCGTCGGCCACGGCGACGCCGAGGCTGGCCAGCTTCACCTCCACCAGGCGGCGGTAGTCCAGCGTCTTGTCCAGCGCGGCATAGGCCTTCTGGAACTCGGCCTTGGCGACCTCGGGCTTGCCCTGCAGCAAGGCCAGATCGCCACGGCGGTCCGCCACCAGGGCGGCGAAATCGACCGACTTCACCGCGTCCAGGGTCTTGGCGGCTTCGTCGTACTGCTTGGCGTCCAGCTGCAGACCGGCCAGGCGCAGGCGCGCCAGATCGCGGTATTCATCGGCATTCGCGTTCGCGGCCGTCCATTCCAGGCTGGCACGGGCGTTGTCGGCCTGGCCCTTGTCGGCTTGCAACTTGGCGGCCAGCAGGGCGGCCTGGGCGGCATAGGTGGTGCGCGGGTGGCGGTCCTTCAGGTCGGCGAACACGCGCGTCACCTTGTCCACCTCGCCGGCCTGGGCGGCGCGATCCAGTTCGTCGTACATGGCCGCGGCCTTGACGGCCTGGTCACGCTGCCACCAACCCCAGCCGACCCAGCCGGCATAGGCGGCCAGTGCCAGGGTCAGCACCCAGGTGATGAGATTGCCGTAGCTGTTCCAGAACGCCTTCAGCTGGTCCAGCTGTTCCTGTTCTTCCAGATCGAGATGAGACGCCATGTGGAATCGTTCTATTGCAAGAGAGAGGGAAAGAAAGGGAAAACCGAGCCGCGATTATGCGTTGCGCAGCTCATGCGCCCAGCTCGTCACATCGGCGAGCGGGCGGGTGACTTGCTGGGCCTGGGCATCGCGCAGCGGCTTGATCGCCACCAGGCCCTGGGCCAGCTCGTCCTCGCCGAAGATCAGGGCCACGCGCGCGCCGCTGCCATCGGCCTTCTTGAACTGCGACTTCATGCTGCTCTGGCCGGGGTGCATCACCACCGCCACGCCCTCGGCGCGCAGCGCCTCCAGCGCCACCATCACCTGCGCCAGGCCCTGCGCCGAGGGCACGATGGCATAGGCATCGGGCACCGGCGCGTCCGGCGCCACGCCCACCTCCTCCAGCAGCAACAGCATGCGCTCGAAGCCCATGCCGAAACCGACCGCCGGCGCGGGCTTGCCGCCCAGCTGTTCGATCAGCCCGTCGTAGCGGCCGCCGCCGCACACCGTGCCCTGCGAACCCAGTTTGTCGGTGACCCACTCGAACACGGTGAGGTTGTAATAGTCCAGGCCGCGCACCAGGCGCGGGTTGATGCGGTAGGCCACGCCTGCCGCATCGAGGATGGCGCGCACGCCCATGAAATGCGCCAGCGAGGCCTCGCCCAGGAAGTCCAGCAACTTGGGCGCGGCGTTGGCCATCTCCTGCAGGGCCGGGTTCTTGGTGTCCAGCACGCGCAGCGGGTTGGTGTAGAGGCGGCGCTGGCTGTCCTCGTCGAGCAGCTCCTTGTGCTGTTCCAGATGGGCGATCAGCGCCTCGCGGTGCGCGCGGCGCTCGGCCACCTCGCCCAGGCAGTTCAGCTCGAGCGTGAAATGCTCGCCGTCCACCAGGCCCAGCTCGCGCAGCAGCCGGCTGCCCATCAGGATCACCTCGGCGTCGACATCCGGGCCGGCAAAGCCCAGCGCCTCGACACCCATCTGGTGGAACTGGCGGTAGCGCCCCTTCTGAGGCTTCTCGCGGCGGAACATCGGGCCGAAGTAATAGAGGCGGCGGCCCGAGTCGCGCAGGAAGGAATGCTCGGTCATGGCGCGCACCACGCCCGCCGTCATCTCGGGGCGCAGCGCCAGATGCTCGGCCTGGCCATGCTTGTCCGCCCGGTCCTCGAAGGCGTACATCTCCTTCTCGACGATATCGGTGACCTCGCCGATGCCGCGCACGAACAGCGCGGTCGGCTCGACGATGGGGGTGCGCACATTCTGGTAGCCATAGCGCTGCAGCACGCTGCGCATCTTGGCTTCCAGCCATTCCCAGCGCGCCGATTCCGGCGGCAGGATGTCGTTCATGCCCTTGACGGCCTGCAAGGGCTGCAACTTCTTTTGCTCAGTCATTCTCAAACGGCGACGCCGAAGCGCTTCTCAATGTAGTTCTCGACCAGGGCGTGAAACTCGCTGGCGATGTTCTCGCCGCGCAGGGTCAGGGCCTTCTGGCCATCGATGAAGACGGGAGCGGCGGGCGCCTCGCCGGTGCCGGGCAGGCTGATGCCGATGTCGGCATGCTTGCTCTCGCCCGGGCCGTTGACGATGCAGCCCATCACGGCCACCTTCATGTTCTCGACCCCCGGGTACTTGCTGCGCCAGACCGGCATCTGCTCGCGCAGATAGTCGTCGATCTGCTTGGCCAGCTCCTGGAAGGTGGTGCTGGTGGTGCGGCCGCAACCGGGGCAGGCCGTCACGCTGGGATTGAAGGCGCGCAGCCCCAGCGACTGCAGGATCTCCAGCGCCACCACCACCTCCTGGGTGCGGGCCTCGCCGGGCTGCGGCGTGAGCGAGACGCGGATGGTGTCGCCAATGCCTTCCTGCAGCAGGATGGAGAGCGCCGTGGCCGAGGCCACCGTGCCCTTGGTGCCCATGCCGGCCTCGGTCAGACCCAGGTGCAGGGCGTAGTCGCAGCGCGCGCTCAGCGCACGGTAGACCGAAATCAGGTCCTGCACACCGCTGACCTTGCAGCTGATGATGATGTTGTCGGGGTTCATGCCCAGCTCGCGGGCATAGTCGGCCGAGGACAGCGCCGACTGGATCAGCGCCTGGTACATCACCTGCTGGCCATCCCAGGGCTCGGCACGCTG
Organism: Paucibacter sediminis; assembly: GCF_030254645.1. NCBI lineage: Bacteria > Pseudomonadati > Pseudomonadota > Betaproteobacteria > Burkholderiales > Sphaerotilaceae > Roseateles > Paucibacter sediminis. The sequence goes on from NZ_CP116346.1 coordinate 5,092,588, forward strand.
CGCGTTCTCGTCCATCATCTGGGCCAGCAGTTCCTGGTCCAGGCTGCCCCAGTTGACGCCGATGCGCACCACCTTGTCGTAGCGGACGGCGGCCTCGATCATCTGCGCGAACTGGCGGTCGCGCTTGTCGCCCTTGCCCACATTGCCCGGGTTGATGCGGTATTTGGAGAGGGCCTGGGCCATCTCGGGATACTCGGTCAGCAGGCGATGGCCGTTGTAGTGGAAGTCGCCCACCAGGGGCACATCGATGCCCATGCGGTCCAGCTGGGCGCGGATATGCGGCACCGCCTCGGCGGCCTCGGGCGTGTTGACGGTGATGCGCACCAGCTCCGAGCCCGCCACCGCCAGCTCCTTGATCTGGATGGCGGTGCCGATCACGTCCACCGTGTCGGTATTGGTCATGGACTGCACGCGCACCGGCGCATCGCCACCTATGGTCACCACGCGCGCACCCCAGCGCACGCTGGCCTGGCGGGTCAAACGGCGACCCGGGCGCGCGGCGGCAATGGCCACGGCAGCGGGATTCAGGGTCTTCTGCTCATCACTCATCGTCGGTCGGGCCGCGGGCCCTGCTCTCTTCGTCCAGATTCAGTTCAGCTCGAAGCGCGCCACGTTGTCGCGCGCCTGCGCCAGCAGGTCCACCGGCTTGCCCTTGTAGCTCAGCTCGGTGCCGGCCACGTTGCCAATGCGCAGCTTCAGCGGCAGCTGGCCGCCCAGCTCGGCCTGTTCACCGGCGCGCAACACGCGCGACAGCAAGACCTGACCCTTGGCATCCACCACCTCGACCCAGGAGTCGGCACGGGTGTGGATGTGCAGGGGCGTGGCGGCAGCGGCAGCCGCATCGGCCACCATCACCGGAGCCGGCACGGCCTGCGCCAGCGGCGCGGGGGCGGCGCCCTGCTCCGCGGGCACCGAAGCGTTCGGCACCGCCAGTGGCTGTGCGGCCTCTTGCAGCACCGGCGCCGGCGCCGGCTCGGGCTGGCCGGGCAGGCTGGCCGCGGGGCCGGCCGTGGGGCTGGTCGCGCCGTTGGCTGCGGTGTTCGTCGTCGTGCTCGATACCGCGGTTTCGGCCCGCTCGGTCAGCGCCGTCAGCCAGGCACCGGGCACCAGGTAGACCAGGGCCGCCGCCAACAGCAGCCCGACCGTACCCAGCACCACCGGCCGCTTGAGCAGGTCCAGCGACAGGCCCTCCTCGCGCACCGAGCGGTCGCGGAAGGGCTGATTCAGGCCGCGCGTGACGCGCTCGAGCCCCGGCTCGTTGCCCTTGGGCAGCAGGGCCAGCACGGGCGCCGCATCCGTCTTGAGCGCACGGCACATCGCCGTGGCCAGGGCGCGGGCAAAGGTCGCGTCGGGCAGGTCCTGGAGGCGATCCGCTTCCAGCGCCTCCAGCTTGGCCTGCGGCACCTTGAGCATCGCGGCCAGCGCGGCGATGTGCAGCCCGCGGGCACGGCGCGCGGCCTGCAGGGCGGTGCCCGCGGTGAGCGGCGCGTTGGGCACGGCAGGGGCAGACACCGGCGGAGCCTCGTCGGTCACCATGGAAGTCATGCGACGTCCCTCATTCATCGTATCGACCGCTGTTCAGGGCCGCGACCTCGGCCGACTGCGGATAGCGTCGGCGCAGTTGCTGGCCCAGATCCTCCACGCTCGCGGTATTGCCGAGGCGGCGTTCCACGCGCAGCTCCAGCCAGAGGCTGGAGGCGTTGATCTGTTCGGCCTGGGCGTTGACGCGCCGTACATAGAAGCGCGCGCGGTCCAGCTGGCCCAGGCGCAGCAGCACCTCGGCCAGGTTCACCGACACCGCCGGATTGGCGGGCTCGAGCTCGAAGGCCTTGGCGAGGCTGCGTTCGGCATCGTTGAGCTGGCCGGCGCGCGCCTCGCACACGCCGCGCGCCAGCAGGGTGCGGCTCGGGAAACGGTACTGCGGCTGGGCCAGGGCGGCCTCAAACTGCGCGCTGGCGGCCTGCCAGCGCTCGCGCTGGCACAGGAACCAGCCGTAGTTGTGCGCCGTGTCGGCATCCTTGGGCGCCAGGCTGAGGGCCCTCTTGAAGCCCTCTTCGGCCAGCTCGGGCTCGCCCATGGCGGCAAAGATCAGGCTGCGCAGATTGATGGCCTCGGTCATGCCGGGCTTGGCCTGCAGGGCCAGCTTGACCTCGTCCAGCGCGGTGCTGTACTGGCCGCGCGAGAAATAGCCACCGGCCAGCTCCAGGCGCACGTTGGCGCGCCGGTCGGCATCGGTCTGGTCGCTTTCCGTGCGCGGCTCCTGGCCGTTGTTGCCGGCCACGCCGGCACAGCCGCCCAAGGCGGCCAGTGCGGCCAGGGCCAGGCCCGCCAGCAAGGGCGTGACGCCGGAAGAGATGCGCTGCATCGAAGAGGCCATGTGCTTACCGTCTGAGTGGTGGACTAGGAGGACTTGCCAGCACCATTCTTGACCACAACCGGCGCGCGCACCATGCGTACATGCGCGCGGGTGCGATCCTGCACCTCGCCGGCCAACTGGCCGCAGGCGGCATCGATATCGTCACCGCGCGTCTTGCGCACGGTGGTGACGATGCCGGCCTTGATCAGCACCTCGGCAAAAGCCATCACGCGCTCGCGCGGCGAACGCTTCAGCCCCGAGGCCGGGAAGGGGTTGAAGGGAATCAGGTTGATCTTGCACGAGACATGGCCGCGCAGCAGCTTGACCAGCTCCTGCGCCTGCTCGGGCGTGTCGTTCACACCATCGAGCATGCAGTACTCGAAGGTGATGAAGTCGCGCGGCGCCTTGTCCAGATAGCGGTTGCAGGCGTCCAGCAACTCGGCGATCGGGTATTTCTTGTTGAGCGGCACGAGCTGGTCGCGCAGTGCATCGGTGGGCGCATGCAGCGACACCGCCAGCGCCACCGGGCAATCCTCGCGCAGGCGGTCGATCATCGGCACCACGCCCGAGGTGGAGACGGTGACGCGGCGGCGCGAGAGGCCGTAGCCATGGTCGTCCAGCATCACGCGCAGGGCCGGCACCAGGGCGCCGTAGTTCTGCAGCGGCTCGCCCATGCCCATCATCACCACATTGGAGATGACACGCTCCTGGGTATTCAGGCGCTTGCGCAGGCTGTGCTCGGCATACCAGAGCTGGGCGACGATTTCGGAGGTCTCGAGATTGCGGCTGAACCCCTGGTGGCCGGTGGAGCAGAAGCGGCAGCCCACGGCGCAGCCCGCCTGGCTGGATACGCACAGCGTGCCACGATCGTCCTCGGGAATGAACACCGCCTCGACGGCATTGCCCTGCCCCACATCGAACAGCCACTTGACCGTGCCGTCGGCGGAGAGGTGCTCGGAGATCACCGGCAGCGCCGTGATATGCGCCCGGCCGGCCAGCTTGTCGCGCAGCGACTTGGCCAGATCGGACATCTGCGCAAAGTCAGATGCCCCTTTTTGATGGATCCAGCGAAACAGCTGGGTGGCGCGAAAGCGCTTTTCCCCCAGCTGCTCGCAGTACGCAGCCAAGCCTTCGAGATCGAATCCAAGCAGGTTGACCGCGTCCATGTGTGTGCCCCTTCTCGTCAATGCTGGCCTCTTGAGGCCAGCGCGACAAGAGGCGATTCGCCGATCAGCGGCTGTAAACGTTCATGCCGGGGAAGAAGAATGCAATCTCCACGGCGGCGGTTTCAGCGGCGTCCGAGCCGTGCACGGCGTTGGCGTCGATGCTGTCGGCGAAATCGGCACGGATGGTGCCCTTCTCGGCCTTCTTCGGGTCGGTGGCGCCCATCAGGTCACGGTGCTTCAGGATGGCGTTTTCGCCTTCCAGCGCCTGGATCATGACGGGACCGGAGATCATGAAGTTGACCAGGTCGTTGAAGAAGGGGCGTGCCTTGTGCACGGCGTAGAAGGCCTCGGCCTCGCCACGCGAGAGGTGGGCCATCTTGGCGGCCACGATCTTCAGGCCAGCGCCTTCGAAGCGGCTGTAGATCTGACCGATGACATTCTTGGCCACGGCATCAGGCTTGATGATGGAAAGGGTGCGTTCGATAGCCATGGTTTTTCTCCTGAAATCTGAGGCTTGGCAAAGCCTTGCATTGTACTGTGTGAAGTTGCGGGCCTGATGTCAGCCTGACGCAGGCCCGTCAACGGATGCTTGTTCAGCGATGGCGACCGCCACCGCCCGAGCGACCGCCGCCGCCACCGGAACGGCCGCCACCGCCGCCGCCACCACCACCGCGGCGTCCGCCACGGCCGTGGAAGGCATCGGCGCCGATATAGCCCACCGAGGTCTGCATCGGGTCGGGCTGGCGCGGGCCGTCGCCGGCCTTGCCCGGGCCCTTGCCGCCGCGCGGTTCGCCACCGCCACCACCACGGGGGCCGCTGCCGCCATGGCCGAAGCCCTGCGGGAAGCCGCGCGACTTGCCGGCGAAGCGCCGGTCGAAGGTCTGCTCGAGCGGGTTGACGTTGCGCGGGATGAAGTCGTCGTCCTGGTCGTCGCGGTCGGCACCGCTGTCGCGGTTGTCGACATAGCGCTCCTCGCGCGGTGCGCGCTCCGGGCGCTCCGGCCGGTCAGGCCGATCGCCAGGACGCTCGGGCCGGTCCGGGCGGCTGGGGCGCGGCCCCACGCCGGCATGGCGGCCGTCGGCGCGGCGGTTGTTGTTACCGCGCTGCTGCTTGTCATTGCGATCGTTGCCGCGCTGCGGACCGCGCTCGCCGCGCTCTGCACCACGCTCGCCACGTTCACCGCGCTCACCGCGGTTCTCGCGCACATGGCCCGCCAGGCCGCGGATCACGCGCACATCGTTGTCGTCCAACTCCACCCAGACGCCGCGCTTGAGGCCGCGCGGCAGCACCACGGTGCCGTAGCGGATGCGGATCAGGCGGCTCACCGCCAGGCCCACGGCGTCGAAGAGCTTGCGCACCTCGCGGTTGCGGCCCTCGGTGATGATGACGCGGTACCAGTGGTTGGCACCCTCGCCGCCGCCATCCTCGATGCTCTTGAAACTGGCGGCCTGGCCGTCGATCTCCACGCCGCTGAGCAGCTTGGCGCGCTGCTCGTCGGTCAGCGTGCCCAGCACGCGCACCGCGTACTCGCGCTCCACGCCGAAGCGCGGGTGCATCAGCTGGTTGGCCAGCTCACCCGAGTTGGTGAACAGCAGCAGGCCTTCGGTATTCAGATCCAGGCGTCCCACCGATTGCCACTTGCCCTGGTAGAGCTTGGGCAGGCGGCGGAACACCGTGGGACGACCCTCGGGGTCGTTGTGGGTGACCACCTCGCCGGCGGGCTTGTGATAGGCAATGATGCGCGGCGCCGGCGGCGAGATGCGCACCTTGATCGGCTTGCCGGCCACGCTGACGCGGTCACCGAAGGAGATGCGCTGACCGATGTGAGCGACCTCGTCGTTCACCGTGATCTTGCCCTCGGCAATCATGTCCTCGATGTCGCGGCGCGAGCCGACACCGGCCTGCGCCAGCACCTTCTGCAGCTTGGGCGCATCGGGTTCGGGTGCGAGCACGCGCTTGGTGTCCTGCACCTCTTCCTCGATCTCCTCGACCGGCGCGTTCTCGTCGTACTCGCCGGCCAGCACCTGGGCAAAGCGCTCGCCCACCTCGGCCAGCACCTGCTCGGGGGCCGCCTCGGCCTGGACGCGCGGGGCGTCGGCACGCGGTGCGCCCTCGTCCGCCTCGCCGCCACGGCCGCGGCGATTGCGGCGGCGGTTGCGGCCCTGGCGCTGCTCGCCATCCTGGGCGTCTTGACCTTCCTCACCAGCCCCAGCACCCTCAACGCCCTCGGCGGCCGACTCGGCAGACACCGGCTCGGCCGGCGCCAGGTCCAGCTGCACCGGTGCGGCGACGGCGGGCTGCACCGCCACCTCGGCGGCCGGCGCTTCCGCGGCGGCCGTCTTGCGCGGGGCGCGGCGCTTGGGCGCCTCGGCAGGCGAGGCCTCGGTCACCGGCTCGGCCACCGGCTCAAGCGCCGGAGCGAGGGCCGGCTCGTCGGCCAGTACATCGGCCTTCTTGGCGGCCGTCTTGCGCGGCGCGCGCGGCTTCACCGGCTTGGCTTCGGCCTCGGCGGCCACGGCTGCCACCTCGGCACCCTCAACCGGCTTGGCGCGGGCCGGTGCGCGCTTGCGCTTGGGCGCCTCGGCTGCCTCGGGAACGCCGCCTTCGGGCTTGGGATCGGTGTCGTTGGAATTCATGCGTCGCTTTGCACCTTGTCGGTGGCCTCAGACTCGGGAGCCGGCGGGGCCGGTTCGGATGCGGGCTCATGCCCGGCAGCTAGCTCGGGCACAGGCACGCCTGGGGATTCTTCGGCGGCAGCGGCGACCTGAGGGTCGGCCGCGCCGGGTTCTTGTACTGCCTCTTCGTCCAGCAAGGAGGCCTGCGCCACCTGCGCCAGGGCCTCGGCCTGGTCGCTGCCGGTCAATTCCAGCGCCGGCAGTTGTTCCAGGCTGGCCAGACCGAGGTCATCCAGGAACTGCGTCGTCGTTGCATACAGGGCCGGCCGGCCGGGCGCTTCCCGGTGGCCGATCACTTCAATCCAGCTGCGGTCTTCCAACTGCTTGATGATCTCGGTCGAGACCACCACGCCGCGGATGTCCTCGATGTCGCCACGCGTCACCGGTTGCCGGTAGGCAATGATGGCCAGGGTCTCCATCACGGCCCGCGAGTAACGGCGCGGCTTTTCCGGATTCAGCCGGTCCAGGTACTCGCGCAGCTCGGGTCGGCTCTGGAAACGCCATCCCGAGGCCACCGTCACCAACTCCACGCCACGCCCGTCCCAATCCCGGCACAGCTCGTCCAGCAGCGTGCGCAGACTGTCCGCGCCGATCTCATCGGCAAACAGGACACGCATCTCGCGCAAGGTCAGCGGCTGCTGCGCGCAGATGAGTGCAGTCTCGAGGACGCGTTTTGCATCCTGTGTATTCATCGACTGTTATGCCTGTCCCGACCTTGAGGTCGAGCGTTGTCACGGTCTATCGCCATTTGCGGGGCGTCGGATAGTCAGTGGGGCCGGTCAGGGCCTGCGATGCTGGGGCTGAGCGTGCGCCCTCACGGACGCATGACGACTCGGATACTGCCCGGCTGTTCGGCGCCACCGGGTCACACAGCCCCCGGTGCTGGCGCACGCAGCGTCAACGATGGCGCGATTGTAGCCTTGTTGCGGGCGGACGGTCAGAACTCCGGTGCGGGCAAGCCAGCAAGAGCCCAGGCAGATGCCAAATCCTGTGGCAATTGCGCATCAAAGCGCAGGGCCTCGCCACCGATCGGATGGGCAAAGCTCAGCCGTGCCGCATGCAGGGCCTGGCGCTTCATGCCCAAGGCGGGCGCGCCGCCGTAGAGTGCGTCGGCCACCAGCGGAAAGCCCCGCGAGGCCAGATGCACGCGGATCTGGTGGGTGCGCCCGCTGTGCAGGACGCAATGCAGGGCCGAGATGCCCTCGGACCAACCCAGGCAGAACACGTCGGTGCGCGAGGGCTTGCCGCTGGCCACCACGGCCATCTTCACGCGCGAGACCGGGTCGCGCGCCAGCGGCGCCTCGATCACCAGGCTTCCGGGCACCCGCCCCGCGGCCAGCGCCAGGTACTCCCGATGCACCTCGCGCGCCGCAATCATGCGCGACAGCGCCGTCACCGCCGCCAGCGTCTTGCCCACCACCATCAGGCCCGAGGTGTCCTTGTCCAGGCGATGCACGATGCCGGCACGCGGCAGCGCCGCGGCCGGGGCGTGATGCGCCAGCAGCCCGTTCATGATGGTGCCCGACCAATTGCCGGCGGCCGGGTGCACCACCACGCCCGCGGGCTTGTTGAGCACCAGCACATGCTCGTCCTCGAACACCACCTGCAGGTCCATGGGCTCGGCACGGAAGGCCTTGCTTTCCTCGGTGGGCTGCAGGCTCACCCGCACCTGCTGGCCGGCGCGCAGCTTCTGCGCGGCCGAGGCGGCCTGCACGCCATTCACGCTGACGCAGGCGCGCTCGATCAGGCCCTGCAGATGGTTGCGCGAGAACTCCGGCGCCAGCTGCACGAGGAATTTGTCGAGGCGCTGCAAGTGCCAGCCCTCATCCACCTGCGCGACGCGCGTCTCCACCTCGACGTCGGCCTCAACCGCATCCATTTCGTCCAGGCCTGAGCCTTCATCTACAGGCAAGGCCTGAACCATATAATCGCCGCTCCGTATTCAGCTGAAGGTGGCGCCCATGCGCCAACCTGTGGGGACCATGATCGAAAACTGGGTGAAGAAGCGTCACGCGACGCCGGTGTCTGCTGGCCCCAAGGGACGCCGAAGCGCTGCTCTGCTGGCCGCCGTGCTGGCCCTTGGCCTGGCGGCCTGCTCCTCGTCTCCCAAGGACGATCCCAATTCCCAGGCCAGCCTGGACAAATTGTACGCAGAGGCCAAGGAAGATATTGCCGGCGGCAGCTACGAGCGCGCCATCAAGTCGCTGGAGCGCATCGAAGGCCGTGCCGCTGGCACCCTGATGGCACAGCAGGCCCAGCTCGATCTGGCCTGGGCCTACTACAAGAGCGGCGAGCGCGCCCAGGCCGTCAGCACGCTGGATCGCTTCATCAAGCTCAACCCCTCCAGCCCAGCGATGGACTACGCGCTCTACATGAAGGGCGTGGTCAACTTCAACGAAGACCTGGGCCTGTTCGGCCGCATCGCGCGCCAGGACGTCACCGAGCGCGACCAGCAGGCCTCGCGCGACGCCCTGCAGGCCTTCCGCCAGGTGGTGGACCAATTCCCGGAGTCCCGGTACGCCGAGGATGCGCGGGTGCGCGTGGACTTCATCACCAACAGCCTGGCCGACTACGAAGTGCATGTGGCGCGCTACTACTTCAAGCGCGGCGCCTATGTGGCGGCGGCCAACCGTGCCCAGCAGGCGATGCAGGAATTCCAGTACGCCCCGGCGGTGGAGGAAGCGCTCTACATCCTGACGCAGAGCTACGACAGGCTGGGCCTGGCGCCGCTGCGCGACGATGCCGCGCGCGTGCTCAAGGCCAACTTCCCCAACAGCGCCTATCTGGCGGGCGGCCTGGAGGCGCGCGCCAAGAACAAGGCGTGGTGGCAGTTCTGGTAAGCAGGGCCTGCATGCATGGCCCTTGGGCCGGCAACAAGCGCGTGCGGGTCACGCGCTTTTTTTATGCTTCGTCGCGCTGCTCGGCCAGCTGCCGCAACCAGGCCATCGCCTCGGCCTCCTCGGCCAGCTGGCCCATCGGCGGCAAGGCCGCGCGCAGGCGCCGGCCGTAGTTCATGCCCGCCATGCGCGGGTCGCAGACCACCAGCAGGCCGCGATCGCTCTCGGTGCGTATCAGGCGTCCGCCGCCCTGCTTGAGCGCGATCGCCGCTTCGGCGATGAAGTACTCGGCAAAGGCATTGCGGCCCGCCTGCTCCAGGCGCTGCACGCGCGCCTCCACCAGCGGATCGCTAGGCGGGGGAAAGGGCAGCTTGTCGATCAGCACGCATTGCAGATCGTCGCCCGGCACGTCGATGCCCTCCCAGAAACTCGCCGAGCCCACCAGCACGGCGCGCGGGTCGGCCTGGAACTGCTGCAGCAGCAGGCGCTTGGGCGCCGCCCCCTGCACCAGCACGGCGATGCCGTCGCCGCCCTCCTCGAAGCTCTGGCGCAAGGCATCGCCAATCGTCTGCAGTGCGCGCAAGGTGGTGGTGAGCACGAAGCAGCGCCCGCCCAGCGCACGCGCGCAGCGCGCCGCCAGCGCAGCAACCTCCTGCGCATGATCGGGCTCCGAGGGCTTGGGAAAGCGGCGCGGGATGTAGAGGCGCGCATGCTCGGGGTAATTGAAGGGGCTGCCCACGCGCAGCACGGTGGCGTCGTCCAGGCCCGCCGGCTCGGTGAACCAGCTCAAGCGCTCGTCATCGCCCAGGGTGGCCGAGGTGAAGACCCAGGCCTTGGGGGCCGCCTGCAACTGCTCCTGCATGGCCGCGCGAATGTCCAGCGGCGACTCGACCAGGCGCGCCTGGTGCGTGCTCAGATCGATCCAGCGCACCTCGCCGGGCGCGGGCTCGGCCGAGAACAGGCGCGCCAGTTCGCCGAACTGCTGGGCCCGCTCCTGCAAGCGCTTGAAGTCGGGCGACAGCTCCACCACGCTGGCCAGCGCCTCCAGCACCTCGTCCGCCGCGCAGGCCAGCTCAGCCAGGGCGGAGGCAAAGCCGGGCCGGCCGGCACGGTCCTGCCAACGCAGCTTGAGCAGGCCGCGCACCTCGCGCATCGGCCCGGCGCAGGCCAGGCGCAGCTCGCGCGCGGCGCGCTCCAGCGTGGCCTGCAAGGCCTGCCAGTCCTGCAGGCCACGCGCCTGCGCCAGCCCCAGGCCCAGCAGATCGCGCGCAAAGTCGATCAGCTGCGAGGTGCCCAGATTGGTGCCGAGAAACTGCACGCCGGCCTCGGCCAGCTGGTGCGCCTCGTCGAAGATCGCAATGTCGACGCTGGGCAGCAGCTCGGCGACGCCGGTATCACGCAGCGTCATGTCGGCGAAGAAGAGATGGTGGTTCACCACCACCACGTCGGCCTCCATGGCCTCGCGCCGCGCCTTCACGACAAAGCAGGCACGGAACTCCGGGCACTCGCTGCCCAGGCAGTTGTCGCGCGTGGAGCTGACGATGGGGATCACCGGCGAGCGCTCGTCCAGCCCGTCCAGCTCGGCAAAGTCGCCGCTGCGCGTCTGCTGCGCCCAGCGCTCGATGCGCGCCAGCGCCAGCACGGCACGGCGATCGGGCAGCTCGGCGCTGACGCGCGCATGGTTCATGCGGTGCAGGCACAGATAGCTGCCTCGCCCCTTCAGCAAGGCCATGCGCACCGGCACGCCCAGGGCGTCGCACAGGCGCGGCAGGTCGCGCAGAAAGAGCTGATCCTGCAGGCTCTTGGTGGCGGTGCTGATGAGGGCCCGGCCACCCGAGAGCAGGGCCGGCACCAGATAGGCAAAGGTCTTGCCCACGCCCGTGCCCGCCTCCACCACCAGGGTTTCGCGGCGCGCCACGGCGCGCGCCACCGCCTGCGCCATCGCCAGCTGCGGCGCGCGTGGCGCATAGCCGGGGTCAGATCTTGCCAGCGGGCCGCCGGTATCGAAGGCGGCCGCCACCCATTGCTCCAGTTCGGAGGGGGCAAGTTCGGCGGTGAGTTCGGTGTGTGAGTTCAAGCGCTATGCCGGCTCATCGGGATCGCAGGCGATCTCCAGTCGGGTGATCTGGTCTCGCAAGGCCAGGCGGCGCTTTTTCAGGCGGCGCAATTGCAGCTCGTCCAGCGGCAGGGTCTGCGCCACGGCGTCGATCAGGCCATCCAGATCGGCGTGCTCGATGCGCAATTCAATCAGGCGGCGCGACAGAGAGTGAAGTTCTTCATCCATGGGCCGACCGTGCGACGCTTTGAGCATTGATTCGGGATTATAGTTTTCGGATGAGCCGCACTCCCCCTGGCTTTCGCCTGAACGCTGCGACCGGCATCCACCGCGGTGACCGCCTCTATCAACAAGATCAGGTCGAGATCATCAGCCACGGCCGCAGCAGCGGCTGCCTGCTGGCCGTGCTTGCCGACGGCATGGGCGGCAAGAGCGGTGGCCGCAAGGCCGCCGACCAGGTGGTGCTGACGGCCGAGCAGCTGTTCGAGCGCTTTGTTCCCGAGGAAGAGGATGCCGCCGAGCTGCTGCGCCAGATCGCCTCGGAAGCGCATCTGATGATCAAGCTGACCGCCATCTCGGCCGAGGAAGAGCCGCACAGCACGCTGGCGGCCTACCTGATCTGCCCGGACCGGCGCTGCTACTGGCTGCACACCGGCGACTCGCGCATCTACCATTTCCGCGGCCCGAACATGCTCAAGCGCAGCATGGACCAGTCCTATGTGCAGCGCCTGCTGGACGAGGGGCAGATCACCGAGGCCGAGGCGGCCGTGCACCCGCAGTCCAATCTGCTGACCGGCTGCCTGGGCACCGTCACCGATCCCGTGCCCACCGAGGATTTCATCGAGCGCCTGGAAGTGGGCGACAGCCTGATCTCCTGCAGCGACGGCCTCTGGCACTACTTCAACCCGCGCGAGCTTGGCACCGTGCTGCACAGCCTGCCGCCGCGCGAAGCCGCCGAGCTGCTGATCAGCAAGGCCCGCCAGCGCGCGCGTGGCGGTGGCGACAACCTCTCGCTCGCCATCGTGCGGGTGGAAGCGCTGGGCTGAGGCGGCTCAGCGCCCGGTCGCGCTGGCCGGCATGGGCGGCAGCGCCGCAATCGCCGACGCGGCCGGCACCGGCAAGGGCGCACCCGAGGCCTTTTTCGCGGCGCGCTCGGCCACGCGCTTCTGCACCAGGGCCTGGTGGTCGCGCAGGCGCTGCTGTCTCAGCATGGCCTGCTCGCGCTGCTGTTGCGCCGCCTGCTCGGCCTGCGCATCGCGGGCCTTGAGCTGGCGCGCGTGCGTTTCCGGATTGGCGCGGGTGGGGCGCGGCGCCGAGGCAGGCGCCGAGGCCGGTTCGCTCTGGAAGCCCAACACCGCCTCGGTGCGTTTGCGCCCCTCCTCCGCGGCCGCCTCCTGCTGCTTGAGCAGGACGCGCTCGCGCTGTTCCTGCGCCTGCTGGGCACGCGCGGCCGCGGCCTCGCGCCGCTCGCGCTCCAGCAAGGGCTGCAGGGCCTGCTGGCGCCGCTGGCGCGCCGCGTCGCGGCAGGCCGTCACCGCAAAGCGCTCGGCACAGGCCTTCAGCTCGCTCTGGTATCTGGCCTCGATGGCCTCACGGCCGAGCTCGCCCTGGCTCCAGGCCAGGGACGGCAAGCACAGCAGGGCCAGCAACGTGCGCTTCATGTCAGCGAAGTATCCACCTCGCGCCGCTCCAGCGAGAGGTATTCCTGCGACTGCATTTCCTGCAGGCGCGAGATGGTGCGCGGGAACTCATGCGCCAGCGGACCCTCGGTATAGAGCTGCTCCGGCGGCACGGCGGCCGAGATGATGAGCTTGCAGCGGCGGTCGTAGAGCACGTCCACCAGCCAGGTGAAGCGCCGCGCCTCGCTGGCCAGGCGCGGTGGCATCTCGGGCACATTGGCCAGGATCACGGTGTGGAACTGCGTCGCCAGCTCCAGGTAGTCGTTCTGCGAGCGCGGTCCGCCGCACAGCGTGCGGAAGTCGAACCACACCACGCCGCCGGCGCGCCGCACCGCGCGCAACTCGCGGTGCTCGATGTGCAGCAGCGGATCCTCGTCGCGCGCCTCGGCCAGCGATTCGAAGGCGCGGTTCAGCGCCGCGTCGGCCGACTCGTCGAGCGGGCAGTGGTAAAGCTCCACAAGCTCCAGCGAGCGCCGGCGGTAGTCGGTGCCGTTGTCGACATTGATGACCTCCAGCTTCTCCTTCAGCAGCGCGATCGCGGGCAGGATGCGGTCGCGGTGCAGGCCGTTGGGATAGAGGCCGTCGGGGTGGAAATTGGAGGTGGTGACGATGGAGACGCGGTGCTTGAACATCGAGTCCAGCAGGCGGTGCAGAATCATCGCGTCGGTGACGTCGGCCACGTGGAACTCGTCGAAGCAGATCAGGCGGAAGCGCTTGGCGATGCGCTTGCCCAGCTCCTCCAGCGGATCGGCGATGCCCTTCAGATCCTGCAGTTCGCGGTGCACCTCGCGCATGAACTCGTGGAAGTGCAGGCGGGTCTTGCGCGTCAGCGGCACGGCCTGGAAGAAGCAATCCATCAAGAAGCTCTTGCCCCGCCCCACCCCGCCGTACATATAGACGCCGCGCGGCAGCGGCGGCCGCACCAGCAACTTGGTGACGGCATTGCCGCGGCGCGCCTTGTAGTCGGCCCATTCGTCCTGGCAACGCTGCAGCGCCGCCACCGCGCGCAACTGCGCCGGGTCGGCGCTGTAGCCGCGCTCGCTCAGAGTCTGCTTGTAAAGCTCGGTGACCGAGGTCATTCAGATTCCCAATGAAAAGGGGCGACCCGCGCCGCCCCCTTTTTCTTTCTTCTCTTGCTTCACGCAGGCATCAGAAGTTGAGCGTGCGCTTGTCGATCGCGAGTGCCGCTTCCTTAGTCGCCTCGCTCAGGCTCGGGTGCGCATGGCAGATGCGCGCGATGTCCTCGGCCGAGGCCTTGAACTCCATCGCCACCACAGCTTCCGAGATCAGCTCGGAGGCGAAGGGGCCGATGATGTGCACGCCCAGGATCTCGTCGGTCTTGGCATCAGCCAGGAACTTGACGAAGCCTTGCGTATCGCCCAGCGCGCGCGCACGGCCGTTGGCCAGGAAGGGGAACTGGCCGGCCTTGTAGGCCACGCCGTCCGCCTTCAGCTGCTGCTCGGTGCGGCCCACCCAGGCGATCTCGGGGCTGGTGTAGATGACCCAGGGGATGGTGTTGAAGTTGACGTGGCCATGCTGGCCGGCGATGCGCTCGGCCACCGCCACGCCTTCTTCCTCGGCCTTGTGCGCCAGCATCGGGCCACGCACCACGTCGCCGACCGCCCAGACATTCGGCAGGTTGGTCTTGCACTCGTCGTCCACCACGATGGCGCCGCGCTCGTCCAGCTTCAGGCCCACGGCCTCGGGGTTCAGACCGATGGTGTTGGGCACGCGGCCGATCGAGACGATCAGCTTGTCCACTGCCAGGCTCTGCTCGGCGCCCTTGGCGTCGGTGTAGGCCACCGTCACACCGTCCTTGGCCGTCTTGACCTCGGTGATCTTCACGCCCAGCTCGATCTTCAGGCCCTGCTTCTTGAACAGCTTGGCGGCCTCCTTGGCCACGGACTCGTCGACCGCGCCGAGGAAGGTCGGCAGACCTTCCAGCACGGTGACTTCCGCGCCCAGGCGGCGCCACACCGAACCCATTTCAAGGCCGATCACGCCGGAGCCGATCACGCCTAGCTTCTTGGGCACGGCCGGGATGCGCAGCGCGCCATCGTTGGAGAGGATGTTCTCCTCGTCGAACGGAGCGCCCGGCAATTGACGCGCATTCGAGCCGGTAGCCAGGATCACATGCTTGGCAAGAATCACTTCCTCGCCGGCCTTGACCTCATAGAGGCCATCCTTGGCCGCCACGAAGGAGCCACGGCCGTGGAAGAACGTGACCTTGTTCTTCTTGAACAGGTAGAGGATGCCGTCGTTGTTCTGCTTCACGACGGTGTCCTTGCGGCCGATCATCTTGGCGATGTCGATGCGCACGTTGTCCGCCGCGATGCCGTGGTCGGCAAAGTGGTGGTTGGCGTGCTCGAAATGCTCGCTGGACTGCAGCAGCGCCTTGGAGGGGATGCAGCCGACATTGGTGCAGGTGCCGCCGGGTGCCGGACCGCCCTTGTCGTTCTTCCACTCGTCGATGCAGGCCGCATTGAAGCCCAGCTGGGCGGCGCGGATGGCGGCGATGTAGCCGCCGGGGCCGCCGCCGATGACGACGACGTCGAATTGCTTGGTGCTCATGTCTGTGCGCGTCCTTGGCTTAGATGTCGAACAGCAGACGGGCCGGATCTTCCAGCGCTTCCTTCATGGTCACCAGACCCAGCACGGCTTCGCGGCCGTCAATGATGCGGTGGTCATAGGACATGGCCAGATAGTTGATCGGGCGCACCACCACTTGGCCGTTCTCGACCACGGCGCGGTCCTTGGTCGCGTGCACGCCCAGGATGGCCGACTGAGGCGGGTTGATGATGGGAGTCGACAGCATGGAACCGAAGGTGCCGCCGTTGGAGATCGAGAAGGTGCCGCCGGTCAGGTCGTCGAGCGAGATCTTGCCTTCCTTGGCCTTCTGGCCGAACTCGGCAATCTTCTTCTCGATGTCGGCAAAGCTGAGCTGGTCGGCATTGCGGATGATGGGCACCACCAGGCCGCGCGGCGAGCCGACGGCGATGCCGATGTCGAAGTAGCCGTGGTAGACGATGTCATTGCCGTCCACCGAGGCGTTCAGCACCGGGTACTTCTTCAGCGCGGCCACCGCGGCCTTGACGAAGAAGCTCATGAAGCCGAGCTTGACGCCATGCTCCTTCTCGAACTTCTCCTGGAACTTCTTGCGCATCTCCATCACCGGCGCCATGTTCACTTCGTTGAACGTGGTGAGGATGGCGTTGGTGGATTGCGACTGCAGCAGACGCTCGGCCACGCGGGCACGCAGACGCGTCATCGGCACGCGCTGTTCGGGGCGGTCGCCCAGGTTCTGTGCGATCGGTGCAGCGACCGAAGGCAGCGGCTTGGCGACGGCGGGCGCGGCGGCCACGGCCACCGGAGCAGCCACTGCGGCCGGCTTGGCCGACGCGGCCAGGGCATCGCCCTTGGTCACGCGGCCATCCTTGCCGGAGCCGGCGACGTCGGTGGCTGCCAGGCCCTTCTCGGCCAGGATCTTGGCGGCGGCGGGCATGGCCACGTCACCCTTGGAGGCAGCCGTAGCGGCCACGGGAGCGGCTGCAGCAGCAGCCGGCACGGCAGCGGGTGCGGCCACGGCGCCGGCCTTGCCTTCGCTGTCGATCCGGGCAATGACTTCCTCGCTGACGACGCTGGAGCCGTCGGCCTTGACGATCTCGGCCATCACGCCGGCCGAGGGTGCGGGCACTTCCAGCACCACCTTATCGGTTTCGATTTCAACCAAGATTTCGTCGATGGCGACGGCCTCGCCGGGCTTTTTCTTCCAGTTCAGCAGCGTGCCTTCGGCCACGGATTCGGACAGCTGGGGGACTTTGACTTCTACGATTGCCATGATGGTTCTTTCGATTCTGTGCAGCATCAGACGCGGCGCCCCGGCCGTCCGGCCATGGGGCGCGTGCGTTCACTTACTTGGTCAGGATGAAGCCCTTGAGCTTGCCGAAGGCCTGGTCCAGCAGCGCCTTCTGCTGCTCCTGGTGCAGGTGGGCATAGCCCACGGCCGGTGAGGCCGAGGCGGGGCGGCCGGCGTAGCCGAGCTTCTGGCCATCCACCATGTTTTCGTGCACATAGTGCTGCACGAAGAACCAGGAGCCCTGGTTCTGCGGCTCGTCCTGGCACCACACGATCTCGCTCACGCCGGGGTACTTCTTCATCTCGGCGGCGAAGGCCTTGTGCGGGAAGGGATAGAGCTGCTCGACGCGGATGATGGCCACGTCGCTGGCCTTCTTCTCGGCACGCGCCTTCACCAGGTCGTAATAGACCTTGCCCGAGCAGGCGATCACGCGCTTGACCTTGTCCGCGGCAATCGTGGCATCGCGCTCACCGATCACGGTCTTGAACTCACCCTTGGTGAATTCGGACAGCGGCGAGGTAGCGTCCTTGTTACGCAGCAGCGACTTGGGCGTCATGATGATGAGCGGCTTGCGGAACATGCGCAGCTGCTGGCGACGCAGCAGGTGGAAGATCTGCGAGGCCGAGGTCGGCTGCACCACCTGCATATTGTTGTCGGCAGCCAGCTGCATGAAGCGCTCCAGGCGCGCCGAGCTGTGCTCGGGGCCCTGGCCCTCGTAGCCGTGCGGCAGCATCAGGGTCAGGCCGTTGGAGCGGCCCCACTTCACTTCGCCGGAGGCGATGAACTGGTCGATCACCACCTGCGCGCCGTTGACGAAGTCGCCGAACTGGGCTTCCCAGATCGTCAGCGTCACCGGATCGGCCGAGGCGTAGCCGTACTCGAAGCCCAGCACGGCCTCTTCCGACAGCAGCGAGTCGATCACGACGAAGGGCGCCTGGCCCTCGGCCACGTTCTGCAGCGGCACATAGGTGCCGATGTCCCACTTCTCGCGGTTCTGGTCGTGCAGCACGGCATGGCGGTGCACGAAGGTGCCGCGGCCGCAGTCCTCGCCCGACAGGCGCACCGGATAGCCCGAAGCCACCAGCGAGGCGAAGGCCATGTGCTCGCCCATGCCCCAGTCCACATTGATCTCGCCACGGCCCATCGCGGCGCGGTCGGCGATGACCTTCTCCACCAACGGGTGCACCTTGAAGGTGTTGGGGACGGTGGTGATCTTCTCGGCCAGGCGCTTGAACTCGGCCACCGGCAGCGCGGTGTCGCAGGAGTCGGTCCACTTCTTGCCGAGGTAGGGCGACCAGTCGGTGGCGTACTTGCTCTTGAAGTTGGTCAGCACCGGATCGATGGTGTGACGGCCCTCGTCCATGGCGGCGCGGAAGGCCTTGGACATATTGTCCGGGCCATCGGCGGGCAGCACGCCCTGGGCGATCAGCTTGTCGCCATAGAGCTTGCGGGTGCCCGGATGCTGGGCGATCTTCTTGTACATCAGCGGCTGGGTCAGCGCCGGCGTGTCCTGCTCGTTGTGGCCCAGCTTGCGGAAGCAGATGATGTCGACCACCACGTCCTTCTTGAACTGCTGGCGGTATTCCAGCGCCAGCTGGGTGCACAGCACCACGGCTTCCGGATCATCGCCATTCACGTGCAGCACCGGCGCCTCGATCATCTTGACGACGTCGGAGCAGTACAGCGTGGAACGGGTGTCGCGCGGGTCGCTGGTGGTGAAGCCGATCTGGTTGTTGATGACCAGATGCACCGTGCCGCCGGTGTAGTAGCCGCGGGTCTGGGCCAGCGCCAGCGTTTCCATCACCACGCCCTGGCCGGCAAAGGCGGCGTCGCCATGCACCAGCACGGGCAGCACTTGCGCGCCTTCCTTGTCGCCGCGGCGGTCCATGCGGGCCTTCACCGAACCTTCGACCACCGGATTCACGATTTCCAGGTGCGAGGGGTTGAAGGCGAGCGAGAGGTGCACCGGGCCGCCGGGGCTGGTGACGTCGCTGGAAAAGCCCTGGTGGTACTTGACGTCACCGGCGGGCAGATCTTCGGGGGCCTTGTGCTCGAACTCGGCGAACAGGTCCTTGGGCATCTTGCCCAGCGTGTTCACCAGCACGTTCAGGCGGCCGCGGTGGGCCATGCCGATGACGATCTCCTGCACCCCCTTTTCGCCGCCGCGCTGCACCAGTTCGTCCATCGAGGCGATGAAGCTCTCGCCACCTTCCAGCGAGAAGCGCTTCTGGCCCACGTACTTGGTGTGGAGGTAGCGCTCCAGGCCTTCGGCCGCGGTCAGGCGATCGAGGATGTGCTTCTTCTTCTCGGGCGTGAAGCTGGGCTTGGAGCGGATCGATTCCAACCGCTCCTGCCACCAGCGCTTCTCGGCCGGATCGGTGATGTGCATGTACTCGGCACCGACCGAGCCGCAATAGGTCTCGCGCAAGGCCTGCACGATCTCGCGCAGGGTCATGCTCTCGGCCTTGGAGAAATAGGTGTTCGTGGCGCTGAACGAGATGTCCATATCGGACTCGGTCAGGTCGTAGAACGAGGGTTCCAGCTCCGGGATGCGCGGGCGCTCGGTGCGCTGCAGCGGATCCAGGTCGGCCCAGCGCGAGCCCAGGAAGCGGTAGGCGGCAATCAGCGACTGCACATGCACCTGCTTGCGGGCCACGGCGAGGTCGCTGCTGGAGGCCTTGTTGCCGAAGGCATTGGCCTTGGCACGCTGGGCAAAGGATTCGATCACGGGCGCATGGGCCACGTCGCGTGCGTCGCTGCCATCGGTGGCAGGCACATGCTGGAGGGCGTCGAAGTAGGCGCGCCAGTTGTCAGGCACGGAGCCCGGGTTGTCGAGGTAGGCCTCGTACATCTCTTCGACGTAGGGCGCATTGCCCCCGAACAGGTACGAATTCGACCTGTATTGCTGCATCATTTCGCTCACCTTTCACCCCGGTATCCAGGACGTTGGCTGGTTAACAAACCTTCCGCGACACGGCTCGACCGGTTGGCGGATTGCGACCCGCCTTCACTGTTGCCAGAAAAGGGGACGGGAAGGACCTCAAGTCTCAAGGGTCGGACTGTAGCACTCCTGTCATACCCGACCAAAGCACAAATTGGCAGACTGGCCAAGCTGTCGGGTATCCGCACTTTCCCGCAGCCGGCCCGCCATCGGGCTCAAATTTCTTACGCGTTGGTAAACTTCCGCCCGCGCCAGCCCCGCGATTGAATGGCTGCGCGACGGGACAGATCAGGAGATCCCATGCAAGTTCGAGTCGTCGATTACCGTGCCGCGGATGCGGCCGAGCAATTCACCCGCTCCCTGCACGAAACCGGCTTCGGTGTGCTGGTCAACCACCCGATACCGCAGGCCCTGGTGGAGAAGATCTACGCCGACTGGCTAGCCTTCTTCAACGGCGAGGATAAGCATGGCTTCGCGTTCTCCAAGGAGACCCAGGACGGCTACTTCTCCACCGCCATCTCCGAGACCGCCAAGGGCGCGACGCAGAAGGACATCAAGGAGTACTTCCACATCTATCCCTGGGGCCGCATTCCCGAGCGCCTGCGCGCCGATGCGATGCGCTACTACGAGGTGGCGAACGGCCTGGCGGCCGAGCTGCTGTCCTGGGTCGAGCGCCACACGCCGCCGGAGATCGCCAAGAGCTACAGCGAGCCGCTCTCCAACATGATCAAGGACAGCACCCACACCCTGCTGCGCGTGCTGCGCTACCCACCCCTCACCGGCCAGGAGCCCGCCGGCTCGCTGCGCGCCGCGGCCCATGGCGACATCAATCTGCTGACCATCCTGCCGGCCGCCAACGAGCCCGGCCTGCAGGTGCAGGACATGAGCGGCAACTGGGTGGACGTGCCCTGCGATTTCGGCATGCTCATCATCAACATCGGCGACATGCTGCAGGAGGCCTCGCAGGGCTATTACCCCTCCACCCAGCATCGCGTGGTCAACCCCACGGGCGAAGGCGCCACCAAGAGCCGTGTCTCGCTGCCGCTGTTCCTGCACCCGCGCAACGACGTGGTGCTGTCGGAGCGCTACACCGCGCATAGCTATCTGGAGGAGCGGCTGCGCGAGTTGGGTGTCAAGACCTGACCCCAGGCTACCTTGAGCGACGTGCAGCATCGCATCATCCACATCGAAGCCGCCGCGCCGCCCAAGCCGGCGCTGGGTGAACCCTGCAACGGCTGCGGCATCTGCTGCCTGGCCGAGCCCTGCCCCGTGGGCGTGCTGGTGAGCCGGCGCCGCCACGGGGCCTGCAAGGCGCTGCAATGGTCCGCTGCGCTCAAGCAATACCGCTGCGGCATGCTGGAGGCCCCGCTCGCGCAGCTGGGCCTGGCCCGGTTTCCGAGCGGGCGCCCGCGCCGCCTGCTCGAGCGCGGCCTGCGCGCCTGGTGCCGCCGCATGATCGCCGCCGGCATCGGCTGCGACGCCGAGATCGAGCCCGCGGGGCCCGAGCACCCGGGCAAGCCATAGGTAGGCGGCCAGCGGCCCGCCGCTAGCATGGGTCGCACCGCCACCCCGGAGCAACCCACATGATTAGCAAGCCCCTCAGACTCGCGGCCCTGTCCCTGGCCCTGAGCTGGGCCACGCTCGGCCCCGCCGCCAGCCTGCGCTGGGCCGCGCAGAACGACATCCTCACGCTGGACCCGCATTCGCAGAACCATGCCACCACCCTGGCCGTGCTGATGCATGCCTACGAGGGTCTGACGCGCTACAACGCCAACCATGAGGTGGAACCGGCACTGGCCACCAAGTGGAGCTACATCTCGCCCACCCAGGTGCGCTTCGAGCTGCGCCGCGGCGTCAAGTTCCACGACGGCACGCCGTTCACGGCCGATGACGTGGTGTTCACCTTCGGCCGCATCCGCCAGCCCCAGGGCACCATGCAGATCTACGTGGCCGGCATCAAGGAGATCAAGAAGGTCGACGACTACACCGTGGATCTGATGCTCGAAGGCCCCAACCCCATCCTGCTGCGCAACATCGTCGACTTCCGCATCATGAGCAAGGCCTGGGCCGAGAAGAACAAGTCCACCAATGTGCAGGACTACAAGGCCAAGGAAGACAACTACGCCTCGCGCAATGTGATGGGCACGGGGCCTTACAAGATCACGGCCTGGCAGCCGGATCAGAAGATCAGCATGCTGGCCAACCCCGACTGGTGGGATGCCAAGCGCGCCAGCAACGTCACCGAGCTGAGCTACCTGCCCATCAAGTCCGACCCCACCCGCGTGGCCGCCCTGCTGTCGGGGGACGTGGACCTGCTCACCGACCTGCCGACGCAGGACGTGGCGCGGCTCAAGGCCGACCCCAAGCTCAAGGTCGTCGAGGGCCCCGAGGTGCGCACCATCTTTCTGGCCATGGACCAGGGCAGCGATGAACTCAAGGGCTCGAACATCAAGGGCAAGAACCCCTTCAAGGACAAGCGCGTGCGCGAGGCGCTGAGCCTGGCGGTGGACCGCGAGGCGATCAAGCGCGCCACCATGCGCGGGCTGTCGATTCCGGCCGGCATCATGGTGGCGCCGGGCGTGAACGGCAACACGCCGGATATCGACGTGCCGCTCAAGCACGATGTCGAGCGCGCCAAGAAGCTGCTGGCCGAGGCCGGCTATGGCTCAGGCATGGAGCTGCAACTGAACTGCCCCAACAACCGCTACGTCAACGATGAGGAGATCTGCCAGGCGGTGGCGGCGATGTGGGCGCGCGTGGGCGTGAAGGCGAATCTGCTGGCGGCCCCGATGGCCCAGCACAGCCTGACGTTCCAGCGCTTCGAGGCGCCGCTCTACATGCTGGGCTGGGGCGTGGCGACCTATGACGCGCAGTTCACGCTGCAGGCCATCGCGCACACCAAGACCACGGGCGCCGACGGCAACTTCAACTTCGCCAAGCTCAGCGACGCCAAGCTGGACCAGCTGATCGACGCGATGAAGACCGAGACCGACGTGCCCAAGCGCAACGCCATGATCCGCGAGGCCTTGCTGCGCGTGCGCGACGAGCATTTCTTCATCCCCCTGCACCACCAGATGCGCCCCTGGGCGATGAAGGCAAACGTCGAGACCCTGCACCGGTCGGACGACCGGCCAGAGGCTCGCTTCACCAATATCAAATAGCCAGGCGCTGGCGGGCCGCCTGGTACTCCCTGCCCAGGCGCTCCACCAGCACGCGCGCCGGCACCACCTCGTTGATCGCGCCAATGCCCTGGCCGCAACCCCAGATGTCCTTCCAGGCTTTCTTGGCATCGCCGCCGAAGTTCATCTTGCTGGGGTCCGACTCCGGCAAGGCATCCGGGTCCATGCCGGCGTTGACGATGGAGCCGCGCAGATAGTTGCCGTGCACGCCAGTGAAGAGATTGCTGTAGACGATGTCGTCGCTGCTGCTCTGCACGATCATCTGCTTGTAGGCCTCGGCCGCACGCGCCTCCTCGGTGGCGATGAAGGCCGAGCCGATGTAGGCGAAGTCGGCGCCCATGGCCTGGGCAGCCAGCACCGCATCGCCACTCGCGATGGAGCCCGAGAGCGCCACCGGGCCGTCGAACCAGGCACGGATTTCCTGGATCAAGGCGAAGGGGCTCTTCACCCCCGCATGGCCGCCGGCACCGGCCGCCACCGCGATCAGGCCATCGGCGCCCTTCTCGATCGCCTTCTTGGCGAACTTGTTGTTGATGATGTCGTGCAGCACCACGCCACCCCAGGCATGCACGGCGGCATTGACGTCCTCGCGCGCGCCCAGCGAGGTGATGATGATGGGCACCTTGTACTTGGCGCACAGCGCCATGTCGTGCTCCAGCCGGTCATTGCTCTTGTGCACGATCTGGTTGATCGCAAAGGGCGCGGCCGGCTTGTCGGGATTGGCCTTGTTGTAGGCCGCCAGCTCGGTGGTGATCTCATTGAGCCACTCGTCCAACACTTCGGCCGGGCGCGCGTTCAGGGCGGGCATCGACCCCACCACACCGGCCTTGCACTGCGCGATCACCAACTTGGGATTGCTGATGATGAAGAGCGGCGAACCGATGATGGGCAGGGGCAGGTTTTGCAGCACGGGAGGCAACACGCTCATGTCTTGACGCCTCCGCTCAGAACGAGTCCAGCGCCAGCGCGGTGACGCTGTCGGCGCCCTCCACGATGGCATCGCGCAGGCCGCCGGCACGCGTGAGGATGTGCTCGGCGTAGAAGCGCGCGGTGGCGATCTTGGCCGTCATGAAGGCGCTGTCCTCGCCGGCGGCGAGCTTGTCTTCGGCCACCATGAGCGCACGCGCCAGCTGCCAGCCGGCCACCACATTGCCCGCCAGCATCAGATAGGGCACCGAGCCGGCGAAGGCCGCATTCATGCTGGCCTTGCCCTGGCCGGCGATGAATTCGGCCGAGGCCACCAGCGCCTCGCGGCCCTGCGCCAGGCGCTTGCGCATCGCCGCGGCCGCGGCGCTCGAGCGCGTGGCCAGTTCGGCCTCGGTGGCGGCGAGTTGCGCGGCCACCGCCTTGACCATCTGCCCGCCATCGCGCAGGGTCTTGCGACCCACCAGGTCGTTCGCCTGGATGGCGGTGGTGCCCTCGTAGATGGTGAGGATCTTGGCGTCGCGGTAGTACTGGGCCGCGCCGGTCTCCTCGATGAAACCCATGCCGCCATGCACCTGCACGCCCAGGTCCGTGACCTCCAGGCTCATCTCGGTGCTGTAGCCCTTCACCAGCGGCACCATGAACTCGTAGAAGGCCTGGTTCTGCTTGCGCGTCTCGGCGTCCGGATGGTGGTGCGCGGCATCGTAGGCGGCCGCGGCCACCAGGCTCATCGCACGGCAGCCCTCGGTGAGCGAGCGCATCGTCATCAGCATGCGGCGCACGTCGGGGTGGTGGATGATGGCGGCACTGCCGGCCACCGAACCGTCCACCGGACGCGACTGCACGCGGTCGCGCGCATAGCTCACCGCCTTCTGGTAGGCCCGCTCGGCCACCGCGATGCCCTGCACGCCGACGCCGAAGCGGGCCGCGTTCATCATGATGAACATGTACTCGAGGCCGCGGTTCTCCTGGCCCACCAGATAGCCGATGGCGCCGCCATGGTCGCCAAACTGCAGCACCGCGGTGGGGCTGGCCTTGATGCCCATCTTGTGCTCGATGGAGACGCAGTGCGCGTCATTGCGCGCGCCCAGCGAGCCGTCGGCGTTCACCATGAACTTGGGCACGATGAAGAGGCTGATGCCCTTCACACCCTCGGGCGCGCCCTGCACGCGGGCCAGCACCAGATGCACGATGTTCTCGGACATATCGTGCTCGCCATAGGTGATGAAGATCTTGGTGCCGAAGATCTTGTAGCTGCCATCGGGCTGCGGCTCGGCGCGCGTGCGCACCAGCGCAAGATCTGACCCCGCCTGCGGCTCGGTCAGATTCATGGTGCCGGTCCAGCTGCCATCGATCAGCTTGGGGATGTAGGTGGCGCGCTGTTCGTCGCTGCCTGCCGTCAGCAAGGCCTCGATGGCGCCATCGGTCAGCAGCGGGCAGAGTGCAAAGCTCATGTTCGCGCTGTTGATCATTTCGCCGCAGGCCGCGCCAATCGTCTTGGGCAGGCCCTGGCCGCCGAACTCCGGCGGGTGCTGCAGGCCCTGCCAGCCGCCCTCGGCGAACTGCTTGAAGGCTTGCTTGAAGCCGGGCGTGGTGAACACCTGGCCGTCCTTCCAGTAGCTGGGGTTCTTGTCGCCTTCGAAGTTCAGCGGGGCGATCACGTCCTCGTTAAGTTTGGCGCATTCTTCCAGCACCGCCTGGGCGGTATCGATACCGTAATCGGCGAACTGGGGAATGGCGGTGAGGGACTCCAGGCCGGCCAGCTCCTTCATGTTGAAGAGCATGTCCTTGACGGGGGCGCGGTAAGTCATTGTCTTGTCTCCAGAGAAACGAAGGGCGCCGCGACCGTGAAGTCGGGCGCCCTGCAGGCTGATCAATAGGCGGGAATCAGAGCGCGGCGACGAGTTCGGGCACGG
Source organism: Paucibacter sediminis (assembly GCF_030254645.1). Lineage (NCBI taxonomy): Bacteria > Pseudomonadati > Pseudomonadota > Betaproteobacteria > Burkholderiales > Sphaerotilaceae > Roseateles > Paucibacter sediminis. The sequence goes on from NZ_CP116346.1 coordinate 5,118,173, forward strand.
CCGTGAACAGGTCGGCCTCGAGCCCGTAGTCGGCCACCGAGAAGATCGGTGCCTCGGCATCCTTGTTGATCGCGACGATCACCTTGGAGTCCTTCATGCCGGCCAGATGCTGGATCGCGCCGCTGATGCCGCAGGCGATGTAGAGCTGGGGCGCGACGATCTTGCCGGTCTGGCCGACTTGCCAGTCGTTGGGCGCATAGCCGGCATCCACCGCGGCGCGCGAGGCGCCCAGGGCGGCACCCAGCTTGTCGGCCAAGGGGGTCAGCACCTCATTGAACTTGTCGCTGGAGCCCAGGGCACGGCCGCCGGAGACGATGATCTTGGCGGCGGTCAGCTCGGGGCGATCGCTCTTGGTGACCTCGCGGCCGACGAACGAGCTCTTGCCGCTGTCGGCGGCGGCGGCAACCGTTTCGACGGCGGCGCTGCCACCGCTGGCGGCGGCGGCGTCAAAGCCGGTGGTGCGCACCGTCAGCACCTTGGTGGCGTCAGCGGATTGCACGGTGGCGATGGCGTTGCCGGCGTAGATCGGGCGCTCGAAGGTGTCGGCGCTGATGACCTTGGTCACGTCGCTGAGTTGCGCCACGTCCAGCAAGGCAGCGACGCGCGGCGCCACGTTCTTGCCCGAGGCGGTGGCGGGGAACAGGATGTGGCTGTGGCCGGCAGCCACGGCCAGCACTTGCGCGGCCAGGTTCTCGGCCAGGCCATCGGCCAGATGCGCAGCGTCGGCGTGCAGCACCTTGGCGACGCCGGCGATCTGCGCGGCAGCGGCAGCAGCGGCACCGGCGTTGTGGCCGGCCACCAGCACATGCACCTCGGCGCCCGTGGCCAGCGCGGCGGTCACGGTGTTGAGCGTGGCGCCCTTGATGTGGGCGTTGTCGTGTTCAGCAATTACCAGAGCAGTCATCTCAGATCACCTTCGCTTCATTCTTCAACTTGTTCACCAGGGTCGCCACGTCAGGCACCTTGATGCCGGCGCTGCGCTTGGGCGGCTCTTCGACCTTGAGGGTCTTGATGCGCGGCGCCACGTCCACACCCAGATCGGCGGGCTTGACCACGTCGAGCTGCTTCTTCTTGGCCTTCATGATGTTGGGCAGCGTGACATAACGCGGCTCGTTCAGGCGCAGGTCGCTGGTCACCACGGCCGGCAGCGTCAGGCTCACCGTTTCCAGGCCGCCGTCCACCTCGCGGGTCACGGCCACCTTGCCGTCGGCCACTTCCACCTTGGAGGCGAAGGTGCCCTGGGGCATGCCGGTCAGCGCGGCCAGCATCTGGCCGGTCTGGTTGCAATCGTCATCGATGGCCTGCTTGCCCAGGATCACCAGCTGAGGCTGCTCCTTGTCGACCAGGGCCTTGAGAATCTTGGCCACGGCCAGGGGCTGCAGCTCGGCATCGGTCTCGACCAGGATGGCGCGATCGGCGCCGATGGCCATCGCGGTGCGCAGGGTTTCCTGGCATTGGGTGACACCGCAGGAGACGGCGATCACCTCGGTGACCACGCCCTTTTCCTTCAGGCGCACGGCCTCTTCGACGGCGATTTCGTCAAAGGGGTTCATGGACATCTTGACGTTGGCGATATCCACGCCGGTGCCGTCGCTCTTGACGCGCACCTTGACGTTGTAGTCGACGACTCGTTTGACGGGAACCAATACCTTCATCTCAGCACTCCAAGGCGAATTGACGTTAACGTTAATCAGGATTCTACGGGGGTCTGAGCGTCCGCCCGAGTCATCCAGATGTCTGAGCCGCAAATAAAACGAACGATCGTGCTATTTTAGAGACGAGTTCAGCCCTTGCGTGGCTTCGTTTTAGACTGCGCCCCCTGATGAGCAAAACCAACACGCCCTTCATCGGCGTCTTTGATTCGGGCCTCGGTGGCCTCACCGTGCTGAAGGCCGTGCATGCCGCCCTGCCGGGTGTGGCGCTGCGCTATGTGGCCGACTCGGGCTACGCACCCTATGGCGGGCGCGGCGCCGACTACATCATCGACCGCAGCTTGGCAGTAGCCGGGCACTTGCTGAGCCTGGGCGCGCAGATGCTGGTGGTGGCGTGCAACACCGCCACCGTACACGCCGTGGAGGCCCTGCGCGCGCGCTGGCCGCAGATGCCCATCGTCGCTATCGAGCCCGGCATCAAACCCGCCGTTGCGGCCACGACCAACGGCCGGGTGGGCGTGCTGGCCACGGTCGCAACCCTGGCCAGCGGCCGCTACCAGGCCTTGCTGCAGAGCCATGCCGGCGAGGTGCTGGTGTTCAGCCAGCCCTGCCCCGGGCTTGTCGACCAGATCGAGACGGGACAACTGGAGCGCCCAGAACTGCTCGCCCTGATCGAACGCTATTGCGCACCGCTGCGCGAGGCCCGGGTGGACACGGTCTTGCTGGGCTGCACGCACTATCCCTTTGTGCAGCCCGCGATCCAGGCCGCGCTGGGGCCGCAGGTCAGACTGCTGAACATCGAAGTGGCCGTGGCCAAGCAGGTCAAGCGTCTGTGGGACGGCGCCGGCCTGCCCAGCGGCAGCGCCGAACCTGACATCGCGCTCAGCACCACCGGCGAGCTCGCGCCCTTGCAGCGCCTCGGGCGTCTGGCCCTCGGTGGAGACTTCCCGGCGCAACGCGCGAGCATCTGAGCCAAGCATGGTGCCCAGGACGGGAATCGAACCCGTACGCCCCTCACGAGGCGGCGGATTTTAAGTCCGCTGCGTCTACCAGTTTCACCACCCGGGCGGGCCTGCATTGCGCCGGATTATGACGGCGGCCTACGCAGCTGAAACGAAAAAGGGAAGCCGCTTGGCTTCCCTTTCGAATTTGGAGCGGGAGAAGAGTCTCGAACTCTCGACCTCAACCTTGGCAAGGTTGCGCTCTACCAACTGAGCTACTCCCGCATATCGCCACTCCGTTTGCACGGCTCGGCCATTTTCGGATCGAATGAACTGGAGCGGGAGAAGAGTCTCGAACTCTCGACCTCAACCTTGGCAAGGTTGCGCTCTACCAACTGAGCTACTCCCGCAGTGTCATTCCTGGAGGCGCGGTCCGGAGTCGAACCGGACTAACCGGATTTGCAATCCGGGGCATAACCGCTTTGCTACCGCGCCTCAGCAATCCATCGCCATCGCCTCTTGCGAGACTTTGACGAAAAAGGGAAGCCGGGGCTTCCCTTCGAAATCCTGGAGCGGGAGAAGAGTCTCGAACTCTCGACCTCAACCTTGGCAAGGTTGCGCTCTACCAACTGAGCTACTCCCGCATGGACTTCAACACACGACTCACAGGGCTTTGGCTTTCGCCATCTACGCTGCGCTGTTTGCGCTGAAGCTCACATTCTATACCGGATTTTTTGTGTCGCGCAAGGGGCCTCGCGAATTTTCAATGCTTGAGTGCATCTCCACCCGCAACGGCCGCCGTCGCCGGCTCGGGCTTCGCAGCCTCCGCCGCCGCTTTCTCAGGAGCGACCGCGGTCACTTCCTCGTCCGGCAGAGGCTGAGGGGCGGCCTCCAGCGCCACTTCCAGCACACGGTCGATCCACTTCACCGGCACGATCTCGAGCTGGTTCTTGACGTTCTCGGGAATGTCTTGGAGATCCTTGACGTTTTCCTCGGGAATCATCACCGTCTTGATGCCGCCGCGGTGCGCCGCCAACAGCTTCTCCTTCAAGCCGCCGATGGCCGTGACCTCGCCACGCAGGGTGATCTCGCCCGTCATCGCCACGTCGGCCCGCACGGGGATGCCGGTCAGCGCAGAGACAAAGGCGGTGGTCATGGCGATACCCGCGCTCGGGCCATCCTTGGGCGTGGCACCGTCGGGCACGTGGATGTGCACGTCGCGCTTCTCGAAGGCCTCGTCCTTGATGCCCAGGCGGCGGGCACGTGAGCGCACCACCGTGCGTGCGGCCTCGACCGACTCCTTCATCACGTCGCCCAGCGAACCAGTGCGGATGATGTTGCCCTTGCCAGGCATGGCGGTGGCTTCGATGGTCAGCAGATCACCGCCCACCTCGGTCCAAGCCAAGCCGACGACCTGACCCACCTGGTTCTTCTTCTCGGCGCGGCCAAAATCGTACTTGCGCACACCCAGGAAGTCGTTCAGGTTGTCCTCGTTGACGAGCACCTTGCCCTCGTAAGTCTTAAGCGCCAGACCCTTCACCACCTTGCGGCAGATCTTGGAGATCTCGCGTTCCAGCGAGCGCACGCCAGCCTCACGGGTGTAGTAGCGAATGATGCCGCGGATCGCCGATTCGGCGACCTCCATCTCTTCGTCCTTCACGCCGTTGTTGCCACGCTGCTTGGGCAGCAGATAGCGCTGGGCGATGTTGACCTTCTCGTCCTCGGTGTAGCCAGAGAGGCGAATCACTTCCATCCGGTCCAGCAGGGCCGGCGGGATGTTCATCGAGTTCGAGGTGGCCACGAACATCACGTCCGAGAGATCGAAGTCGACCTCGACGTAATGGTCGCCAAAGGTGTGGTTCTGTTCGGGATCCAGCACCTCCAGCAGGGCCGAGGAGGGATCGCCGCGGAAATCCATGCCCAGCTTGTCGATCTCGTCCAGCAGGAAGAGCGGGTTGCGCGTGCCGACCTTGGACAGGCTCTGCAGCACCTTGCCCGGCATCGAGCCGATATAGGTGCGACGGTGGCCACGGATCTCGGCCTCGTCGCGCACGCCACCCAGGGCCATGCGCACGAACTTGCGGCCGGTTGCACGTGCCACCGACTGGCCGAGCGAGGTCTTGCCCACGCCCGGGGGGCCCACCAGGCAGAGGATGGGCGCCTTGACCTTGTCGACGCGCTGCTGCACCGCCAAGTACTCGAGGATGCGGTCCTTGACCTTCTCCAACCCGTAATGGTCTTCGTTCAGCACGTTCTCGGCATTCGCCAGGTCGTGCTTGATCTTGGTCTTCTTGCTCCAGGGCAGGTTGACCAGGGTCTCGATGTAGTTACGCACCACCGTGGCTTCGGCCGACATCGGCGACATCAGCTTGAGCTTCTTCAGCTCGGCATCGGCCTTCTTGCGCGCTTCCTTGGGCATGCGAGCAGCCTGGATCTTCTTGTCCAGCTCCTCCATATCGGCGCCGTCTTCGCCATCGCCCAGTTCCTTCTGGATCGCCTTGACCTGCTCGTTCAGGTAGTACTCGCGCTGGCTCTTCTCCATTTGGCGCTTGACGCGGCCACGGATGCGCTTTTCCACCTGCAGGATGTCGACCTCGTGCTCAAGCAGGTCGAGCAGCTTCTCCAGGCGCTTGGCCACGTCCGACAGGTCCAGCACCGACTGCTTGGCGTCGAGCTTGAGCGGCAGATGCGCGGCAATGGTGTCGGCCAGGCGGCCGGCATCGTCGATGCCACCGATGGAGGTGAGGATCTCGGGCGGGATCTTCTTGTTCAGCTTGACGTATTGGTCAAACTGCTGGGTCACCGCACGACGCAGCGCCTCCACCTCGGGCTTGGTGTCGGCCTCGGGCGGGATGGGCAGCACCTCGGCGACGAAATGCTCTTCCGTTTCGGTGATGCTTTGCGTGGTGGCGCGCTGCAGGCCCTCGACCAGCACCTTCACGGTGCCATCGGGCAGCTTGAGCATTTGCAGGATGCTGGAGACACAGCCCACCTCGAACATATCGTCCGACTTGGGCTCGTCCTTGCCGGCAGCCTTCTGCGCCACCAGCATGATCTGGCGGCCGGCTTCCATGGCCGCTTCCAAGGCCTTGATGGACTTGGGGCGGCCGACGAACAGGGGAATCACCATGTGCGGGAACACCACCACATCGCGCAGCGGCAGCAGCGGCAAGGTGATCGGTTCTGCAGGCAGGATGGGATGACCGGACATAGAAACCTCTCTTTCTCAGACCCATCTAGGGCCTGAGGGGGCTATTACAAGATGCGCGTGCGCTGCTGGATCGCACGAATACCCGGTCAGGCGCTGGCCTTGGCCTGCTCGCGGTAAACGAGCAGCGGCTTCGCGTCTTCTTCGATGTTGTGCTCGTCGAGCACAACCTTGGCCACGCCATCGAGGGCGGGCAATTCGAACATGGTGTCGATGAGCGAATGCTCCATGATGGAGCGCAGGCCGCGCGCACCGGTCTTGCGGGCCAGCGCCTTGCGGGCAATGGCCATCAGCGCCGATGGACGGATCTCGAGTTCGACGCCATCCATCGCAAACAGTTGCTGGTACTGCTTGATCAACGCGTTCTTGGGCTCGGTGAGGATCTGCACCAGGGCATCCTCGCTCAGCTCGCCCAGGGTGGCGACCACCGGCAGGCGGCCCACCAACTCGGGGATCAGGCCGAACTTGATCAGATCCTCGGGCTCCACCTCGCGGAACACCTCAGAGACGCGGCGCTCGCTCTTGGTCTTGACGGTGGCACCAAAGCCGATGCCGGACTTCTCCGAACGGTTCTGGATGACCTTCTCCAGGCCGTCAAAGGCACCGCCGCAGATGAAGAGGATGTTGGTGGTGTCGATCTGCAGGAAGTCCTGGTTCGGATGCTTGCGCCCGCCCTGCGGCGGCACCGAGGCCATCGTGCCTTCCACCAGTTTCAGCAAGGCCTGCTGCACGCCCTCACCCGAGACGTCACGGGTGATGGAGGGGTTGTCGGCCTTGCGCGAGATCTTGTCGATCTCGTCGATATAGACGATGCCGCGCTGGGCTCGCTCTACGTCGTAATTGCAGTTCTGCAGCAGCTTCTGGATGATGTTCTCGACGTCCTCGCCCACATAGCCGGCTTCGGTCAGCGTGGTGGCATCGGCGATCACGAACGGCACGTTCAAGAGACGTGCCAGCGTCTGGGCCAGCAAGGTCTTGCCGGAACCGGTGGGGCCGATCAAGAGGATATTGCTCTTGGACAGCTCGACCGAGTCCTTGTTGCCGCCCATATGGCGCAGGCGCTTGTAGTGGTTGTAGACCGCCACCGACAGCGTGCGCTTGGCCACATCCTGGCCGATCACATACTGATCCAGGCTGGCCTTGATCTCGCTGGGTACGGGCAGGTCGGACTTGCTGGCGCGGGTTTGCGCGGAGTCGGCCGGGACTTCGTCGCGGATGATGTCATTGCAGAGCTCGATGCACTCGTCGCAAATGAACACCGACGGGCCAGCGATCAGCTTCTTCACCTCATGCTGGCTCTTGCCGCAGAAGGAGCAGTACAGAACTTTCTCGCTGGAATTGCCTTTTTTCTCGGCCATGGATCTGCTTGGGTTTCATTCAGGCGTCACTGCCTGAACTGATGATAGTTCAAATGCGGCCGGGGCCCTTTTGTCAATAAGGGCCCCGTTCTTGCGCCAGTTGCCCCGGCGGCTGCGCTCAGGCGCGTTTTTCGATCACTTGATCGATCAGGCCATAGGTCGCGGCCTCGGCCGCTGACATGAAATAGTCGCGCTCGGTGTCGAGCTGGATCTTTTCCAGGCTCTGACCGGTGCGCTCGGCCAGGATGCGATTCAATTGCTCGCGGGTCTTGAGGATCTCACGCGCATGGATCTCGATGTCCGTGGCCTGCCCCTGGGCGCCGCCCAGCGGCTGGTGGATCATGATCTTGGAGTTGGGCAGCGCGAAGCGCTTGCCCTTGGCACCCGCAGCCAGCAGGAAGGCGCCCATGCTGGCGGCCATGCCCATGCACAGGGTCGACACCGGGGGCTTGATGAACTGCATGGTGTCGAAGATCGACATGCCCGCCGAGACGCTGCCGCCGGGCGAGTTGATGTAGAGGAAGATCTCCTTGTCGGGGTTCTCGCTCTCCAGGAACAGCAGCTGCGCCACCACCAGGTTGGCCACCGCGTCATTCACCGGCCCGACCAGGAAGACGATGCGCTCGCGCAGCAGGCGGCTGTAGATGTCGTAGGCACGCTCACCACGGCCCGATTGTTCGATGACGATGGGCACCATGCCCAGATTGCTCGTTTCCAGCGCGCTCATGAAGAATCCTTGAAACATGCGTGTAGCGTTGAGGTGGGCCGATTATGTCGCCCTCGGCACGACCTCGCTGCGGGAATGAAAAAGGCGTCGGCCTTGCGGCACGACGCCTTGCTCTGAAGAGCCTGGCTCAGCCAGCTCAGCCGGCCGTGGCCATCAGCTCGTCGAAGGGCAAAGCCTTGTCGGTGACCTTGGCATTCGCCAGCACGAAGTCGGTGACGTTGTTTTCGATCACAACCGCTTCCACCTCAGCCAGACGCTGACGATCGCTCAGATACCAGCGCACCACTTCGGCGGGCTTCTCGTAGCTTTGCGACAGCTCTTCGATGTGTGCCTGCAGCTGCTCGGGCTTGGCTTGCAGATTGTTGGCGCGCACCAGCTCGGCCACCACCAGGCCCAGGCGCACGCGGCGCTCGGCTTGGGGTTGGAAGATTTCGGCGGGGATCGGTGCCTTCTCGGCATCCTTCACGCCACGCTTCTTCAGGTCTTCGCGGGCACCGGCAACCAGGCGCTCGGTCTCGCTGGCGATCAGTGCCTTGGGCACGTCCAGCTCGGCCACCGCCACCACGGCGTCCATCACGGCGCCCTTGTTGCGAGCCAGCACGCGGAACTTCACTTCGCGCTCAAGGTTCTTCTTGATGTCGGCGCGCAGCGCTTCCACCGTGGCTTCCTTGATGCCCAGGGACTTGGCAAAAGCCTCGTTCACTTCGGGCAGGTGCTGGGCTTCGATCTTCTTGACCGTGACCAGGAAGTCGGCTTCCTTGCCGGCCACATCCTTGCCGTGATAGTCCTCGGGGAAGGCGAGCGGGAAGGTCTTGGACTCGCCAGCCTTCATGCCGCGCACGGCCTTCTCGAAGGCCTCGAGCATCTGGCCTTCGCCGATCAGGAACTGGAAGCCTTCGGCCTTGCCGCCGGCGAAGGTCTCGCCGTCGATCTTGCCTTCGAAGTCGATGGTCACGCGATCGCCTTCGGCGGCCACGTCAGCGGCGGCGCGTTGAGCAAACGTGCGACGCTGCTTGCGCAGGATCTCGACGGTCTTGTCGATCGCCTCTTCGGTCACCTCGCTGGTGACGCGCTCGACCTCGGCGGCCGACAGATCACCCAACTTGACTTCCGGGTAGATCTCGAAGGTGGCGTCGAAGGCCATCGTGCCTTCGGGTGCTTCGTCCTTCTGGGCGATGCTGGGAGCGCCAGCAACACGCAGCTGGGCTTCGTTGGCGGCTTGCGAGAAGGCCTGACCGAGCTTGTCGTTCATGACTTCGTACTGGACCGAGTAGCCGTAGCGCTGGGCCACGACGCTCATCGGCACCTTGCCGGGGCGGAAGCCGTCGGCCTTGACGGTACGGGCCAGCTTCTTGAGACGGGATTCGACTTCGCTGTTGATGTCAGCGGCCGCCAGCGTGAGCGTGATGCGGCGTTCGAGCTTTTCGAGGGTTTCGACGGTGACAGCCATATGTGACTCTGAATGTGACTCTGAAAATTGACCTGGTGCGCGGGGCCGGACTCGAACCGGCACGCCCGTGAAGGCGTCAGGACCTAAACCTGGTGCGTCTACCAATTTCGCCACCCGCGCGAGTGGATTCAGAGTTGCCTCGATCTTTCTGATCGCGGCAGCCCTGTGGCGATGCGGCAAACCGGAGATTGTAGCCGGTAGATTAGGCAAAAACCGGCGCGCCATCCACCCAAGGGTTTTGGAGCGCGCCGGCGCGGACGCAGCCGGCGCTCAGGACTCCAGCTTGGAGGGCATGAATCGCGAGGCGGCGGCCGGGCGCTGCACCCGGAACCAGGCCGCGTACATGGCCGGCAGCGCCAGCAGAGTGAGCGCCGTGGCCACGATCAGGCCACCCATGATGGCCACGGCCATCGGCCCCCAGAACACGCTGCGCGACAGCGGCACCATCGCCAGCACGGCGGCAGCCGCCGTCAGCACAATGGGACGGAAGCGCCGCACCGCCGACTCGACGATCGCTGACCAGGCCGGCACGCCACGCTCGCGGTCCTGCTCGATCTGGTCGATCAGGATCACCGAGTTGCGCATGATCATGCCCATCAAGGCGATCACGCCCAGCAGGGCGACGAAGCCGAAGGGCCGGTTCAGCAGCAACAGCGCGCCGGCCACGCCGGCAATGCCCAGGGGTCCGGTCAGGAACACCAGCATGGCGCGCGAGAAACTCTGCAGCTGCAGCATCAGCAGGGTGAAGGTGATGAACAGCATCATCGGTACGCCGGCAGCGATGGAGCCCTGGCCCTTGCTGCTCTCCTCGACCGCGCCGGCCACTTCGATGCGATAGCCGGGCGGCATCTTGGCCTGCAGCTCCTTCAGTGCCGGCCAGACTTGCGCCGTCACCGTGGCACCTTGCAAGCCCTCGGCCACGTCGCCCTGCACCGTCACAGCAAAACTACGCCCTTCGCGCCACAGCACGCCGGGCTCCCACTCAAAGCGCACCTTGGCGATCTGTGTCAGCGGTACGGCGCGGCCGCTGGCGGTGGGCACATAGGCGCTTCCTAAATCGGTGATGGCGTTGCGCTCCTCAGCCGGTTGGCGCACCACGATGTCGATGAGGCGATCCGCTTCTCGGTATTGCCCAATGGTTGTGCCCGACAACATCACCCGAGAAGCCTGAGCAATGCTCTGACTGGTCACCCCCAGCGCGCGCGCCTTGTCCTGATCGATGTCAAGCTTGAGCGCCTTGATCGATTCGTTCCAGTTGTCGTTCACGCCACGCATATTCGGGTTGGCGCGCATGATCTCCTTGGCCTGATCACCCCAGCGGCGCAACTCTTTCACGTCTTCGCCAACGATGCGGAACTGCACGGGATAAGCCACAGGCGGGCCATTCGGCAGCAGCTTTATCCGCGTGCGCACCTCCGGAAACTCCTTCGCCATCAACTCGGGCAGGCGCTTCCGCAAGGTCTCGCGCTCCGCCAAACTCTTCGGCAGTACGATGGCTTGGCTGACATTGGATTGCGGGAAGATCGCATCCATAGGCAGATAAAAGCGTGGCACACCGCTGCCGACCCACATGGTCACGCTGTCCACGTTGGACTCTTTCAGCATGCGAGACTCAAAACGCTTGGCCACGGCCTCGGTCTGTTGAATCGTCGCCCCTTCCGGCAGCCACAAATCCACCAGGATCTCCGGCCGGCTTGAGTCAGGGAAGAACTGCTGCTGCACGCGCCCCATGCCCACCAGACCCAGGGCAAACAGCAAAACCGTCATTGCGATCGTCTTCCAGCGGTGCTGCACGCACCAGTGCACTGCAGCCCGAAAACGGTTGTAGAACGGTGTATTGAACAGCTCATGCTCTTCGCCACTGGAAGACGCCCGCGTGCGCAATAGCAAGGCCCCCAGATAAGGCACGAAGTAGACCGAGACCACCCAAGAAATCAACAGCGACGCCGCCGTCACCGCGAAAATGGCAAACGTGTATTCGCCGGTGGAGGAGCGCGCCAGGCCAATCGGAAGAAAGCCCACGGCCGTGATCAGCGTGCCCGTCAGCATGGGCATGGCCGTCACCTCGTAGGCGAAGGTCGCGGCATGCATCTTGTCGTAGCCTTCTTCAAGCTTGCGCACCATCATTTCCACGGCAATGATGGCGTCATCCACCAGGAGTCCAAGCGCAATGATGAGCGAGCCCAGCGAGATCTTGTGCAGCCCCACGCCCCAATAGAACATGGTCACGAAGGTAATGGCCAGCACCAAGGGGATCGTGATCGCCACCACCAGCCCCGGCCAGATGTCGATGCGCATCGGGCGCATGTGCAGGCCCAGGCTGATGAAACTCACGCCCAGCACGATCACGACGGCCTCAATGAGCACTTGCACAAACTCGCCCACGGAACGCGTCACCGCCTGCGGCTGATCCTGGATCTGACTCAGGTCCATGCCCGCCGGCAGGGCTCGCCGGGTGCGGTCGGTCACAGCCTTCAGCGCCTTGCCCAGCACGATGATGTCGCCGCCCTTGGCCATCGATACACCCATGGCAATGACCTGGCGCCCCTGGTGCCGCACGGTGACACCGGGCGGGTCCACATACGCGCGCTTGATGTCGGCGATGTCACCCAACCTAAGGCTACTGGCCACGCCCGTGAGGGGGTTGATGGCGCGCAAGGGCATGTCGCGCAAGGCCTGCACCGAGGTCAGCTGTCCCTGCACACGGATTTGCAGATTGGTGCTGCCCGCATCCAGCACGCCCGCCCCTTCCACCGCGTTCTGCGCGCTCAGCTGGGCAATGACCTGGTTGAAATCGACGCCCAATTCAGCCAGGCGTTTTTGCGAAACCTCGACGAAGAGCTTCTCTGCCTGCACGCCGAACAGTTCGACCTTGGCCACATCGGTGACCTTGAGAAGGTCAGAACGCACCCGTTCAGCCTGCTGTCGCAGCTCCTCATAACTGAAACCGTCCGCCGACAGCGCAAAGATAGAGCCGTAAACGTCACCAAACTCATCGTTGAAATACGGGCCATACACGCCCTGGGGCAAGCTGCCGCGAGCGTCGTTAATCTTTTTGCGCACCGAGTACCAGAGGTTGCTCACCTCTTGCGGCGGCGTGCTGTCCTTGACCTGAAACAGCGTCATCGACTCGCCGGGCTTGGTATAGCTGCGGATCTTGTCGGCGTGCGGCACCTCCTGCAGCGTCTTCTCGATCTTGTCGGTGACCTGCTCTGCCATCTGCAGGGCGGTGCTACCGGGCCAAAAAGCCTGCACCACCATCAACCGGAAGGTGAACGGAGGATCTTCATCCTGCCCCAGCTGGAAATAGGCGGCGAAGCCCATCGCCATCAGCACCACCATCAGGTAGCGCGTCAACGCTGGGTGCTCCAGCGCCCAACGGGACAGATTGAAACGCGAGGCGGCCGGGCTACGGCTGGATTTGCTCATCATGCTGCCCTCAAGCGGCTCAACGCGAGGCCGCGCGAGCGGCCGCCGGCGATGCCTCAGCAGGCGCTTGATAGCGGCGCACCTTTTGTCCGGCCGTCAGCACATGCACGCCGGCAATCACCACCTCGTCACCGGGCTTGAGCCCGTCGGCAACCACGACCTCGTTGCCATCCGCGCCGGCCACCTGCACCTGCCGCGATTTCACCGTCATGCTGGCTGCGTCCAGCAGCCACACGGTGGCATGCCCCTGCTGCTCCAGCACCGCACTCAAAGGCAGCTTGAGCACCTGTGAGCGCACAGCACTCTGCAGCAGCACCGTCGCCGTCTGCCCCAGCTTGACGTCCAGCTTGCCCACATCCGCCTTGGCCTGGAAGGTGCGCGTGACGGGATCGGCCGCGGCCGCCAACTCGCGCAGGCTGATATCCCTGGGCTGCTGGCCCTCGCCCCAGAGGCGCACCTTGAAAGCGCCCGGCACCGCCGTGGCGGCGCGCAGCAGGCTCACCTGATCCTCTGGCACCGAAAACACCACGTCGCGCGGGCCGTCATGGGCAATGCGCACAATGGGCGTGCCCGGCCCCACCACCATGCCTGGCTCGGCGTCCACGCCGGTGATCACGCCGGCGGTGTCGGCCACCAGCATGGCGTAGGCCGCCTGATTGGTTTGCACGCCGGCTTGCGCGCGCGCCTGCTCCAATTGCGCTTGCGCGGCCTTGAAGGCGCTGTCGCGGCGCTCCAGTTCGGCCGCGCTAATGAAGCCCTGGTCCTTCAGCTCGATGAAACGTCGATAGTCGGCGCCCAGCTGATCGCGGTTCACCCGCGCGGCCAGCACCGCCGCCTTGGCAGCCTCCTGGGCCAGCACCAGATCCTGCGCATCCAACTGCGCCAGCACTTGGCCGGGCTTGACCACGTCGCCCAGATTCACACGCCGCTGCAAGAGCTTGCCGCCAACGCGAAAAGACAGTCGCGACTCGGTGCGCGCACGGATCTCGGCCGCGTATTCGCGCGTACCACCCGCCGAGTCACTGGCCAGCACCAGGGTGCGGACGGCGCGCTCCGGCTCCGGTGCTTGCGCAGGCTTGCTGCAGCCGACCACCAACAAGGCGCCAAGCACCGACAAGGACAGACGCGAGAAGACTTGGGGCATGAACCACCTCGGCAAAGGGGCCGCTCGCGCCGGCGCAGGGTCTTGCGCCCGGGCGACAAAGCATGCCCCGAAGTAACTGACTAACCGGTCAGTAATGTATGCAGACGCCCTCGGGCTGTCAAACCCGCAAGGTCGCGAATTCGGCCGCCGCTCGACAACAAAGCATTCGCAAAACACACACAATCTGGCCCGTGAGCATAGAACACTACGAAAACTTCCCGGTCGCCTCCTGGCTGTGCCCGCCAGCGCTGCGGCCGGCCGTGACAGCGATCTACCATTTCGCCCGCACCGCCGACGATCTGGCCGACGAAGGCGAGGCGACGACCGAGCAGCGCCAAGAGGCGCTGCGGGCGTACCGCAGCGATCTCCATGCCGTCGCGGCCGGCATCGCGCCCTCGACGCGCTGGCGAGCGCAGGTGTTCGAACCCCTGGGCACGGTCTTTCATGCATATCGACTGCCCTTGCGCCTGCTTGACGATTTGCTGGACGCGTTTGAGCAGGACCTGGTGAAAACACGCTACGCCGACCGCGCCGAGCTGCTGGACTACTGCCGCCGCTCCGCCAACCCGGTCGGGCGCCTGCTGCTGCATCTCTACGGCATCGACGATGCCGCCGCGCTGCGGCGCTCGGACGCCATCTGCACCAGCCTGCAGCTGATCAACTTCTGGCAGGACATGAGCCGCGACGGCCCGGTCGGGCGCTGCTACGCGCCGAGCCCGGATCTGCAGCGCCACGGCTTGACGGCCGACGACCTGCTGGCCTGCCAGGACGACCCGGCCGCCCGCGCGCTGTTGCGTGAACTCAGCGCCTGGGCCGAAGGCCTGATGCGCGAGGGGGCGCCGCTGGTGCACCAGCTGCCCGGGCGGGCCGGCTGGGAGCTCAGGCTGGTGGTGCAAGGCGGACTGCGCATTCTTGAGAGAATCCGCGCCATGGAATTTGCAACCCTCAGCGCGCGCCCCCATCTGGGCGCGCAAGACCTGGCCCCGATGCTGTGGCACGCCCTGCGCATGACGCCCGCGCGCCTGGCGCGCCAAGCGCAACACGCGGAGGCCGCGTGAGCCCCGAGCAGTACGTGCAGGAAAAGGCCGCCAGCAGCGGCTCCAGCTTCTACTACGCCTTTCTGTTCCTGCCCGCGCCGCGCCGCGCCGCCATCACGGCCTTCTACGCGTTCTGCCGCGAGATCGACGATGTGGTGGACGAGACGCAGGACGCCGGCGTGGCCGCCACCAAGCTGGCCTGGTGGCGCAAGGAGGCGATGGCCGCCTTTGCGGGGCAGCCTCAGCATCCGGTGATGCGCGCGCTCATGCCGCATTGCTCTGTCTACGACATCCGGCTGGAACATTTGATGGCGGTCATCGAGGGTTGCCAGATGGATCTGGACCAGAGCCGCTTTCTCGACTATCCGGGCCTGCAGCGCTACTGCCATCTGGTGGCCGGCGTGGTGGGCGAAGTCGCCTCGGCCATCTTTGGCCGCAGCGAGCCGCAGACGGTGGCCTACGCCCACAAGCTGGGCCTGGCCATGCAGCTCACCAACATCATCCGCGACGTCGGCGACGACGCGCGCCGTGGCCGCATCTACCTGCCAATCTCGGAGCTGCAGCAGTTCGACGTCAAGGCGCACGAGATCCTGCTGAGGCAGGCGCCCTGGGGCTATAGCGAGCGCTTCAGCCGCCTGATGGCCTTCCAGGCCGAACGCGCACATCGCCTATATGACGAGGCCTTCGCGCTGCTGCCCGAGGCCGACCGCCAGGCCCAGAAGCCCGGCATCATGATGGCCAATATCTACCGCGCCCTGCTGCGTGAAATCGAGGCCGAGCGCTTCCAGGTGCTGCACCAGCGCATCTCGCTGACGCCGTTGCGCAAGCTCTGGATCGCGATGCGCACCAACTGGCGCGGTCGTTGATGGCCGACCGCACGCGCCTGGCGGTGATAGGCGGAGGCTGGGCCGGTCTGGCGGCGGCCGTCGAGGCCTGCCAGGCCGGCGCCGAAGTCACGCTGTTCGAGATGGCCAGCGCGCCGGGGGGGCGTGCACGCACGGTCAGCGCCGGCGCGCACGCGCTCGACAACGGCCAGCACATCCTGATCGGCGCCTACAGCGCCAGCCTGTCCCTGCTGCGGACCCTGGGCGTGGACCCCGCCATGGCGCTGCTGCGCCTGCCGCTGCAACTGCGCTACCCCGAGCAGGCCGGGCTGCAGCTGCGCGCCGGCCATCCGGTGCCGAGCTTCGCCCTCGCGGTGCTGCGCCATGCAGGCTGGCCGTGGCGGGCGCGGCTCTCGCTGCTGAGGCATTGCACGGCCTGGGCGCTGCGGCGCTTCGAGTGCCCGGAGGCGCTCAGCGTGGCCGAACTCTGCATGGGCCTGGCCGACGAAGTCCGCGCGGATCTGGTCTGGCCGCTGTGCGTGGCGGCATTGAATACGCCGGCGGAGCGCGCCAGCGCGCGCGTGTTCCTGCGTGTGCTGCGCGACGCCTTGTTCAGCGGCCCCGGCTCAGCCGATCTGCTGCTGCCGCGCCTGGGCCTGAGCGATCTGTTGGCACACCCGGCCGCGGCCTGGCTGAGCGGCCATGGCGCACGGCTGCGCATGTCGCAGCGCGTCGAGGCCCTGCACGCCAGTGATGCGGGCGCTTGGCTGGTCGATGGCGAGCGCTTCGACGCCGTGGTGCTGGCCTGCAGCAGCGTGGAGGCGGCACGCCTGACGCAAGACCTGGCCCCAGGCTGGAGCGGGCTCGCCCGGGCACTGCGCTTTGAGCCCATCGTCACCGTTTACCTGGAAAGCCCGGGCTCGGCCCTGCCCTCGCCCATGCTGGCGCTGCGCGAGGGCCCGGCCGACCCGGCGCAGTTCGCGTTCGACCTGGGCCAACTGGACCCGCGGCGCAGCGGGCAGTTCAGTCTGGTCGTCAGCGGCGCGGCGGCATGGACCGCACGCGGCCTGGATGCCTGCGCGGCCGCGTGCCTTCAACAGGCGCAACGTCAACTCCGCTGGGCCAG
This sequence comes from Paucibacter sediminis, assembly GCF_030254645.1. Taxonomy (NCBI): domain Bacteria; kingdom Pseudomonadati; phylum Pseudomonadota; class Betaproteobacteria; order Burkholderiales; family Sphaerotilaceae; genus Roseateles; species Paucibacter sediminis. The sequence continues at coordinate 5,135,069 of NZ_CP116346.1, forward strand.
CACGCCGCGCCTGCTGCGCGTCTTGGCCGAGAAACGCGCCACCTTTGCCTGCAGCCCCGGCCTGGCGCGCCCCGGCAGCGCGATTGCGCCCGGCCTCTATGCGGCGGGCGACTATGTCGACGGCCCCTACCCCGCCACCCTGGAGGGCGCGGTGCGCGCGGGCATGGCCGCAGCGCGTCAAGCGTTGCCACGCAGCGCCAGCCGCTAATTTCGCGATGTAAAAACGGGGCAATTCCCGCACAATGAAGCCATGAAGCAAAAAGAGGCTCAGACACCCGCGATTCAAGTCCTGGAACGAACGTTTGCACTGCTGGATGTCCTGGCCAGCCAGCAGGATCCGGTCTCGCTCAAGCAGATCAGCGAAACCACCGGACTGCATCCCTCCACCGCCCACCGCATACTGAACGATCTGGCGATTGGCCGCTTCGTCGACCGGCCCGAGGCCGGCAGCTATCGACTGGGCATGCGCCTGCTCGAACTGGGCAATCTGGTGAAGGCACGCCTGGATGTGCGCGATGCCGCCATCGGCCCGATGCGCGAGCTGCACAAGCTGACCCACCAGCCCGTCAACCTGTCGGTCCGCCAGGGCGATGAGATCGTCTATATCGAGCGCACCTACTCCGAACGCTCGGGCATGCAGGTGGTGCGCGCCGTGGGCGGCCGCGCGCCCTTGCACCTGACCTCGGTCGGCAAGCTCTTCCTAGCCAGCGATGATCCGCAGCGGGTGCGTGCCTACGCCACCCGCACCGGGCTGGCCGGCCACACCCGCAACAGCATCACCGACATCCAGGCCCTGGAACGCGAAATGGCGCTGGTGCGCCAGCGCGGCGTGGCACGCGACGACGAGGAGCTGGAGCTGGGGGTGCGCTGCATGGCCGCCGCCATCTACGACGACCAGGGCAAGCTCATCGCCGGCCTGTCGATCTCGGCGCCGGCGGACCGGCTCGAAGAGGCCTGGCTGGCGCGCGTCAAGGAAACCGCGGCGCAGATCTCGGCAGCCCTGGGCTACCGCGGCGGCTGAATCAACCACCGACGCCGCTGTCGGCCACCGTGCTGGGCTGGGTGCTCAGCCATTTGCGTACCCGCTCGGCATCGCCGATCCGCGAGTACTTGCCGGTCGAATCCAGGAACACCATGATCAGCTTGCGGCCCGCCAGCTTGGCCTGCATCACCAGACAACGGCCGGCCTCGTTGATGAAACCGGTCTTCTGCAGGCCGATGTCCCAGCTGGAGCTGCGCACCAGGCCGTTGGTGCTGTGGAAGGCCATCTGGCGCTTGCCCACCATCACCTGATGGTCCTTGGAGGTGGAGAATTCGCGCAGCAGCGGGAACTCATGCGCCACCTTGACCAGCGCGGCCAGATCCTTGGCGCTCGACTGGTTGCGGCTCGACAGGCCCGTCGGCTCGACGTAATGCGTGTCCGTCATGCCCAGGCTCTGGGCCTTCTGGTTCATGGCCGCCACAAAGGCAGTCGGCCCGCCCGGGTAGTTGCGCCCCAGGGCGCTGGCGGCACGGTTCTCCGACGCCATCAGCGCCAGGTGCAGCAACTCGCCACGGCTCAGGGTAGTACCGATGGCCAGGCGCGAGCCCGTGCCCTTCTCGGTATCCTTGTCCTCATCACTGATGGTCAGCTGCTCATCCAGCGACAAGCCCGCCTCCACCACCACCAAGGCCGTCATCAGCTTGGTGATCGAAGCAATCGGCAGCACCGCCTGGGAATTCTTCGAGAACAGGACCTCGTTGGTGTCCTGATCCAGCACCAGGGCGACGCTCGACTTCAGGTCCAGCGGGTCATCCACGGCATGCAGGCCGTAGAGCTGGCCAAAGGTGGGCTTGGCGGCCGCTTCCACCAGCGCAGCCTTGCGCGGCGAGCGCGGTGCGGGCTTGGCCTTGCGCACGCTCTTCTTGCTGCTGGGCTGCTGCGCGGCCGCCTCGGCCGACTGCACGGGCGCCAAGGCGCCCGCGCCCAGCAGGAGACCGCTCAAAGCAAAGCCGGACAACAGAGTAGCTAAAGTCTTCAATCGCATCCCCAACAAGGTCGACCGCAGTTTAGGCGATAGAAAAAAGCCAGGCAAGATCAAAAACTTAAAGCGCGATGCTTAAGTAAAGCATCGCTTTTGACCCTGACCTTAACCCTGCGCAGCCACCCGCTCCACCTTGCTCTGCAGCTTGTTCAGCGCGCTCAAATATGCCTTGGCCGAGGCCACCACGATATCCGGGTCGGCCCCCACGCCGTTGACCACGCGCCCCGCGTGCTGCAGACGCACGGTGACCTCGCCCTGTGATTCTGTACTACCGCTGGTGATTGCGTTCACCGAATACAGGATCATTTCGGCACCACTTTGCACTTTGCTCTCGATTGCACGTAGGCTGGCATCGACCGGGCCGTTGCCATCGCTCTCGGCGCTGAACTCCTGGTCGCCGGCGGCAAACACCACCCGCGCATGCGGACGCTCACCGGTTTCCGAATGCTGGGCCAGCGAAACCAGGCGGAAATGCTCGTGGTCCTGGGTCACCGACTCGTCCATCACCAGGGCGATGATGTCCTCGTCGAAGATCTCGTTCTTGCGGTCGGCCAGGTCCTTGAAGCGCACGAAGGCGGCATTCACCTCGGCCTCGGACTCCAGCGCCACGCCCAGCTCCTGCAGGCGCTGTTTGAAGGCGTTGCGGCCGCTGAGCTTGCCCAGCACGATCTTGTTGGCACTCCAGCCCACGTCCTCGGCGCGCATGATCTCGTAGGTGTCGCGTGCCTTCAGCACGCCGTCCTGGTGGATGCCCGAGGCATGTGCAAAGGCATTCGCTCCCACCACGGCCTTGTTGGGCTGCACCACGAAGCCGGTGGTTTGTGACACCAGGCGCGAGGCCGGCACGATCTGCGAGGGGTCGATGCCCAGGTCCAGGCCGAAGTAGTCGCGCCGCGTCTTCAGCGCCATCACCACCTCTTCCAGCGAACAGTTGCCGGCGCGCTCACCCAGCCCGTTGATGGTGCATTCGATCTGCCGCGCGCCACCGATCTTCACGCCCGCCAGCGAGTTGGCGACCGCCATGCCAAGGTCGTTGTGGCAATGCACCGACCAGACCGCCTGATCGGAGTTCGGTACCTTCTCGCGCAAGGTCTTGATGAAATTGCCGTAGAGCTCGGGAATGGCATAACCCACGGTATCGGGGATGTTGATGGTGCGCGCACCCTCCTTGATGACCGCCTCGACCACGCGGGCCAGGAAGTCCATGTCGGAGCGATAGCCGTCCTCGGGCGAGAACTCGATGTCGTCGGTCAGGTTGCGGGCAAAGCGCACCGCCAGCGTGGCCTGTTCCAGCACCTGCTCGCGCGTCATGCGCAGCTTCTTCTCCATGTGGAGCTCGCTGGTGGCGATGAAGGTGTGGATGCGCGAGCGTGCCGCGCCCTTGAGCGCCTCGGCCGCACGCGCGATGTCGCGATCGTTGGCGCGCGCCAGCGAGCAGATGGTGCTCTCGCGCACCGCATCGGCAATCGCCCTGACGGCCTCGAAATCGCCATTGCTGGAGGCGGCAAAGCCGGCCTCGATCACATCGACGCGCATGCGCTCCAGCTGGCGCGCGATGCGCAGCTTTTCGTCCTTCGTCATCGAAGCGCCGGGCGATTGCTCGCCGTCACGCAAGGTGGTGTCGAAGATGATCAGCTTGTCAGCCATGAGAATTCTCCGTGTCAGGCAGGTTGGTGATGAAGTAGCAGGCGAAAAAACAAAAAGCCCGCGAAGCAGATGCTCGGCGGGCTCTTGGGGAGAAGAGACGGCTGGTGTCAGGCGCGCACCGGCCTCAAGCCCAAGGGCCCGATGGCTAGTAGCAAAGCGGCGGTGACGGCAACGGTCTTCATGCGTTCGAATGTAGCATGGCCAGGCCGGATTTTCCCGGCCAGCCTACGTCAATGGTGAAGTCCCTTTTCATCGGGCTCATCGGTCGAGGTGGCGATCACGCTCACGGGCTTGCCCTTCATACGCTTGTAGCCGTACACCACATAGCCCGACAGGCCATAGAAGCAGAACAGGCTGAACAGCACGATGGGCGGGTGGATGTTGATCACCGCAATCAGCAGGGCGATCGCCACGATGGTGATGAAGGGCACCGAGCGCTTGAAGCTCACGTCCTTGAAGCTGTAGAAGGGCGCGTTGGTGACCATGGTGAGTCCGGCATACAGCATGAAGCCGAAGGCCAGCCAGCTGAGCTGCGGATCCTGGCTCACGCCCTTGTAGCCGGCATCATCCAGCACCCAGATCAGCCCCATCACGAGCGCAGCGGCAGCCGGACTGGGCACGCCCTGGAAAAAGCGCTTGTCGACCACCGCCAGATTGGTATTGAAGCGCGCCAGGCGCAGCGCCGCGGCGGCGCAGTAGACAAAGGCCGCGAACCAGCCCCATTTGCCCAGGCCCTTCAGGGCCCATTCATACATGATCAGCGCCGGCGCGGCACCGAAGGACACCATGTCGGAGAGGCTGTCCATCTGCTCGCCGAAGGTGCTTTGCGTGTTGGTCATGCGCGCCACGCGCCCGTCCAGGCTGTCCAGCACCATGGCGCAGAAGATGCCGTAGACCGATTGCTCGAAGCGCCCGTTCATCGCCATCACGATGGCATAGAAGCCACCGAATAGCGCCGCCAGCGTGAACAGATTGGGCAGGATGTAGATGCCCTTGCGGCGCGGCCGCACGGGTTCCAACACTTCGCTGTCCTCATCGTCCAGCAAGTGCTCGGTTTTCTTGGCTTCGGTCATGGGGCGGGAGGATACAACAGCGGGCCAAGCAAAAAAGCCGCGCGGCCTCAAGGCTGCGCGGCTTCAGGGCATGAGCGAGACTCAGTTCTTGGATTGATCGACCAGGCGATTCTTCTTGATCCAGGGCATCATGGCGCGCAGCTTCTCGCCCACTTGCTCGATCGGGTGCTCGGCGGTCAGGCGGCGACGGCTCAGCAGGGTCGGCGCGCCGGCCTTGTTCTCCAGGATGAAGCTCTTCGCGTATTCACCGGTCTGGATGTCCTTCAGGCATTGGCGCATCGCGTTCTTGGTGGCTTCGGTCACCACGCGCGGGCCGGTCACGTACTCGCCATACTCGGCGTTGTTCGAGATCGAGTAGTTCATGTTGGCGATGCCGCCCTCGTAGATCAGGTCCACGATGAGCTTGAGCTCGTGCAGGCACTCGAAGTAGGCCATCTCGGGCGCATAGCCGGCCTCGGTGAGGGTCTCGAAGCCCGCCTTGATCAGTTCCACGGCGCCACCGCACAGCACGGCCTGCTCGCCGAACAGGTCGGTCTCGGTCTCTTCGCGGAAATTGGTCTCGATGATGCCGGCCTTGCCGCCGCCATTGGCCGAGGCGTAGGACAGCGCCAGATCGCGCGCCTTGCCGGTCTTGTCGGCGTAGACGGCGATCAGGTGCGGCACACCGCCACCCTGGGTGTAGGTGCCGCGCACGGTGTGGCCGGGGGCCTTGGGGGCAACCATCCAGACGTCCAGGTCGGCGCGCGGCGTGACCTGGCCGTAGTGCACGTTGAAGCCATGAGCGAAGGCCAGCGAGGCGCCCTGCTTGATATTGGGCTCGACCTCGCGCTTGTAGACCTCGGCGATCTGCTCGTCCGGCAGCAGAATCATCACCACGTCGGCCGCCTTCACGGCGTCGGCAATCTCGGCCACCTTCAGGCCGGCGTTCTCCGCCTTGGCCCAGGATGCACCACCACGACGCAGACCGACGGTCACCTTGACGCCGCTGTCATTCAGGTTTTGTGCATGGGCATGGCCTTGTGAGCCATAGCCGATGATGGTGACGTTCTTGCCCTTGATGAGGCTCAGGTCAGCGTCCTTGTCGTAGTAAACGTTCATGTCGGTCTCCAGGAAAAAACGGTTCAGGGGTGTTGGGTAGGAAAGGCGTTCAGACGCGCAGGATGCGTTCGCCGCGGCCGATGCCGCTGGCACCGGTGCGCACGGTCTCAAGAATCGCGGTGCGGTCGATGGAATCGATGAAAGCGTCCAGCTTGGAGCTGTCGCCGGTCAACTCGATCGTGTAGGTCTTCTCGGTCACGTCGATGATGCGGCCGCGGAAGATGTCGGCGGTGCGCTTCATTTCCTCGCGCTCCTTGCCGACGGCGCGCACCTTGATGAGCATGAGCTCGCGTTCGGTGTAATTGCCCTCGGTCAGGTCGACCACCTTGACCACCTCGATGAGGCGATTCAGGTGCTTGGTGATCTGCTCGATCACCTCGTCGGAGCCGGTGGTGACGATGGTCATGCGCGACAGCGACGCGTCTTCCGTCGGCGCCACCGTCAGGCTTTCGATGTTGTAGCCGCGGGCGGAGAACAAGGCGACGACGCGCGACAGCGCGCCCGGCTCGTTCTCGATGAGCAGTGCAATGATGTGTTTCATGAGTCCTCGTCCTGCGCGCTCTTCAGACCGTCGGCGGTAACCGCCGGCCCTTGGCCACGCTGTTCGATGTCAGTGGAAGGGAACGCTTGGGGCCGCTCTGCCGTGCATCCGGCGACGCGCTGAGCTTGCTGCGGTAACAACAAGCCTGCACATCGCCTTCCGCACCTCAGAGGTCCTCGGACCCCAGCAGCATTTCCGAGATGCCCTTGCCGGCTTGCACCATGGGCCAGACGTTTTCGGTCGGGTCGGTGCGCACGTCCAGGAACACGGTGCGGTCCTTCAGCCGGATCGCCTCGCGCAGGGCGGGCTCCACGTCCTCGGGGCGCTCGACCAGCAGACCGACGTGGCCATAGGCCTCGGCCAGCTTGACGAAGTCGGGCAGCGCATCCATATAGCTGTGCGAGTAGCGCTTGCCGTAGTCCAGCTCCTGCCACTGCCGCACCATGCCCAGGTAGCGGTTGTTCAGCGAGACGATCTTCACAGGCGTCTTGTACTGCTGGCAGGTCGACAGTTCCTGGATGCACATCTGGATCGAGCCTTCGCCGGTGATGCAGAACACATCCGACTCGGGCTTGGCCAGCTTGATGCCCATGGCATAGGGCAGGCCCACGCCCATGGTGCCCAGGCCGCCGGAATTGATCCAGCGGCGCGGCTCATCGAAGCGGTAGAACTGCGCGGCCCACATCTGGTGCTGGCCCACATCGGAGGTGATGTAGGTGTCGCGGTCGCGGGTCAGATTCCACAGCGTTTCCACCACGGCCTGCGGCTTGATGACGCCGCTGTCCTTCTTGTAGGCCAGGCAGTCGCGGCGGCGCCATTCGTTCACCTGGCTCCACCAGGCGTTGATGGCGGCCGCATCGGGCTTGGCCTGGGCCTCGCGGATCTGGTGGATCAACTCCTGCAGCACATCCTTGACGTCGCCGACGATGGGGATGTCCACGCGCACCCGCTTGGAAATCGACGAGGGGTCGATGTCCACATGGATGATCTTGCGCTCCACCTGGGCGAAATGCTTGGGATTGCCGATCACGCGGTCATCGAAGCGCGCGCCCACGGCCAGCAGCACATCGCAATGCTGCATGGTCATATTGGCCTCGTAGGTGCCGTGCATGCCCAGCATGCCGAGGAAGCGCGGGTCGCTGGACGGGAAGGCGCCCAGGCCCATCAAGGTATTGGTGACCGGATAACCCAGCAGGTCCACCAGCTCGCGCAGCTCCTTCGAGGCCTCGCCCAGGATCACACCGCCACCGGTGTAGATATAGGGGCGCTTGGCCTGCAGCAGCAGCTGCACCGCCTTGCGGATCTGGCCGCTATGGCCCTTGCGCACCGGGTTGTAGGAGCGCATCTCCACATGGGTGGGGTAGCTGAAGTGTGCCTTGCTCAGCGAGACGTCCTTGGGGATGTCCACCACCACCGGGCCGGGGCGACCGGTGCGGGCAATATGGAAGGCCTTCTTCATCGTCATCGCCAGATCGCGCACATCCTTCACCAGGAAGTTGTGCTTGACGATGGGGCGGGTGATGCCGACGGTGTCGCATTCCTGGAAGGCATCCAGGCCGATCGCCGGCGTGGGCACCTGGCCGGTGATGATCACCATCGGGATCGAGTCCATGTAGGCGGTGGCAATGCCGGTCACGGCATTGGTCACACCCGGACCTGAGGTCACGAGGGCAACACCCACTTCGCCAGTGGCGCGGGCATAGCCGTCAGCGGCGTGCACGGCGGCCTGTTCATGGCGCACCAGCACATGCTGGATATGGTCTTGTTTGTACAGTGCGTCGTAGATGTACAGCACCGAGCCGCCCGGGTAGCCCCAAAGGTACTTGACACCTTCGGCCTGCAGGCTGCGAACAAGGATTTCAGAGCCGTTCGGCTCCGACGAGGGGGGGGTATTGTGCGGTTGTGCACGACCATCGGGGGTCGCAGCACGCTTGGCGTCCGCGGCAGACATGTCCATATAGAACCTCTGTGAATTTCTCTAACGAAAAACCATCGGTGCCCCTTCTCGCACCCTCGTGAGGTGGATTCGGAGCCTGTGCGGTCAAAAACGAGGCGCCCCGGTTGGGCAGCCAGCTTGAGACTAAGAACTCTTTGTGCGAAGCAGCATTATGCACGCAAACCCGCGGTCACCAATGATTTCCCTAGGGTCCGCTCTCGCAATGCAATAATTCGCGTCGTTTTGCCAGCTCAGGGCTTGCCCTTTCCACATTGGCTTCCGATAAAGAACTCAACGACTTTCTGCGCAGCGCCGAACGCCGGGCCTTCAAACGAACGGCCTACTTGGTCCGTGACGACGATGCCGCGCTGGACATCGTGCAGGACGCCATGATCCGCCTGGCCGAGAAGTACTTCGACCGCCCGGCGGCCGAGTTGCCGCTGGTGTTCCCGCGCATCCTGTCGAACGCGACGATGGACTGGTTCCGGCGCCAGAAGGTCAGAAACGCCGTCATGCACAACATGTCGGACTTCGAGTCATCAGACCCCGACGGCGATTTCGACCTGCTGGAAACCCTCGAATCGCAGGACGGCGCGATGGGCGCGCTGAGCGCGGCCGACGAGGTTTCCAAGGGCCAGATCCTGCAGGCCATCGATCAGGAAGTATCTATGTTGCCGGCGCGTCAACGGGAAGCCTTCCTGCTGCGTTACTGGGAAGAGTTGGATGTCGCCGAGACCGCGGCCGTGATGGGTTGCTCCGAGGGAAGTGTTAAGACACACTGCTCGCGAGCGGTTCATTCATTGGCCAAGTCACTCAAAGCCAAGGGAATCACATTATGAGCAAGCAGCACTCGCAGATCAGTCAGGACCAGGAAGCGCGCATGGCACGCTTTGGCCTGAGCGTCGCCGCGGGCCTGAATGCCCAGTGCGAGCAACTCCCGGCCGATATCGGTGAACGCCTGCGCTTCGCGCGCGAGCAGGCCATGTTGAAAGCCAAGGCGGCGCGCCTGGCGCAGCCCGAACTGGTGCAACAAGCGGCAGCCGTTCCCCAGGGCGACAGCCTGGCCCTGCAAGGCGGCCCCGGCGGCAAGCCTTCACGCTGGCTCAAGCTGGCATCGCTGGGCCCCCTGCTCTTGCTGGTACTGGGCCTGCTGCTGATCCAGCACAGCCAGTGGTACCAGCAGATCCTGGCCGCGGCGGAAGTGGACACGGCCTTGCTGTCGACCCAGCTGCCGCCCGCCGCCTACAGCGACCCCGGCTTCCGTGAGTATCTGAACGAAGACCAGCAACCTGCGACCGAGCAGCCCGAGTGACCGACTGAGAACATGATCCGGCCACTCCCAACAAGTTCGCTCGCCGCCCATTCCATCACTCTCGCCCTCGGCCTGATGACGGCCTGGCTGCCCGTGCAGCCGGCCGGCGCGCAGGCGCCCGAGCCCAGCGCAGACACGGCCAGTGCGGTGCCGGCCAGCCCCGCCGCCAGCGCCGTGGCCAAACCGCTGCCGGCGGGTACTGCCGCGGGCCTGCTGGGCATCGGCAGTTGGCAGGCCCTGAGCCCGGCCCAGCGCTCGGCCCTGGCCCCGCTGCAGCAGGAATGGGACAAGCTCGACAGCTCGCGCCGCGGCAAATGGCTGGAGGTGGCGGCGCGCTTCCATACGCTGCCGGCCGACGAACAGGCGCGCATCCGCGAGCGCATGATCGAGTGGACCAAGCTGAGCCCGATCGAGCGCCAGCAGGCCCGGGTCGGCTTCCAGTCCACGCCGCAGCTCAAGAACAATGAACTGCAGGCCAAATGGGAGGCCTACCAAGCCCTGCCCCCCGAGCGTCGCCAGGCGCTGGCGGACCGCGCCAGCCAGAAGACCCTGCCCGCGGCGAGCACGGCTCCAGGCGGCAAGGCCGCGGCGCCGCTGAGCCTTGCCAAATCCAATCTGGTGCCGGCACCGTCCGTGGCACCGATCACGGCCGTGGCACCGTCCATCCTGCAGGCCCGACCTGGCGCCACCACCGTGCTGATCACGCAGGTCAAGACGCTGCCCGCGCACCAGACCGCCGGCCAACCCAAGGTGCTGGCCGACCCCGATCTGGTCGACCCCAAGACCCTGCTGCCGAAGGCGCGCGCCAACTGACGATGAGCGAAGCGATGAATAGCCCGCAGGCGCCGGGCCTGCTGCGCCGCATGGCCTGCTTCATGTACGAGGGCGTGTTGCTGTTCGGCGTGGTGTTCGTGGCCGGCTATCTGTACTCGGCCCTCACCCAGCAGCGCCATGCCATGCAGGGCCAGCATGGCCTGCAGGCCTTCCTGTTCGTGGTGCTGGGCATCTACTTCATCTGGTTCTGGTCGCATGGCGGTCAGACCGTGGCGATGAAGGCCTGGCATCTGCGCGTGGTGGACCAACAGGGTGCCCCGCTCACCCAGGCGCGCGCGCTGCTGCGCTATCTGCTGAGCTGGCTGTGGTTCATGCCGGCGCTGGTGAGCGTCTACGCGATGGGCCTGCATGGCCTGGGGGCGATCTTCGGCACCCTGCTGGCCGGCGTGCTGGGCTATGCCCTGCTGGCCAAGCTGCATCCGCAAGGGCAGTTCCTGCACGATGTGCTGAGCCGCACCCGCCTCATCACGCAACTGCCCCCCAAGAAGGCATGAGCAATCCGCACAAGGGCCGCACCGGCCTGGATCGCATCCTGCGCGCCACCGGCTACTCGATGGCCGGCCTGCGCGCGGCCTACACGGGCGAAAGCGCGTTTCGGCAGGAAGTCTGGTTGATGGTAGTGGCCACGCCGGCGGCCTTCTGGCTGGGCCGCAACTGGGTCGAGGTGGCGCTGCTGCTGGGCTCGCTGCTGTTGCTGCTGATCGTGGAGCTGCTGAACTCCGGCATCGAGGCCGCGATCGACCGCATCTCGTTCGAGTTGCACGAACTGTCCAAGCGCGCCAAGGACATCGCCAGCGCCGCGGTGTTCCTGGCGCTGCTGCTTTGCGCAGGCATCTGGGGCGCCGCCCTGTGGCAGCGCCTGCTGACCTGAGGCCTTAGACCGCCGCCTCGTCGGTCTCGCCGGTGCGGATGCGCACCACCTGCTCCACGGGGGTGACGAAGATCTTGCCATCGCCGATCTTGCCGGTCTTGGCCGCCTTCAGGATGGCGTCGATGCAGCGCTCGACGTCATCGTCCTTGACCACCACTTCCACCTTCACCTTGGGCAGGAAGTCCACCACGTACTCCGCACCGCGGTAGAGCTCGGTATGGCCCTTCTGGCGGCCGAAGCCCTTCACCTCGGTCACCGTCAGACCCGATGCACCCACCTCGGCCAGAGCCTCGCGGACTTCGTCCAGCTTGAAGGGCTTGATGATGGCGGTGATCTGCTTCATGGTCTGACTCCAGCGATTTGAAAGGATTGGGGCAATTTAAGCACGGAACTTGGAGGTAATCGGGTAGCGCCAGTCGCGTCCGAAGGCGCGGTGCGTGATGCGTATGCCGATGGGCGCCTGGCGCCGCTTGTATTCGTTGATCTTGATCAGGCGGGTGACGCGCTCCACGTCGGCCGCAGCGAAGCCCGCCGCGACGATCTCGGCGATCGACTGGTCTTCTTCCATATAGCGCGCCAGGATCGCGTCAAGCACCTCGTAAGGCGGCAGGCTGTCCTGGTCCTTCTGATCCGGGCGCAACTCGGCCGAGGGCGGCCGGGTGATGATGCGCTCCGGAATCACCGGGCCCAGCGTGCCATCGGCGCGCCGCGTCGGCTGTTCGTTCTTCCAGCGCGCCAGGCGGAACACCAGGGTCTTGGCCACATCCTTGATGACGGCGAAGCCGCCCGCCATGTCGCCGTAAAGCGTGCAGTAGCCGGTCGCCATCTCGCTCTTGTTGCCGGTGGTGAGCACGATGGAGCCGAACTTGTTGGACAGCGCCATCAGCAGCGTGCCGCGCACGCGCGCCTGGATGTTCTCCTCAGTGGCGTCCAGCGGCAGGCCGGCGAATTCGCCCGCCAGGCTTTGCGTGAAGGCCTCGAACATGGGCGTGATGGACTTCTCGTCGTAGCGCACGCCCAGGCGCTCGGCCATGTCGCGTGCGTCGATCCAGGAGATGTCAGCCGTATAGGGCGAAGGCATCATCACGGTGCGCACGCGATCCGCACCCAGCGCATCCACCGCCACCGCCAAGACCAGGGCCGAGTCGATGCCGCCCGACAGCCCGATGATGGCGCCCGGAAAGCCATTCTTGCCGATGTAGTCGCGCACCCCGGTGACCAGCGCCGCCCAGCATTGCGCCTCCAGCTCCGGCAAGGGCATGACCTGACCCCGCGGGCAGGCATCGGCGCCCAGTTCGATCAGCGTCAGGTCCTCCTCGAACATCGGCGCACGCGCCACCACCCGGCCCTGGGCATCGAGCGCGAAGGAAGCACCGTCGAACACCACCTCGTCCTGCCCGCCCACCAGATGGGCGTAGAGCAGCGGCAGCCCCACATCGCGCGCGCGCTGGGCCATGCGCTCCTCGCGCTCGGCCACCTTGCCCAGATGAAAGGGCGAGGCGTTCAAGACGCACAGCACCTGGGCGCCCGCGGCCCTGGCGGCACGCGCGGGCTCCTCGAACCAGGCGTCTTCGCAAATCGTCAGCCCGAAACGCAGGCCATCGATCTCGAACACCACCGCACCCTGCCCCGCATCGCGGCCGGAGATGAAATAGCGGCGCTCGTCAAACACCTGGTAGTTGGGCAGCTCGCGCTTGCAATAGGTGCGCAAGACCTGTCCCCCTGCCAGCACCGAGGCCGCATTGAAGCGGCGCGGCACGCTCAGGGACTTGGACCTAAGATCCCCGCCATCGTCCATTTGATGCGGATGCCCCACCACCACATGCAAGCCTTCGCACGCGGCAAGCTCTTCGGCAATCAGGCGCAGGCTGGCTGCGCAAGCCTCCATGAAGGCCGGCCGCAGCAACAGATCCTCCGGCGGATAGCCACACAGACTCAGCTCCGGCGTGAGCAGCAATCGGGCACCTTGCGCATGGGCACGCCGGCCGTACTCGATGATCTTGCTGGCGTTGCCGGCCAGATCGCCGACGGTGACATTGATTTGCGCAAGCGCGACTTTCACAGACATGGGCGCGGGGTCCTGGCGAGCCCTGGCAAGCGCAGGGCAAAAGCATGAATCGAGGCGTCGCCGATTATGTCATTCGGGTTGCTACCGATCCCCATGATCTGCCCCTGCAAGCCTGGAACGATTTGCTGCGCGCGCAGGAGCTGCCCACGCCCTTCATGCGGCTGGAATATTTCCAGGCCCTGCATGCCAGCGGCTCGGCGGTGGCCTCCACCGGTTGGCAGCCGCAGTTCCTGAGCCTCTGGCATGGCGATGAACTGGTGGGCGCCTGCCCGGCCTATCTGAAGAGCCACTCCTACGGCGAATACGTGTTTGACTGGGCCTGGGCCGACGCCTATGCGCGCCATGGCCTGAGCTACTACCCCAAGCTGCTGGTGGCCGTGCCCTTCACGCCGGTGCCGGGCGCGCGCCTGCTGGCGCGCGACGCGGCCGCGCGCGACGCCCTGGTGCGCGGCCTGCAGGCGCTGGCAGCGCAGTTGCAGCTCTCCTCTGCCCATGTGCTGTTCTGCAGTGACGCGGACATGGCCGCCCTGCAGGGCGCGGGCTGGCTGCCGCGCCACAACGTGCAGTTCCACTGGCAGAACACCCAGCAGACGCCGCGCGAGTTCAAGGACTATCTGGCCAGCCTGCAACGCGACAAGCGCAAGAAGATCCAGCAGGAGCAGCGCCGCGTGCGCGAGGCCGGGGTGCGCTTCGAGGTGCGCGAAGGCGCGCAGATCAGCGCGCAGGACTGGGACTTCTTCTACCGCTGCTACACCCTCACCTACCGCGCACATCGCAGCACGCCCTATCTGAGTCGCAGCTTCTTCGCCGAGGCGAGCCGGCAGATGGCGCAGCATTGGCTGATGTTCATCGCCTACCGCGAGGGCGAGCGCCTGGCCGCCTCCTTGCTCGCCCTGGATCCCGAGCGCCGCACCGCCTATGGGCGCTACTGGGGTGCCCTGGAAGCCGTCCCCTGCCTGCATTTCGACGCCTGCTATTACCAGCCCCTGGCCTGGTGCCTGGCCCAGGGTTACCAGCGCTTCGAGGGCGGCGCCCAGGGCGAGCACAAGATGGCGCGCGGGCTCATGCCGGTGGGCACGCAGTCGGCCCACCGCCTGGCGCACCCGCAGTTCCGCGACGCGGTGGCCGAATTCCTGGCGCGCGAGGGCGAGGCCATGCACGACTACGTGAACGAACTGGAACAGCACCAGCCCTTCAAGAAGGCATGACCTGACCCCAGAAACGACAAAAGCGCCTCGCGGCGCTCTTGTCATCGGCAGCAGGGCTGACCTTACTTCTGCTGCTGCTTGGCGTAGGCGGCGATGCCGGACATGATCTCGGCCTTGGCGGCCTCCGGGCCTTCCCAGCCCTGCACCTTGACCCACTTGCCGGGTTCCAGGTCCTTGTAATGCTCGAAGAAATGCTGGATGGCGTTGAGGCGCATCTTGTTCACGTCCTCGGGCTTCTGCCAATGCGTGTACATGGGCAGGATCTTGTCGATCGGCACGGCCAGCAGCTTGGCGTCGCCGCCTGCCTCGTCGTCCATCTTCAGCACGCCGACGGCACGGCAGGTCACCACCACGCCAGGGGTCAGCGGGAAGGGGGTGATCACCAGCACGTCCACCGGGTCGCCGTCATCCGACAGGGTCTGCGGGATGTAGCCATAGTTGCAGGGGTAGTGCATCGCGGTCGTCATGAAACGATCCACGAACATGGCACCGGTCTCCTTGTCGACCTCGTACTTGATCGGGTCGGCGTTCATCGGGATTTCGATGATCACGTTGAACTGTTCGGGCGCCTTGGCGCCGGGGGTCACGTTGTGCAGGCTCATTGTGTTCTCTACGGCCAGGGGGAAACCCGCATTCTAGAGGCTCAGCTGATAGGGGCCTGACGCCTGAAGCCTGGACGCCGCCTCAAGCCCGCTTCAATCTCGTTTACCCGCATCCGCTGGTAAACGCGCAATCCAAGCGTCACGCCCCTCACTTAGCATGAACTCAGCGACCCTGTTGATACGAAGCGTGCAGGACTGGCGTTCAGAGACGGGGCGTCTTCAACAACGGCAGATACAACAGAGGAGACATGTACATGTCGACGAGTTTGGCGCTGTATTTCGCGCTGGCCTGCGGCCTGGCCGCGGTTCTGTATGGCTTCATCCAACGAAGCTGGATTCTCAGTCAGGATGCCGGCAATGCCCGCATGCAGGAGATCGCCGCGGCGATCCAGCAGGGCGCTGCGGCCTATCTGGCCCGGCAGTACAAGACGATTGCGATCGTCGGTGTGGTGCTTGCCATCCTGATTGCCCTGTTCCTGGACAAGACCACCGCCGTCGGCTTCGTGGTCGGCGCCCTGCTCTCGGGCGCCTGCGGTTTCATCGGCATGAACGTGTCGGTGCGTGCCAATGTGCGCACCGCGCAGGCGGCCACGCAAGGCATGGGCCCCGCCCTCAACGTCGCCTTCAAGGGTGGCGCCATCACCGGCATGCTGGTGGTGGGCCTGGGCCTGCTGGGCGTGAGCCTGTTCTTCTGGTTCCTGAGCGGCGGCGAGAAGGTGGACTCCGCCACGCTCAAGCCGCTGCTGGGCTTCGCCTTCGGCTCCTCGCTGATCTCGATCTTCGCGCGTCTGGGCGGCGGTATCTTCACCAAGGGCGCTGACGTCGGCGCCGACCTGGTGGGCAAGGTGGAGGCCGGCATCCCCGAGGATGACCCGCGCAACCCCGCCGTGATCGCCGACAACGTCGGCGACAACGTCGGCGACTGCGCCGGCATGGCGGCCGACCTGTTCGAGACCTATGCGGTGACGCTGATCGCCACCATGGCCCTGGGCGCCCTGGTCGTCACCAGCGCACCGATGGCCGCGGTGCTCTACCCGCTGCTGCTGGGTGGCGTTTCCATCATCGCCTCCATCATCGGCTGCAGCTTCGTCAAGGCCAGCCCCGGCATGAAGAACGTGATGCCGGCCCTCTACAAGGGGCTGACGGTGGCCGGCGTGCTGTCGCTGATCGCCTTCTACTTCGTCACCAAGGCCGTGGTGCCCGATGACGCGCTGGGTGCTGGCACGCAGCTGCGCCTGTTCGGCGCATGCGCGGTGGGTCTGGTGCTGACCGCCGTGCTGGTCTGGATCACCGAGTTCTACACCGGCACGCAGTATTCGCCGGTGCAGCACATCGCGCAGGCATCGACCACCGGCCACGGCACCAACATCATTGCCGGCCTGGGCGTGTCGATGCGCTCCACCGCCTGGCCGGTGCTGTTCGTCTGCGCCGCCATCATCGCGTCCTATGCGCTGGGCGGGCTTTACGCCATCGCGGTGGCGGCCACGTCGATGCTGAGCATGGCCGGCATCGTCGTCGCGCTGGACGCCTACGGCCCCATCACCGACAACGCCGGTGGTATTGCCGAGATGTCGGAGCTGCCCGAGAGTGTGCGCGCCGTCACCGATCCGCTGGACGCCGTCGGCAACACCACCAAGGCCGTGACCAAGGGCTATGCGATCGGTTCGGCCGGCCTGGCGGCCCTGGTGCTGTTTGCCGACTACACGCACTCGCTGTCGGCACGCGGCATCGACGTGAAGTTCGACCTCAGCGATCCCAAGGTGATCGTGGGCCTCTTCATCGGTGGCCTGATCCCCTACCTCTTCGGTGCGATGGCCATGGAGGCGGTGGGCCGTGCGGCCGGCGCCGTGGTGGTGGAAGTGCGCCGCCAGTTCAAGGAGATCAAGGGCATCATGGACGGCTCGGGCAAGCCCGAGTACGGCCGCGCCGTGGACATGCTGACGACCGCTGCGATCAAGGAAATGATCGTGCCCTCGCTGCTGCCCGTGGTGGTGCCGGTGCTGGTGGGCCTGCTCCTGGGCCCGGCCGCGCTGGGCGGTCTGCTGATGGGCACCATCGTGACCGGCCTGTTCGTGGCCATCTCGATGTGCACCGGCGGTGGCGCCTGGGACAACGCCAAGAAGTACATCGAAGACGGCCATCACGGCGGCAAGGGCTCCGAGGCCCACAAGGCCGCGGTGACCGGCGACACCGTGGGCGATCCCTACAAGGACACGGCCGGCCCGGCGGTCAACCCGCTGATCAAGATCATCAACATCGTGGCGCTGCTGATCGTGCCGCTGCTGCCGATGGCCGCATCGAGCGTGGAGACACCGGCGGCCCATGTCGCGCCCGCGGTGGCGCCGGTCAGCGAGGGATCCATACCGATGGCCGCCTCGGCCAGCGAGCCTGCGGCGGCACCGGCATCCGCCGCCTCCCAGCCCTGAGGGCTTTCCCTAGCCGACTCGAAACAGCCCGCGATCGCGGGCTGTTCTTACTTTGACGGGGCCAGAATGCGCGCAACAATAGGCCATCCTAGTGCAGCGCCGATTCCGGCCACCCATACTCCGCGAGCCCCATGATGAAACCAGCGATCACGCAACACGAGTTGATGCGCCGTCGCTCCCAAATGGCCGACCTGCAGCGCTATGTGGTCAGCCAGGAAGAGGCCTTCGGCCAGTTGCACGGCCGGCTCACGGCCTTCATCGATCGCTACGTGGCCACGCTCGGGCCGCTCTACATGGAACTCGATGCGCTGGAATCGCAGCTGCATCTGGCCATGACCTACCTCTCCGAAGCGCTGCGCAGCCATGGCGTCGATGCGCGGGCGCCGCTGCCGCCGCGAGCCACCGATCTGCCCCGCCTGAGCGTGCTGCCCAGTGCGGCCCCGATGCCGGTTGAACCCCAGGGCGGCATCGTCGACGTCGCGCCACCCACGCTCAAGCAGCTTTACCGCCGCGCCGCAATGCGCTTGCATCCGGACCTCGCGCGCGGTGAGCGCGAGCGCCGCCTACGCGAGGATCAGATGATGACCGCCAACGAGGCCTATGCCGCTGGCGACCGCCCCAGGCTGGAAGCGCTGCTGTTGGCGGCGGGCGAAGACCCGCTCAAGGTGACCGGCAGCAATGGCAGTGCCGTGCTCGAATGGTTGCGCCGCAGCGAGTTGGCCGTGCAGGGCCGATTGCGCGTCGTGCAGGCCCATTTGCTGGCCTTGCAAGCCCACCCCATGCACCAGCTCTGGATCGCCATCGAACGCGCCGAGTTGAAAGGCCTGGATCCGCTGGGCGTGATGGCGAACCGTCTGCGCGCCCAGATCAGCGAACGGCGCCAGGAGCTCTACATCGGCCAACGCCTGCAGCCCGATTCCAAGCTGGCACTCGCCTTCCTGCACCAGCGCGTGGAACGCATGGGCGCGATGGCACTGGGCTGATCCGGCCGCTTCGAAACGCGGGCTCCAGATACGACAAAACCCAGCATCTTGCGATGCTGGGTTTCTCGTTTTCATTGGTCGGGGCGGCGGGATTCGAACTCGCGACCCCTTGCACCCCATGCAAGTGCGCTACCAGGCTGCGCTACGCCCCGACTGAGAAAAAGATTATAGAACGATTTTTGACTAGATTGCAAGCAAACTCGCTCGAATCGACAGCAATTCTTCCCGCACCTGATCCAACGAGAGTTTTTCCAGGCTGACCGTGGCGCGCGCACTGTCGTGCACGCCCGCCGCCATCGCTGACACCGGCACATGGCCAGGGGTCAGGTCTTGCGTGAATCCGATCAGCTCCGCGGCATGCGCCTCCTCACGGAAGCTGCTGGCGGTATCGCCACGCGCCGCGCCACCCTCGGTGAGCTGATTGCGCGCACCGCTGATGGTGAAGCCCTGGTCGTACAAGAGATCGCGGATGCGCCGGATCAGCAACACCTCATGGTGCTGGTAATAGCGCCGATTGCCGCGCCGCTTCATAGGCTTGAGCTGCGTGAACTCCTGCTCCCAGTAGCGCAGCACATAGGGCTTCACACCGCACAGCTCACTCACCTCACCAATGGTGAAGTAACGTTTGGCGGGAATGGCGGGAAGCGCTTTGTCCATTGAAATCAAGGGCTTCAGGTGCGGAGGTCAGACTCTACTCGAAGTCGTCTGCGACGGGGGCTTCCCCTTGTACCGCAGCTTTGAGTTTGTGGCTGGCATGAAAAGTAACCACATTCCTGGCCTTGATCGGAATCGCCTCGCCGGTGCGCGGATTGCGCCCCGGGCGCGGCGCCTTGCGGCGGATGTTGAAGTTGCCGAAGCCCGACAGCTTCACATCGCGGCCCTGCACCAGGCTGGCATGGATGATGTCGAAGAAGGCCTCGACCATGTCCTTGGATTCGCGCTTGTTGAGGCCCAGCTTGTCGAACAGCAGCTCGGCGAGCTCGGCCTTGGTCAGCGTGGGCGTCTCGAGGCTGGGCAGCAGCACGCGCGCGCCCTGCTCCTTGGTATCGTCGTCGCTCATCAGCATGTCCTCAGCCGCGCAGACGCGCGCCCAGTTTGTCGCCCAGCGCGGCCACCACGGCAGCCACCGTTTGCTCGATGCGTTCGTCGGTCAGGGTGCTCTCGTCGTCCAGCAGCTCCAGCCGCACGGCCATGCTGCGCTCGCCGTCCTTGAACTCGGCGTTCGCCTGCGCCGGCTTGAACACATCAAAAAGTCTGGCCGAGCGTACCAGTCCGCTTTGCACGCCGGTGATGGCCTGCATCAAGGATTCATGCGTGACCTGCTCGCCCACGATCACGGCAAGATCGCGCAGCACGGCCTGCTGGCGCGGCACGCCCTGCCCTGCCGGCAGGCTGCGCGCCAGCACGGCGTCGAGGTCCAGTTCAAACAGGATGGGCGCGCTGGGCAGTTCGTAACCCTGGCGCCACTTGGGATGCAACTCGCCCAGCACGCCGATGTCGCGGCCGTCCAGTTCCACGCGAGCGCTACGGCCCGGGTGCAGGGCCGGATGCTCGGCAGCGACAAAGCGCAGCTGGCGCGGCGCGAACAAGGCCTCCAGATCGCCCTTCACGTCGAAGAAGTCCACCGCGCGCTCGCGCTGGCTCCATTGCTGCTGCTCGGCCGGGCCCCAGGCCAGGCCGCCCAGGCGCAGCGGCTGGGCCACGCCATTGATGCTCGCATCGCCCTGTGCCACGGAGGCATCGCGCAGGAACACGCGGCCGATTTCGAACACGCGCACGCGCGGCGCCTTGCGCGTCAGGTTGTAGCGCAGCACGTTGAGCAGGCTGCCCAGCAGGCTGGTGCGCATCACCGAGAGCGGCGCCGCAATCGGGTTCAGCAAACGGATCGGCTGCTGATTGCCCGCCAGCTCCTGCTCCCAACGCTCTTCGACGAAGCTGAAGTTGATGGTCTCGAAGTAGTCGCGCGCGGCCACGGCATGGCGCAGCGCATGCACGCCACGGCGCGCTTCCGAGCGCGTCTTGCCGACGATGGGGGCCAGCGGCGGCGTGGCCGGCAGCTTGGGGTAGCCCAGCACGCGGATGACTTCCTCGATCAGGTCTTCCTCGATCTGGATGTCGAAGCGCCAGCTCGGCGGCGTGACGGTCAGCACGCCGGGCTGCTCGCTGAATTCCAGGCCCAGACGCTGGAACACGCCGACGCAGTCGGCCTGCGTGATGGGCATGCCGATGACCTTGGCGGCACGTGCCACGCGCAGTTGCACCGGCTTGCGCTCGGGCAGGGCCAGGGTCTGATCGCTCACCGGGCCGGCCTCGCCGCCGCAGATGTCCAGAATCAGCTGGGTGATGCGCTCGATATGCTCGACGATGGTGGCGGGGTCCACGCCGCGCTCGAAGCGGTGCCCGGCATCGGTGGAGAAGTTGTAGCGGCGGCCGCGCCCCATCACCGCCTCGGGCCACCAGAATGCGGCCTCGACATAGACATGGCGCGTGTCATCCGACACCGCGGTGGCGTCGCCACCCATGATGCCGGCCAGCGACTCCACCTGCTCGGCATCGGCGATCACGCCGACCTTCTCGTCCAACTCGATGGTGTTGCCGTTCAGCAGCTTGAGCGTCTCGCCCGGCCGGCCCCAACGCACCACCAGCTCGTTGCGGATCTTGTCCAGATCGAAGATATGCGAGGGGCGGCCGTACTCGAACATCACGTAGTTGGAGATGTCCACCAGCGCCGTCACCGAACGCTGGCCGCAGCGCGCCAGACGCTCCACCATCCAGGCAGGCGTCTTCGCCTTGGTGTTGACTCCGCGCACAATGCGGCCGGCAAAGCGGCCGCACAGATCGGGCGCCTCGACGCGCACCGGCAGTTGGTCCTGGTGCTTGAGCGCCACCGGCGGGAATGCCGGGGTCTGCAGCGGCGTGCCGGTCAGCGCCGAGACCTCGCGCGCGATGCCATAGACGCTCAGGCCATGGCCCAGATTGGGCGTGAGCTTGAGGGTGAAGAGCGTGTCGTCGAGATTCAGATGCTGGCGGATGTCCTGCCCGATCGGCGCACCGGCATCCAGCTCCAGCAAGCCGCCATGGTCTTCGCTGAGCTTGAGCTCGCGCGCCGAGCACAGCATGCCGAAGCTTTCCACACCACGCAGCTTGCCCACCTTGATTTGGAAGGGCTTGCCATCCTCGCCCGGGGGCAGCTCGGCGCCCACCGTGGCCAGCGGCACCTTGATGCCGGCGCGCGCGTTGGGTGCACCGCAGACGATTTGCAGCGGCTCCCCATTGTTGAATTGAGCGCCGGCGTTGACCTTGCACACGCGCAGCTTGTCGGCGTTAGGGTGCTGCTCGGCCTCAAGGATCTCGGCCACCACGATGCCATGGAAGGGCGGCGCGGCGGGGCGCAGCTCTTCCACCTCCATGCCGGACATGGTGAGCAGATTGGCCAGCTCTTGGGTATTCAGGGGCGGATTGCAGAAGCTCCGCAGCCAGGACTCGGGGAATTGCATGTCTTGTTCTCTTCAGGCTTGTTCGGTGGTGGGCGGCAGCAGCGTCTCGTTCACTTGAACTGGGACAGGAAGCGCAGATCGCCATCAAAGAACAGGCGCAGGTCGTTCACGCCATAGCGCAGCATGGCCAGGCGGTCGATGCCCGAGCCGAAGGCGAAGCCGATATAGCGCTCCGGGTCCAGGCCCATATTGCGTATCACCTGGGGGTGCACCTGGCCGGCACCGGAGACCTCCAGCCAACGGCCTTTCAGCGGGCCGGACTCGAACATGATGTCGATCTCGGCGCTGGGCTCGGTGAAGGGGAAGTAGCTGGGGCGGAAGCGCAACTCGAGCGCGTCGGTCTCGAAGAAGGCCGTGATGAAGTTCAGGTAGACCGACTTCAGATCCTTGAAACTGATGTTCTCGCCCACCCACAGGCCCTCGACCTGGTGGAACATGGGCGAATGGGTGGCGTCGCTGTCCACGCGGTAGGTGCGGCCGGGTGCGATCACGCGAATTTCCGGCATCCCTTCGGGTGTGCTCGCCTGATGCGCATAGCGGCGCGCATGCGCCTGCGCATAGCGGATCTGCATCGGCGAGGTGTGCGGGCGCAGATTGAACCAGCGGCCGCCCTCGTCCTTCATGTCCACGTAGAAGGTGTCCTGCATCGAACGCGCGGGATGGTTCTCGGGGTTGTTCAGTGCCGAGAAGCTGAACCAGTCGGTCTCGATCTCGGGGCCGTCGGCGACGTCGAAGCCCATCGAACCGAAGATGGCCTCGATGCGCTCCATCGCACGCGTGATCGGGTGCAGGCCACCGGTGCCACGCTGGCGGCCGGGCAGGCTCACGTCCAGGGCCTCGGCCTTCAGTTGCAGGGCCAGCTCGGCGTCGGCGAGTTGCTGGCGGCGCGCCGTCAGCGCGCTCTCGATGCCTTGCTTGAGCTGGTTGATCTCGGCGCCACGACTCTTCTTTTTCTCGACCGTGAGGGCAGCCAGTCCCTTCATCAGCTCGGTGACCCGCCCAGACTTGCCCAGGAATCGGGCCTTGGCATTTTCCAGGTCGGCGGGTGTGTTGGCCGCGGCAAACTCTGCCTGGGCGCTTTGAAGCAGTTGATCGAGGTCGTTCATCGCTGGGGCGAGTCGGAATCAAATAAGAAAAGGCCGAACACCAGGGTGTCGGCCTTTAAAGGTGCGCGCCCCGGCTTGCACCGGGGCCGCCACGGCCAACCCGCAGAGCGGGCTGGCTGCTGGCAATTAAGCGAGAGCGGCCTTCACCTTGGCGAAGATGCTGGCAAAACCAGCAGGATCGTTGACGGCGAGATCGGCCAGGACCTTGCGGTCGATGTCGATCTGAGCCTTCTTCAGGCCAGCCACGAACTTGCTGTAGGTCAGTCCCAGACCGCGGCTTGCGGCGTTGATACGCGCAATCCACAGGGCACGGAACACGCGCTTCTTGGCACGGCGGTCACGGTAGGCGTACTGGCCCGCCTTCATCACCGCCTGCTTGGCGATGCGGAAGACGTTCTTACGACGACCACGGAAGCCCTTGGCCAGAGCCAGGACCTTCTTGTGACGAGCACGGGCGGTTACACCACGTTTGACGCGAGGCATGTTGTATCTCCTTGAATATGTGGATTACAGACCAGCAAAGGGCAGCATCTGAGCGATGTGACCCATGTTGGTTTCATGCACGTCGGTCGCACCACGCAGGTGGCGCTTGTTCTTCGTGGTCTTCTTGGTCAGGATGTGGCGCTTGAACGCCTGACCGCGCTTGACGGTACCACCCGGACGCACGCGAAAACGCTTCTTCGCGCTGCTCTTGGTCTTCATTTTGGGCATGTTATTGCTCCTTTTAAGTACGTCCCAGGGGCGGCCTCGATTCACTCGCTGCACTTGTTGGCCTCTGGAGACTAATAAACCCGCCGACGACCAAATCGGCGGGTTGAAACTGCAAGACCTCGGCTCGCGCCGAGGCCTCTTGCGTCAGCGCTTCTTGGGCGCCAACACCATGATCATCTGCCGGCCTTCCAGCTTGGGCATGTTCTCGACCACGGCCACATCCGACAGCTCATCGCGAATGCGCTCCAACAAGCGCATGCCGATGTCCTGGTGGGTGATTTCGCGACCGCGATAACGCAGCGTCACCTTACCCTTGTCACCGTCTTCGGCAATGAAGCGGCGCAGATTGCGCATCTTGATCTGGTAGTCGCCCTCGTCCGTACCCGGGCGGAACTTGACTTCCTTGATCTCGATGACCTTCTGCTTGGCCTTGGCCTCGGCAGCACGCTTCTGCTCCTGGTACTTGAACTTGCCGTAATCCATCAACCGGCACACGGGCGGGTTGGCGGTGGCAGAGATCTCGACCAAGTCCACATCCAGCTCACCCGCCATGCGCAGGGCTTCCTGGATGCTCACAACCCCGATAGGCTCGTTTTCCGGGCCATTCAGGCGGACTTCGGGAGCAAGAATTTCACGGTTCAGCCGATGCTTTCGCTCGGGAATCGCACGACGGTCAGCAAAAGTAGCGATGGTGCCACCCTTTCAATAAACCCAAGGCAGGGGCTCAGACAAAAGCAAAAACGCGCCCAGCTTTCAACCTCTTCAGGTCTTGGCCGCAATGTCGCTGGTGATCTTCGCGATGAAGTCTTCCAGCGCCATCACACCCAGATCTTGGTTGCCACGGGCGCGCACCGCAACGGCTCCATTTGCCTTCTCCTTGTCGCCAACGACCAGGATGAACGGAACCTTTTGCAAGGAATGCTCGCGGATTTTATACGTGATTTTCTCGTTCCGCAAATCACTCGAGACCCTAAGCCCTTGTTTTTGCAGCGTTTTCACGATTTCCGCGACGTAATCCGCCTGTGCATCGGTGATATTGGCCACCACCACCTGGGTCGGCGCCAGCCAGGCCGGCAGCGCGCCGGCATGCTGTTCGATCAGGATGCCGATGAAGCGCTCCAGGCTGCCGACGATGGCCCGGTGCAGCATCACGGGCGTCTTGCGCTCGCCATGCTCGTCCACATACTCGGCGCCCAGGCGGCCGGGCATCGAGAAGTCCACCTGCATGGTGCCGCATTGCCATTGACGGCCCAACGCGTCCTTCAGCGTGTACTCGATCTTGGGGCCGTAGAAGGCACCGTCGCCGGGGGCGATGACGATTTCCACGCCCGAAGCGCGCAGCGATTCCATCAAGGCATGCTCGGCCTTGTCCCACACCTCGTCAGAGCCGATGCGGGCCTCGGGGCGCGTTGCGACCTTGTAGATGATGTCGGTGAAGCCGAAGTCCTTGTAGACCTTCTGCAGCAGCGCCGTGTAGTTGACGCACTCCTGCAGGATCTGGTCTTCGGTGCAGAAGATGTGGCCATCGTCCTGCGTGAAACCACGCACGCGCATGATGCCGTGCAGGCCGCCGGTGGGCTCGTTGCGATGGCACTGGCCGAATTCGCCGAAACGCAGCGGCAGGTCGCGGTAGCTCTTGATGCCGTGCTTGAAGATCAGGATGTGACCGGGGCAGTTCATCGGCTTGAGCGCGTAGTCGCGCTTTTCCGATTCGGTCGTGAACATATTGTCGCGGTACTTGTCCCAGTGGCCCGTCGCCTCCCAGAGCGTCTTGTCCAGCAGCTGCGGGCCCTTGACCTCCTGGTAGCCGTTGTCACGGTAGACCGCGCGCATGTACTGCTCGACCTGCTGCCACACCGTCCAACCCTTGGGGTGCCAGAACACCACGCCGGGCGCGTGCTCGTCGATGTGGAAGAGCTCCAGCTCCTTGCCCAGCTTGCGGTGGTCGCGCTTCTCGGCTTCTTCCAGCATCACGAGGTACTTGGCCAGGTCATCCTTGGTCGCCCAGGCGGTGCCGTAGATGCGCTGCAGCTGCTCGTTGCGATGGTCGCCGCGCCAGTAGGCACCGGCCACCTTCATCAGCTTGAAGTGCTTGAGCTTGCCGGTGGACGGCACATGCGGGCCGCGGCACAGATCGGTGAAGGCGCCCTCGGCGTACAGCGACACATCCTGGTCGGCCGGGATGCTCTCGATGATCTCGGCCTTGTAGGCCTCGCCTATGCCCTTGAAGTAGCTGACGGCCTCGTCGCGCGGCAGCACCGAGCGCAGCACCTTCTCGTCCTTCTTGGCCAGCTCGGCCATCTTGGCCTCGATGGCGGCCAGATCCTCGGGCGTGAAGGGGCGCTTGTAGCTGAAGTCGTAGTAGAAGCCATGCTCGATCACCGGGCCGATGGTGACCTGGGCCTCGGGGAACAGCTCCTTCACCGCATAGGCCAGCAGGTGGGCCGTCGAGTGGCGGATCACCTCCAGGCCATCGGCATCCTTGTCGGTGATGATGGCCAGCTGCGTGTCGGCCTCAATCAGGTGGCTGGTATCCACCAGGCGCGCGGCATCGCCCTGCCCCACGCGTCCGGCCAGTGCGGCCTTGGCCAGGCCGGCGCCGATGGAGGCGGCCACCTCGGCCACCGTGACGGCCTGGGCGAACTCGCGCTTGGAACCGTCTGGCAATTGAATCGAAATCATGATGAGCAAACTCCAAAAAGCAAAAAGCGCGGCCACTTGCCGCGCTGTTCAATGCCGGACGTTTGAGTTCCAGCTGAGATGAGACGTGACGAGCCGCGGCCGACTAAACCCTTGAGGTGGTGGTCGTAGTTCGCGGTGTCATAACCAAGTCGCCTTTCTCAGCCCTTGTGCGTTGATCGTGGCCCAATTGTAGGCGAGGCCCGGGTTGGGCCGTCAAGCGCATCACAAGCGTTGCAGGCGACCCTCAACCACGCGCACGCGCTCGCCCACCCGCAGGCCGTCCAGACGCTCGAAATCAAAGGCCTGCTCGCCCGCGCCCTCCAGGTGGACCCAGACGCGAAAGCGCGCCTGAACACGCCTCTCATCGCGCCGCCCCTCCTGGCGTTCGATCTCATTGCCGATCACGGCGCCCGCCACGGCCCCGATCACCGTCGCGGCGGCGCGACCTTCGCCACGCCCCATCTGGTTGCCCACCACGCCGCCGATGACGCCACCGACCACGGCGCCGGCCCCGCTGCTGCCCGGGCGTTCGTTCTCGTAGCGCCCGTCATAGCGGCTCTCGCGCCCACCGCCCAGCTGTTCAATGCTGCGCACATGGCCGTACTGAACGAACTGTTGCGCGCCACGGTAGTCGGCCCCGTAATAGCCTTGCTGATAGGGCTGCGGATAGCCCCGCTGATCGCGCGGCCCATGGGCGCACGCAGACAGGCTCAACAGCCCGAACAGCAGGCATGGGGCAAACAGTCTTGAGGGAAGCAAGGCCATCATCTGAAACTCCAGGAAGCAATCCGACCCCGCCACAACGCCGCCAGCGCCCGGCCGGTTGTCAGGCATTTACGTTTGTTACGGCGCGCGGCTCCCTAAGTTTCAGGCTGGGGCCGGCGGCACTCTGGGCGTAGCCTGCGAACTTTCGAGCACGCCGCTCGAGAGCCACCGCAAAGGGAAGCGCCATGCCCCACCCACACCACTTCACCGCGCTGCTGGCCCTGCTGATCGCCTCGGCCTCGTACGCGGCGCCCCGCCAGCTCGACGTCAGCGCCCCCGGCGGTTTTCTCAACGCCTGCGCCGCCCCCAGCGGTGGCGGCAGCGGCGGCTGGGCCGGCGACGACATCAGCGGCTGGTTCACCAGCGGCAGCTGCGATGGGCATGACTTCGGCAGCCCGGGCGGTGCCAGCGGCAGTGCCGCATCCAGCGGCCCCTCAATCAGCAACAACGCCAGCGGCTGGGCGACGCTGGGCGCGACGCTGATGAGCGCCGAGAACCACTCGCCGGCGTCCACCTTCTTCGCGCATGGCGGCGTCAACGGCGGCTATACCGATCAGCTGACGGTGTTGCTGCCGGGCTTCGAGGGTCAGGCCGGCTACCTGCTGCTCCGGGTGGGTGTGGCCGGCACCCTGCAAGCCAGCGCCGAGACCGGCGCGGCCGGTTTCGAGGTGGTGCCCTATGTCAACAAGCAGTTGCTCAATGCCGGCAACCCGGGCTATGACGACGGCAGCTCCAACCATCTGTGGGCCACCGATCGCCAGGTCGGCGCCTGGGGCGTGGCCTCGGCCCCGGATGCCAGCCTGGCGGTCAACGAGATCGTGGTGTTCAGCCTGCCGGTCGTGGTCGGACAGGCGCTGGATGTCGGCATCTACGCGATGGCCGAGGCCGGCCAGCGCAGCTCGGGCGGTTTCCCCGGCTGGTATGCCAACAGCCAGGTGCAGTTCGGCAGCTTTCTGGCCGGCGCGCCGCTGCTGATGATCGGCGGCCAGGCGCAGCCGGGCTTCAGCATCAGTTCCGCCTCGGGCTTCGACTGGACGCAGGCCGCGGCCGTACCCGAGCCGCAGCAATGGGCGCTGTGGGCCGCCGGCCTCGGCTGGCTGGTACTGCGGCTGCGGCGCCGCGCCGGCTGAACCGGCCCTACAGCGCCATGGCCTGAAGACCGGGCCTGGCGCAGGCGGCCGCGAATTCGTCGCGCAGACGCTGACTCTCCGCGATAGCGCGCCGCCAGGCCGCGGCGCGCGCGGCCACGTCGTCGCCGAAATGCATGAAGTCCGCGCGGTCCGGCAGCTTGGCGCGCGGCAGGCTGGCCACCCAGTCGGGGTGCGGGGCCAGCAGCACCACGTTGTCCAGAAACGCCGAGGCGCGATGCCGGTGCTTGAGCGCCTTGTCCAGCCAGCCCGGGATGACTTCGCGCTGGAAATGCGGGTACAGCACCAGGCCGTCGCCCAGCATGGCGGCGTAGTTCAGGTGCAGGTGGTAGTCGGTGATGCCACCGTCCCAGTAGGCACCGGCGGGTGCGCCGGCGATGTCGTGCACGGCGCGCAACCAGAACGGAATCGAGCAGCTCGCCAGCATGGCCGCCTGCAGGTTCGCGGGGCTCAGCGCCACCTGCCGGCTGCGGTAATCGTGCAAGGGCATGGGCAGGGGCGCGCGCGGGTCCGAGAACACCACGCGTTCCAGCCAGCCGCCCATGGCGCGGCGCGACAGGGCATTCGCGGCGAAGGCCGCGCCATAGCCCAGCGGCGTGCGCCAGCGGCTCTCGCGCGCCAGCAGATGGCGGCCGCGCGAGGTGAACACATGCAGGCGCCAGCGCGGGTGGGCCAGCAGCTCGGCCTCGCGGCCGTCGAAGATCGCGGCCAGCGTGGCGGCAAAACCGCGGCTCACCGCACTGGCATCGGGCTGCTTGCCCGGCGCACTCTCGTAGCGCTGCGCCACATAGGCCTCGGCCATGCGCTCGAACTCGCGCGCCGCCGCCGCGCCGTCCCGCGCCAGGCAGGCCGTGGCCATGCGCCAGCAGCCGATCGAGGCACCCAGCAGATGCACCTCCTGGGCGCTGGCGGCCAGCCACTCGCCGAAGATGAAACGGTCCAGCGGATTCAGGATCAGGCCCTTGGGTCCGCCGGCCGCCGCGGGGATCACCCGCACATCGTCGGGCCGCAGGCCGCGTTCGGCCAAGCGCGCGCGCGCTCGCGGTCCTGCGAAGATCTGCAAGGCCTGCATGCCGTCCCTTACCCCGCCTACAGCTTCATTTCCAGGTTCACGCCAAACCAGCCACGGCCCTCGCGCGTGCTGGTGCTGCCGTAACCGCTGGCCAGCAGGGTCGCGGAGCGCGTCTGCACCGGGGCGAAGTTGTTGGCCGAGACGCGCAGCGACAGCTGGCGGCTGAAGGCCCATTGGGCGAACATGTCCAGCGAGCGCGTGCGCGTGATCTCGAGCGCCTGCACGGCCGTCTGCTGGGTCGCGTAACCCGGCGTGTAGGCCAGGCTCGCCCCCATATTGAGCGGCAGGCCGCTGACGCGGTAGTCGAAGCCCAGATTGGCCGACCAGGGCTGCTGGCTGTCCAGGCGGTTGTTGGGGCCCAGCACCGCGTCCACCCTGGAGTGGTAGAAATTCAGCGCCGCACGCAGATTCAGCGCCAGCTTGGGATCGAAGAGCGCGGGCAGCAGCTCGCCGGCACGGCCCTTCATCTCCAGCTCCAGGCCCATGCTCTGCGCCTTGGAGAAGTTCACCGGCCGCGACACATAGCGCTGCACCGGCGACCACGACACCGTCTCCAGCGTGGTGACGCTGCGTATCAGCTCGTTCACATGACGGTAGAAGCCGCCCACGCTGATCATGCCGCCGCCGGCCAGGTACTTCTCGAAGGCGATGTCCAGGCCGGTGGCCAGCTCGGGCTTGAGCCCGGGGTTGCCGACGCGGTCGGGCGCCAGCTCGGTATTGGCCATGCCGGCATCGGGGAACAGGCTGCTCAGGGCCGGCCGTGCCAGCAGGGCGTTCAGGTCCGGCGCCTTGTAGCTGCGCGTCAGCGAGGCGCGTATCAGGTCGCGCCCCTTGGCGTCGAGCTTGTAGTTCAGGTGCCAGACCGGCGTGATCACGCGGCTGGTGTTGCGCACCTCCTCGCCCAGACCCACGCTCTCGGTGGCGATGCGCTCGCCGCGCAGTCCCAGATAGGTGGACCATTGCGGCGAGAGCTCCCACTCGTCCTGCACGAACAGGGCCTGGCGCTGGATGCGTGCGCCAAAGGGCTGGCCGTCGAACTCGGGCAGCTGCGGCCGGCCCAGCTCGGTCACCGTGCGCTCCTCGTTGCGCTTGCGCCATTCCAGGTCCCAGCCCAGGGTCAGGCTATGGGCATCGCCCAGCAGCTGGGCGTACTTGCCGGCCTGGGTCAGGCTGCGGTCGTGGTTGTCGCCGACCGTGTGGCGCTGGTCGGCGCCGGCGCGATAGGTCTGGGTATCGAAGATGCTCTTGGAGTCGCCCGCGCCGGCCTTGAGCTCGACGCGCTGGCTGTCGCTGAAGCGGTTCACGTACTGCGCATTGGCGCGCAGGTTCTGCCAGATGCCATGGCTGTAGGCATCGTCGTCGATGCTGGCATTGGGCGTCACCGCCTCGTTGCGGTAGAGCTGGCGGTTGTTCCAGTTGCCGCGTTGGGCAAAGCCCTGCAGGCTCAGCGTCTCCTCGTCGCTCAAGCGCCAGTTGACGCGCGGCGCGCTGTTGAACCCATGGCCCCAGACCGGCTGCAGCTGGTGCTGCACCGAGCTGGCCGGCTTGCCATCGGTGCCGGGCATGGTGCGCGCCAGCGTCGCTTCGTTCTGGCTGCGCCACTCGAACGCCGAGACCGGCAGCGACAGGGCCAGCGGCCCCAGCGTCTCGCCGAAGGTGAAGGTGGCCGAGGGCGTGGGCCGCACCGCGCTATAGCCGACACCCAGGCGCAGATCGCGCTGGGTCACGCGCGGGGCGTCCTTCAGGATGATGTTGATCGCGCCGGCCACGGCCTGCGCGCTCTGGTCGGCGGTGGGGCCCTTGGTGACCTCGATGCGCTCCACCTGCGCGGGGCTCAGCTGGTCCAGCTGGAAGCCGGGCGGCGCCGGATCGCCGTTGATGAGTATCAGCGTGTAGCCGGCGCCCAGGCCGCGCATGCGCGGCGCGCCGCCGGCCAGATCGACCCCGGGCAGGCGCTTCAGCACATCGGCCACATTGGTGTCGCCGTACTTGTCCATCTCCTCGCGGCCATAGATCTGCTTGGCCACGGTGGCCTTGCGGCGCAGATCGGTATCGCTCTGCCGGCTGGAGGTGATTTCCACGCGGTCCAGCTTGGCGCCGGCCGGCCGCTGCTGCGGTTCACCCACGCCGGGGGGCAGGTCTTGCGCGCGGGCCGGGCTGGCGCACAGCGCGAGGGTGGCAGCGGCCACGGCGGACAGGACAAAGGCTCTCAAGAAGTACTCCAGGGGACGATCGGACGCGCGGCACCATAGCCCAGACGCGCGCGCCGGTCAGCCGCCATGCGATCAGTTGCGGGATCCGGGGTGCCAAGCCCGGCCCGCAGTATCTCAGCGCTCGCTCAGCGTTTGCCCTGCAGCTTGGCAAAGGCCGCGGCCATGGCATTGCCACCCGCGGCGGCCGGGGCGCTGTGCGCACGCGCTGCACCCGCCGGGCGCTCGTGGCGCGCCGCCGGGCGGAAGCTGTTGTCCTGCGCCTTGCGCTCGCCGCGCGGCGCGGCGGCGGCATCCAGCTTCATGGTCAGCGAGATGCGCTTGCGCGCCAGGTCCACCTCCAGCACCTTGACCTTGACGATGTCGCCGGTCTTCACCACCTCGCGCGCATCGCTGACGAACTTGTTGGCCAGCTGGCTCACATGCACCAGGCCGTCCTGGTGCACGCCCAGGTCCACGAAGGCACCGAACTGCGCCACGTTGGAGACCGTGCCCTCCAGCACCATGCCTTCCACCAGGTCCTTGATGTCGTCCACGCCGTCATTGAAGCGCGCCACCTTGAAGTCCGGGCGCGGGTCGCGGCCGGGCTTCTCCAGCTCGGCAAACACGTCCTTGACCGTGATGGCACCGAACTTCTCGTCCGCAAAGGCCTCGGGCTTGAGCGCACGGATCACGTCGCTGCGCCCCATCACCTCGGCCGCCGGGCGGCCCAGCTGGGCCAGCACGCGCTGCACCAGCGGGTAGGTCTCGGGGTGCACGCCCGAGAGATCCAGCGGGTTGTCGCCATCGCGGATGCGCAGAAAACCCGCCGCCTGCTCGAAGGTCTTGGGGCCCAGGCCGGTCACGTCCAGCAACTGCTGGCGGTTCTTGAAGGCACCGTGGGTGTCGCGCCAGCGCACGATGCTGGCGGCCACCGCGTTGGAGAGGCCCGAGACGCGCGACAGCAGCGGCGCCGAGGCGGTGTTGAGGTCCACCCCCACCGAGTTCACGCAGTCTTCCACCACCGCCACCAGCGTACGCGCCAGCTCGCTCTGGTTCACGTCGTGCTGGTACTGGCCCACGCCGATGCTCTTGGGGTCGATCTTCACCAGCTCGGCCAGCGGGTCCTGCAGGCGGCGTGCGATCGAGACGGCGCCGCGCAGGCTCACGTCCAGGTCCGGCAGCTCCTTGGAGGCGAACTCGGAGGCCGAGTACACCGAGGCGCCGGCCTCGCTGACCACCACCTTGTCGATCACGGTGCCGGGTGCCAATTGCTGGATGCGCTTGATGAGGTCGGCCGCCAGCTTGTCGGTCTCGCGGCTGGCCGTGCCGTTGCCGATCGCGATCAGGTTCACACCATGCGTGGCCACCAGACTCGCCAGCGTGTGCAGCGAGCCTTCCCAGTCCTTGCGCGGCTCATGCGGGTAGACGGTGTGGGTGTCCAGCACGCGGCCGGTGTCGCTCACCACCGCCACCTTCACGCCGGTGCGGATGCCAGGGTCCAGACCCATCACCACGCGCTTGCCGGCCGGCGCGGCCAGCAGCAGATCGCGCAGGTTCTCGGCGAACACCTTGATCGCGACCTTCTCGGCCTCGTCACGCAGGCGCGCGAACAGGTCGCGCTCCAGGCTCATGCTGAGCTTGACCTTCCAGGTCCAGGCCACGGTCTTGCGCAGCAACTCGTCGCTGGCACGCTTGCCATGGCTCCAACCGAGATGGCGCGCGATGCGGCCTTCGGCCAGCCCAGGCTGGCCGGCCACCAGTTCCTCGTCCAGCACCAGCTTGGCATCCAGGAACTCCTGGGTGCGGCCGCGGAACACCGCCAACGCGCGGTGCGAGGGCACGGTGCGTATGGGTTCGGCGTAGTCGAAGTAATCGCGGAACTTGGCGATGTCGGGGTTGTTCTCGTCCTTGCCTTCCATCAGCTTGGACTGGAACAGGCCCTCAGCCCACAGCCATTCGCGCAGCTTGCCGATCAGCAGGGCATCCTCGGCCCAGCGCTCGGAGAGCAGGTCGCGCACGCCGTCCAGCACCGCGAAGGCGTCGGCAAAACCCAGCTCGGCATTCACGAAGGCTGAGGCCTCGGCCTGCGGGTCCAGCGTGGGGTCGGCAAACAGCTTGTCGGCCAGCGGCTCCAGGCCGGCCTCGCGGGCGATCATGCCCTTGGTGCGGCGCTTCTGCTTGTAGGGCAGGTAGAGGTCTTCCAGCTCCTGCTTGGTGGGCGCGGCCTCGATGGCAGCGCGCAGCTCGGGCGTGAGCTTGCCCTGCTCTTCGATGCTCTTGAGCACCGCGGCGCGGCGCTCTTCGAGCTCGCGCAGATAGCCCAGGCGCGACTCCAGCTCGCGCAGCTGGATGTCGTCGAGGCCGTCGGTGGCCTCCTTGCGGTAACGGGCGATGAAGGGCACGGTGGCCCCGCCATCGAGCAGCTCCACGGCGGCGTGGATCTGGGCCGGGCGAACTTTCAGTTCGGCGGCAATCTGAAGCAGGATCTTGTCCAAAACGTCGGGGATCGGCTGAATGCGAAGCGCGCGAGTTTGCCACAGCGGGCCATGCAGCGGCGTCAGCGCGCCAGCAGCAGGGTCTCGCTCTCGTCCTTCAGGCCCACGCCGCTCAGGCGGCGGCGCAGGGCCTCGCGCAGCAGCCAGTTCAGGCGCAGCGCCGCCAGCGCGGGCGCCAGGCCTTGCGGGCGGATATTGCTGATGCAGTTGCGCTGGGCATCGTGGCAGCCCAGGCGTGGCGCGTGGGTGAGGTAGGCACCCAGGCTGTCGGGCGAAGACAGCCCCGGTCGCTCACCGATCAGCATCAGGGCCAGGCGCGCACCCATCAGCCCGGCCGCCTCGTCGGCCAGGGCCACGCGCGCCTGGCTGGCCAGCAGCAGCGGCGCCAGACTGAACTCGCCGCGCAATGCGTCGCGCAACGCCCGCAAGAGCGGCACGGCGTGCGCCTGCACCGCCTTGGCCGAGAGCCCGTCGCCCAGCACGATCAGCAGATCCACCGCCGCCCCGCCCTGCGCTTCCAGGCGCTGCGCGCTCGCCGCGTCCAGCCGGCGGCCCAGATCGGGCCGGCGCAGGTACTCGGCGCGGTCGGCGGCACGGCTGGCCACGCGCAAGCTGGCCCAGCCCTCGGCCTGCAGCGCCGCCTCCAGGGCGGGCAGATCCAGGGCCTGGTGCACGGCATCGCGCGCCTGCGCATGCGCCGCCCCGAAGGCCAGCAGCTCGCGCGTGGGCAGGCTGGCGCCAGCGCGGCCCAGGGCGATGCGCGCCGGCGTGTGGCGGCGCAGCTCGGCCCAGGGGTCAGTAGGTGTGCTCATGACTTCGGCAAGAGCCGCTGCAAGGCCGCTGCCAAGGCGGGCTGGGCAGGCGCCGGCAAGAGCGCGCCCGCCGCATCGGTGATGGACATGGCTTGCAGCCAGGCCTCGAACTCGGGCGCACGGCGCAGGCCCAGCAGCTGGCGCACAAACAGCGCGTCGTGGAAGGAGGTGCTCTGGTAGTTCAGCATCACGTCGTCGGCCCCCGGCACGCCCATCATGAAGTTGAGGCCGGCGCTGGCCAGCAGCACCAGCAGGTTGTCCATATCGTCCTGGTCGGCCTCGGCATGGTTGGTGTAGCAGATGTCGCAGCCCATCGGCAGGCCCAGCAGCTTGCCGCAGAAGTGATCTTCCAGCCCGGCACGGATGATCTGTTTGCCGTCGTACAGATACTCCGGGCCGATGAAGCCCACCACCGTATTCACAAGCAGCGGCCGGTAGCGCCGCGCCACCGCATAGGCGCGCGCCTCCAGGGTCTGCTGGTCCACGCCATGGTGGGCATTGGCCGAGAGCGCCGAGCCCTGCCCGGTCTCGAAGTACATCAGGTGCTCGCCGCCACGCCCGAGCCCGCGCACCGCCGCATGTGCCTCGTCCAGCAGCGCGAGGTCGATGCCGAAGCTGCGCTGCGCGGCCTCGGTACCGGCAATCGACTGGAACACCAGGTCCACCGGCGCGCCCTGCTGCATCGCCTGCAAGGTGTTGGTGACATGGGTGAGCACGCAGCTCTGGGTGGGGATGGCATGGTGCGCGATCAGCTCATCCAGCATGTGCAGCAACCGCAGCTGCGCGGCCACGCTGTCGGACACCGGGTTGATGCCAATCACCGCGTCGCCCGCGCCATACATCAGCCCATCAATGATGCTGGCCAGGATGCCGGCGGGCTCGTCCGCCGGATGGTTGGGCTGCAAGCGCACGGCCAAGGTGCCGGGCAGGCCCAGGGTGGCGCGAAAGCGTGTCACCACCCGGCAGCGGCTCGCCACCAGCAGCAGGTCCTGGTTGCGCATCAGCTTGCTCACCGCCGCCACCATCTCGGGCATGAGGCCGGGCGCCAGGGCGGCGAGGCTGGCACCATCGGCGGCGAGCAGCCAGTCGCGCAACTCGCCCACGGTGAGATGCGCCACCGGCGCAAAGGCGGTGGCAGGGAGGCCGTCGATGATGAGGCGCGTGATCTCGTCGGCCTCATAAGGCACCAGGGCCTGGTGCAGAAAGGTATTCAGCGGCAGCTCGGCCAGCGCAATGCGCGCGGCCACGCGCTCGGCGGCACTGCGCGCCGCCAGGCCGGCCAGTTCGTCGCCCGAACGCGCCGGGCTGGCTTTGGCCATCAGCTCGCGCAGATCGGCAAAGTGGTAGCTCTGTGCTCCCAGGCTGGCGCGGTATCCCATGGCGGCGTCCTGCTGTAAGCCCCCAGCGTAGCAGCTGGCGCTGGCTAAGCGTTCAGATACGCCGCCGCGCCCTCGCCCGCCACCCAGCCGCTGGCCATGGCGGCGGTGAGCAGATAGCCGCCGGTGGGTGCTTCCCAGTCGAGCATCTCGCCGGCGCAGAACAGGCCGGGCACCTGCCTGAGCATCAGGCGGGCATCGAGCTCGCCCAGGCAGATGCCGCCCGCCGTGCTGATCGCCTCGGCCACCGGGCGCGGGCGCGCCAGGCGCAGCGGCAGCTGCTTGAGCGTGCGCGCCAGCAGCGCCGTGTCCAGGTACTCGGCCTTGCTGAGCACCTCGTGCAGCAGCCCGGCCTTCAGCCCCTCGATGCCCAGCCGGCTCTTCAGGTGCGTGGACATCGAACGCGTGCCGCGCCCGCGCGCCACCTCGGCCGCCACCTGGGCCTCGCTGCGGTCGGGCAGCAGGTCCAGCCGGATCAGGGCCTCGCCGAACTCGTCGATTTCCTCGCGCAGGAGGCTGGAGGCGGCATAGATCAGCGAGCCCTCCAGCCCGCTGGCGGTGATGACGAACTCGCCCTGGCGCGCAAAGTGGCGCCCGCTGCGGCCCTCGAAATGCAGGGCCACGGGCTTCACCGGCAGACCGGCAAAGCGCTCGGCAAACAGCGCGCTCCAGCCGGGCGACGGCGCATCGGCGCGCCGCGGGCCCAGGTCGAAGCCGCAGTTCGAGGGGCGCAGGCCCGCCACCGCCACGCCGCGCGCCGTCAGCAGCGGCACCCAGCCGGCGTTCGAGCCGAGCTGGGGCCAGGAGGCCCCGCCCAGCGCCAGCACCACCGCGTCCGCCGCCACGCTGAACTCCTGCCCGGCCTGCGAGAACAGCAGCTCGCGCCGCTCGTTCCAGCCCAGCCAATGGTGGCGCATATGAAAGCGCACGCCCGATTCGCGCAGCCGGCTCAGCCAGGCACGCAGCAGCGGTGCGGCCTTCATGTCGACCGGGAACACCCGCCCCGAGCTGCCCACAAAGGTCTGCACGCCCAGGCCCTGCGCCCATTCGCGCAGGCCCGGCCCGTCCAGATGCTGCAGCCAGGCGGCCACCTCGGCACAGGGCTCGCCACGGCCGGTGCTGTAGCGGCCGGCAAAGGCCTCGCCGGGCTCCGAGTGGGTGAGGTTGAGCCCGCCCTTGCCGGCCAGCAGGAACTTGCGGCCCACCGAGGCCATGGCGTCGTAGACATCCACCTCGGCGCCGGCGGCGCGCAGGCGCTCGGCGGCCATCAGGCCGGCCGGGCCGCCACCGATCACGAGGGCACGAGGGGGGGACGATGGCAGGGAATCAGGCATGGACACTCGCGACAACAACTGGTCGCGAGTGTGCCAGATCGCCCCGTTCGGGACGCTCAAACGGTCTTGAGCGCCTCGCGCAGCTTCTGCCCCAGCTCGGGCTTGTCCTTGAAGGGATCGCTGGGGTTGCGCAGCTGCATCACGTCTTCCAGGCGGGTCTGCACGCCGGCCAGCGAATGCGGATGGCTGAAGACATAGAACTGCTCGTGATCCATGGCATCGAACACCATGGCCGCGACCTGGGCGGCGGTGAACTTGCCGGCGTTGACCGCCTTGTCGCTCATGGCCTGGCCGATCAGCTGGCTCCGGGTGGGGCGGCTGCCGGCCATCTCGGCGGGGCGGTTGCGATGGCTTTGCGCAATGCCGGTGGGCACGAAGAAGGGGCACAGCACCGAGCAGTGGATCTGCTCGGTCACCAGGGCCAGGTCTTGATAGAGCGTCTCGCTCAAGGCGACCACCGCGTGCTTGGAGACGTTGTAGACGCCCATGTTCGGCGCGTTGAGCATGCCGGCCATCGAGGCGGTGTTGACGATATGCCCTTCATAGCCCGGGTCGGCCTCGGCGGCCGCCAGCATCATGGGCGTGAACAGGCGCACGCCATGCACCACGCCCATCAGGTTCACGCCAAGCACCCATTCCCAATCGGCCAGGCTGTTCTCCCAGACCAGGCCGCCGGAGCCGACGCCGGCGTTGTTGAAGACGAAATGCGGCGCACCGAAGCGCTGCTGCACCGCCGCCGCCAGCGCCTCCATCTCCGCGGCCTTGCTCACATCCACCCGCATGGCCAGCAGGGCGTGGCCGTCGAACTCGGCCGCGGCCCGCTCCAGCGCATCGGCCTGCACATCGCACAGCACCAGATTCATGCCGCGCTGGGCGGCCAGGCGCGCCACTTCCAGGCCGAAGCCCGAGCCCGCACCGGTGATCACCGCCGTCTTGCCCTGATAGTTCTTCATGATGCTTGGTCCTCGTCCTTGCGCAGGGCGTAGCCGATGCGCGGGAAATGCACATGCAGCAGGCCGGCACGGGCGTCGCTGCGTTCGATGGTGATGCGTTCGTGGTTGAGCCCCACCAGGCGGCCTTGCACCGGGTCGCTGGCATAGTCGGTGGCCGACACCTGGACCGGCGCGCCGGCGGAAAAGCCCTGCTCGGGCTGCACCGTCACGGCCTCGTGCCGGCCGGCCTCGCGGGCGATGGCGAGCGCCGCCTCGCTGTCAAGCCGCTGCGCCTGGCCATGGCCAAAGGCGGCAACGCGCTTGAACCAGTCGGCCAGCGCCGCATAAGGCGCCAGGATGGCGTCCACCGGCGGCGCACGCCGGATGTACCAGACGCTCTGCGCCACCGAGAAGTCCGCCACCGAGGGCTCGGCGCCGAGCAGGAAGGCACGGCCGTCCTTGAGCAACAAGCTCTCCAGCCAGCCCAAGTAGCTCTGCAGCGCGGCGGCCGCATCACGCGCGCTCGGGCGCTTCATGCCGGCCGTCATGGCGGCGCGGT
The DNA here is from genome assembly GCF_030254645.1 of Paucibacter sediminis. Classification (NCBI taxonomy): domain Bacteria; kingdom Pseudomonadati; phylum Pseudomonadota; class Betaproteobacteria; order Burkholderiales; family Sphaerotilaceae; genus Roseateles; species Paucibacter sediminis. Next base: position 5,174,373 of record NZ_CP116346.1, read on the forward strand.
CGGCCGCGAAGGCCTGCAGGAACTCGGGCGGCGCGCCGGCAAAGATGGCGGCGGCGCCGGCCGGTTGCATGGTGTAGGGGATGGCGGCCCAGAACAGGTCGGAGTCGGCCCATTGCGCCAGCAGCGGGGCCATGCCGGCGGCCGCCACCGGATACAGCGTGGGCGCGGGATGGCGCGCCTCGATCACCTGGCACATCAGCGCGCTGTCGCAGTAGATGTCGGCCCCGATCTGCAGAAAGGGCGTGCGCCGGTAGCCGCCGGTGAGCGCCACCACGTCGGGTTTGGGCAGCATCACCGGCACCGTGACGCTCTGCCAGGCCAGGCCCTTGTAGCCCAGCACCAGCCGCATCTTCTCGGAGAAGGGCGAGCCGGCGTAATGGTGCAGTATCAATTCGCTCATGAGACCTCCTGCCGCATGTCGATATGGGGGATGCCGTCCTCGTCGTAGACCGCCGAGACCGGCGCAAAACCCAGGCTGGCATAAAAGCCCTGCAGATAGGCCTGGGCCTGCAGGCTCACCGCCTGGCCCGGCCAGCGCCGCGCGCATTCGGCCAGGGCCTGCTGCATCAGCGCGCGCCCCTGGCCCTGGCCGCGCGCCTGCGGCGCGGTCAGCACACGGCCGATCTTGGGCCCGTCCAGCAGGCGCGCATAGGCAAGCAGCCGGCCGTCCTCGGCCAGGCCCAGCAGATGCCAGGCCTGCAGATCCTGGCCATCGGGGTCCAGATAGACGCAGGCCTGCTCGACCACGAATACCTCGGACCGCAGGCGCAGCACCGCGTAGAGGGTGCGTGCGTCCAGTTCGTCCAGGCGTGCACAGCGCCAGCTCAGCATCAGATCAGCTTGACGATCTGCTTGCCGAAGTTCTTGCCCTTGAGCAGGCCCAGGAAGGCCTCGGGCGCGCTGGCGATGCCTTCGGCCACGCTCTCGCGGTACTTGAGCTTGCCGGTGGCCACCAGGGTGCCCAGCTCCTTCAGTGCCTCGGGCCAGACCTCCATGTGCTCGGAGACGATGAAGCCCTCGATCTTCATGCGGTTCACCAGGATCAGCTGGGGCGCGCTCATCGGGATGGGCTCGCCGTTGTAGCCGGAAATCATGCCGCACATGGCGACGCGGCTGAAGGCATTGGCGCGCAGCAGCACGGCGTCGAGGATCATGCCGCCGACATTCTCGAAATAGCCGTCGATGCCGTTCGGGCAGGCGGCCTTGAGCGCGGCCGAGAGCGACTTCACGTCCTGGTGGGCCTTGTAGTCGATGCAGGCATCGAAGCCCAGTTCCTCGACCACGTAGCGGCATTTGTCGGCGCCACCGGCGATGCCGACGGCACGCGCGCCGCGCACCTTGGCAAGCTGGCCCACCGCACCGCCGACGGCGCCGCTGGCGGCGCTCACCACCACCGTCTCGCCCGGCTTGGGATTGATGATCTTGACCAGGCCGTACCAGGCCGTCACGCCCGGCATGCCCACCGCGCCCAGATAGGCCGAGAGCGGGATATGGCTGGTGTCGACCTTCTGCAGCACGCCGCGCTGGCTGGCATCGACGAGCTGGTACTCCTGCCAGCCGCCCATGCCCACCACCTTGTCGCCCGGCTTGAAGTTGGCATTGAGCGACTCCACCACCTCGCCCACGGTGCCGCCCAGCATCACCTCGCCCAGCGGCTGGGGTTGGGCATAGCTCTTGCCGTCGTTCATGCGGCCGCGCATATAGGGGTCCAGGCTCAGGTAATGGTTGCGCACCAGTACCTGGCCCTCGGTCAGCGCCGGCACGGCGGCCTCGACCAGCTTGAAGTTCTCGGCCGTGGGCTCACCCTGCGGGCGCGAGGCCAAATGAATCTGATGGTTGATGCGGCTCATGGGCTAGAACTCCTGGTGAACAAAACACGATGCCGCGATTGAATCACGCGCGCCGGGGCGGCAAAGTCCCATGGGCGACAAAAAAGCACGACCGTTCTAAAACAGCCGGGAGCGGCAATCGGCCACGGCGAGCGCGCAATCAAACCCGCCAAAAAGGCCTTGATCCACTCGCATTGCCGCCCTCGCTGAGGTGGAATACAAGACTGACCGGGCCCGCGCCCGGCCACAGCAACAAGGAGCACCGGGAAATGCAGTTATCCGATTACAAGATCTCCATCAAGCTGGTCGCGAGCTTTCTCGCCGTGGCCCTGATCGGCGCCGCGACGGGCAGCTTTGCCGTCTACAACATGAACCGCATCAACGATGCCGACAGCGATCTCTACGACCACGAGACCATCGGTCTGTCGCTGGTGAAGGAAGCCAATGTCGAGCGCCTCAAGGGCGTGGTGGCGCTGCGCGACGCCATCCTGGCCACCGATGGCCAGGAGCGCGAGAGCTACCTCAAGTCGGCCCAGGGCAGCCGCGATCTGGCCCTGAGCCTGATCGAGCAGGCCGGCGAGCATGTGCGCAACGACAAGGCCAAGCAAAGCCTGGCGCAGCTGCAAAGCGATTGGGGCAAGGACAAGGCCAGCACCGAGGGCCTGATCCAGCGCATCGCCAAGGCCGACCTCAACACCTCCAACGACACCCTCAAATTCCTCAAGAGCGAGTACGCGCCCAACAGCGTCGCCGTCGGCAAGGCGATGAGCCAGCTCTCGCAGCTCAAGGAGGGCGACGCCAAGGACATCTCCGACGCCAACGACGCGCTCTACACCAGCAGCCGCAACATCACCTTCGTGCTGATCGTGCTGGGCGTGGTGGCCGGCGTGGCGCTGGGCCTGGCCATCAGCCGCCATGTGACCCGGCCGCTGGAAGAGGCGGTGCGCGCGGCGCAGCGCATGAGCGAGGGCGACATGACCCAGAGCCTGCGCAGCAGCGGCAAGGATGAGACCTCGCAGCTGCTGCAGGCGCTCGAGACCATGCGCCAGCGCCTGCGCGACATCGTCGCCACGGTGCGCGGCAATTCCGAGAGCGTGGCCACCGCCAGCGCCGAGATCGCCCAGGGCAATTCGGACCTGAGCCAGCGCACCGAGGAGCAGGCCAGCGCGCTGGAGGAAACCGCCGCCACCATGGACCAGCTGGGCGCCACCGTGCGCAACAACGCCGACAGTGCCCAGCAGGCCAATCAGCTGGCCCTGGGCGCCTCCGATGTGGCGGCGCGCGGCGGCGAGGTGGTGGCCCAGGTGGTGCAAACCATGGGCGGCATCAACGAGAGCTCACGCAAGATTGCCGACATCATCACGGTGATCGACGGCATCGCCTTCCAGACCAATATCCTGGCGCTGAACGCGGCCGTGGAAGCCGCGCGCGCCGGCGAGCAGGGGCGCGGCTTCGCGGTGGTGGCCTCCGAGGTGCGCAGCCTGGCCCAGCGCAGCGCCGAAGCGGCGAAGGAGATCAAGTCGCTGATCGGCGCCAGCGTCGAACGCGTGGAGCAGGGCAATGCCCAGGTGGCGCGCGCGGGCGAGACCATGGAAGAAGTGGTCAACGCGATCAAGCGCGTCACCGACATCGTCGGCGAGATCAGCTCGGCCAGCCGCGAGCAGAGCTCGGGGGTCTCTCAGGTGGGCGAGGCCATCACCCAGATGGACAAGGTCACGCAGCAGAACGCCGCCCTGGTGGAGCAGAGCGCCGCCGCGGCCGAAAGCCTGAAGCAGCAGGCCGAGGAGCTGGTGAGCGTGGTGTCGGTGTTCAAGCTGGATGCTCACCACCATCACTGAGCGACTCTGAGCGCTGCAGCGGCTTCAGCGCCCTGCCCCGCCCCGGCAGCGCCTTCAGGTATTTGAAGGTGGCGGTGGCATGGGCGCAGAGCTTGCCGTCCTCGCCCAGCACCGAGCCTTCGCAGAAGGCCATGGTGGTGGAGCGGTGCAGGAGCTTGCCGATGGCGCGCAGCTCGCCCTCGCCGGGGCGCATGAAGCTGGTCTTCATCTCGATCGTCACCACGCCCGGGCCGAAGCCCGGCTGATCGCGGTGGATGCTGCGCGCGGCATGCGCCATGGCCACGTCCAGCAGCGTCATCAGCACGCCGCCATGCGCCACCTCCCAGGAGTTGAGGTGGCCCTCCTTCAGGTCCACGCGCAACTCCGCCACCCCCTCGCCCATGCTGTGCAGCTCGAAGCCGAGCTGCTCGACAAAGGGGATATGGACGGGGAAGGACAGCTTGGTCTTGCTCGACATCGATCTCAGGCTCCGTGAATGGCGGAGACGCCGCCATCCACGGCCAGGATCTGGCCGGTGATGTGTTTGCCCGCCCTGGAGGCGAACAGCAGGGCGGCGCCCTTCAGGTCCTCATCATCGCCGATGCGATTGAGCGGCGCCTTGGCCGCCATGTTCTCCTCGCCCAGGGCAGCCAGCAGGCCCTTTGTCATCTTGCTGGGGAAGAAGCCCGGCGCCAGGGCGTTCACCGTGATGCCGTAGGGGCCCCATTCACCCGCCAGCGCGCGCGTGAAGTTCACCGCCGCGCCCTTGCTGGTGTTGTAGGCCAGGGTCTTCATCGCCGGGGTATTGCCCGCCAGCCCGGCGATCGAGGCGACGTTGATGATGCGGCCGTAGCGGCGCGGGATCATGCTGCGCTTGCCGACCTCCTGGCTCATCACGAACAGGCTGCGGATATTCAGGTTCATGACCTTGTCCCAGGCCTCGACGGGATGATCCTCGGCCGGTGCACCCCAGGTGGCGCCGGCATTGTTCACCAGGATATCGATCTGGCCCAGGCGCTCCAGCGTCTGCGTGACCACGCCGCGCGCCTGCGCCTCGTCGGCCGCGTCGGCGGCGATCCAGCGCGCATCGATGCCGCGCGCCTGCAGGTGCGCCACGGCCTCCTCCAGATCACTGGCCTTGCGCGAGCTCAGCATGATCTTGGCGCCGGCCTCGCCCAGGGCCTCCGCAATCTGCAGGCCCAGGCCGCGCGAGCCGCCGGTCACCAGGGCCACCTGGCCGCTGAGGTCAAACAGTTCCTGTACTTTGGTATTGCTCATCATCGTCTCCGTTGTGTCTTAGAACCACGCGTCCTGCATGTCACGCGCGACGGGCTCGCGGCTCGCCGCCACCGCCAGCCAGGCGCCAATCTTGGGCAGCTCGTAGGTAAAGAAGTAGCGTTGCGCGGCCTGCTTGCCGCGCGCGAAGTCGCTCTCGCCCTGGGCCGCCAGCACCACGTCCAGCCACAGCCAGGCCAGTACCACATGGCCGAAGGCCTGCATATAGGGCGTGGCATTGGCGAGTGCCTCTTCGGGATTGCTGGTGGACCAGGCCGCCTTGGTGGCCTTGCCCACCTGGGCCAGCGCCGCGGCGAGCTCGTTGGCATGTTGGGCAAGAGCTGGCACCTGGACTGCCGCCTGCACCGTCTCGTTGATGCGCCCGGCCAGCGCCAGCAGGGCGCTGCCGCCGTTCATCACCACCTTGCGGCCCAACAGGTCCAGGCCCTGGATGCCATGCGTGCCCTCGTGGATCATGTTGAGGCGGTTGTCGCGCCAGTACTGCTCCACCGGGAAGTCGCGCGTGTAGCCGTAGCCGCCTAGCACCTGGATGGCGAGGCTGTTGGCCTCCAGGCACCATTCGCTGGGCCAGCTCTTGGCGATCGGGATCAGCACCTCCAGCAGCAGGCCGGCGGCCGCCGCCTGCGCGGGCGTGCCGCTGTGCTGCTCGTCCACCAGGCGGGCGCAGAACAGCTCCAGCGCCAGCGCCCCCTCCACATAGCTCTTCTGCGCCAGCAGCATGCGCTTGACGTCGGCATGCTCGATGATGGGCCGCTGCGGCGCAGCGGCATCCTTGCCGGCGGCCGTCATGGGGCGGCCCTGCGGCCGCTGGCGCGCGTACTCGAGGCTGGCCTCGTAGCCGGCATAACCCAGCATGGTGGCGCCCAGGCCCACGCCGATGCGCGCCTCGTTCATCATGTGGAACATGCACTTCAGGCCTTCGCCGGGCCGGCCCACCAGATAGCCGATCGCACCGCCCTGCCCGCGCGGCTGGAAGCGGCCCTCGCCGAAGTTCAAGAGGCAGTTGGTGGTGCCGCGGTAGCCCAGCTTGTGGTTGAGGCCGGCCAGCGCCACGTCGTTGCGCTCGCCGGTCAGCTCGGCGCGCTCGTTCACCAGATGCTTGGGGCAGATGAACAGCGAGATGCCGCGCGTGCCGGGGATGGTCTTGCCATCCGGCCCGGGGATCTTGGCCAGCACCAGGTGCACGATGTTCTCGCTGATCTCGTGCTCGCCGGCCGAGATCCACATCTTGTTGCCCTTGAGGCGGTAGCGCGGGCCCAGCGGGTCGGCCTCGAAGCCTTCGCCATCGGGTTCGGCGCGCGTGGCCACGTCCGACAACGAGGAGCCCGCCTGCGGCTCCGACAGGCACATGGTGCCGAACCAGCGCCCGGCGAACTCGTTCTTCGCGAACACCTCCTGCTGCAGCGGCGTGCCATGCGCCATCAGCAGATTGGCATTGCCGTTGGTGAGCATCACATAGCCACCCATGGCGATATTGGCCTTGCTGAAGAAGGCATTGGCCGCCATCTCGATCACGCAGGGCAGTTGCATGCCGCCAAGCTCGTAGTCCTGCGCCGCCGCCAGCATGCCGGATTCCACATAGGCGGCCAGCGCCGCGTGGGTGGACTCGGGCAGGTGCACGCGCTCGCCATCGAAGTGCGGCTCCTGCGTATCGGCCAGGCGGTTGAAGGGCGCGAACTTTTCGCGCGCGATCTTCTCGCAGGTGTCCAGCACCGCGGCAAAGGTCTCGGCGCTGTGCTCGGCGAAGCGTTCGCGCTGGGTCAGCTCGCTGACCTTGAGCCAGTCGTGCAAGAGGAATTCCAGGGTCTGGCGCAAGGCGCTCTCCTCGATGAATGGGGGATGACTAGATCTTCACGACGGCCATGGTGGCCGAGAGCCGCGCCACCAGCTGCGACGCACCGTCGGCGTCGCAAAACACGTCGGCCTCGGTAAACATGAGCTGGCGGCCGGGCTTGATGACGCGCGCCTCGCAGCGCAAGACCTGACCCTTGGCGCCGCGCAGCAGGCTCAGCTTGAGCTCGGCCGTCACCGTCATATGGCCCTCGGGCACCAGGGTCTGGGCGGCACCGCCGGCGCTGTGATCGGCCAGGGTGGTGATCACGCCCGCATGCACCACGCCGCTGTGCTGCAGATGGCGCGGCTCGATGCGCAGGCGGCTGTGGCACAGGCCGGCGCCCACCTCGGTGAGCTCGGCGCCCAGGTCCGCCACAAAGGGCGCGGCGCGGAAGATGCGCTGATACTGGGCCAGGCGTTCGTCGCTCATGGCTTCAGCCCAGCTTGACGATGGTGCCCTGCGCCAGCGCGCAGAGCTTCTCCGCCCCGTCCGCGACGGCATAGACCTCGCAGCGGCAGACCGCCTGGGTCTTGCTGACATGCACCGCCTCGGCGCGCGCGATCAGGCGCTCGCCCAGGCCGGGCCGCAGATAGTTGATCTTGAACTCGGAAGTCACCACCGGCACCTGCATGGCGGTGCCGCCTGCATAGGTCAGGGCGTTGTCGGCCAGGTAGCTGATCACGCCGCCATGGGCAAAGCCGTTCTGCTGCTTGAGCTGCTCGCGCAGCGCGAGCTGCAACTCGGCACGCCCGGGCGCCAGGGCGCTGAGCTCGGCGCCCAGCAGCTGGCTGAAGGCCTGCTGGGCCAGCACCTCGCGGCCCATGTTCAGAAAGACTTGCGGGTCCACCATCGCCACTCACCTTGCTTCAATGACTGCGCATGCCGTCCACGCGCAGACGGATGCGCCAGCCGGCATCCACCTGGGCCGGCCGCGGGAAGCGCACCAGTGCATCGCGCGCCACGCGTTCCACCTGGGTCGCCAGCTCGCCTCGGGCCACCTCGGCCTGCTTGGCGCGCAGCTGATCGGCCGAGGGGTCGTTGGCATAACCCTGCATCTGCATGGAGCCACCGGCCTGGGTGATGCGCGCGCGCAGCTCCTTGCCCTCCTGCTGCAGCTGCGCATAGGCGACGTTGAGCTTGCCCTGCGCCGGCTGGTAGTCCAGCGCGACGCCGTCGCCGGCGTCCTCGGCGGCCTGGATGGTGAAGTCGGCGTCCAGCACGGCCAGCAGGCCGCTGACATGCACGCAGGCATCCAGCTGGCCCGCGGGCCAGGCCGTCAGCACCTTGGCAAAGGCCTCGGCGTCAGCGCGCGAGCCGGGCGCGACGACACAGGCCGCCGGCAGCGGCAAGCCGGCCTGCAGAGCCCACCAGAGCGCCGCGCCCTTGTCCGGGCCGGCCGCCGGCGAGGCGTAGAGCGCCGTCAGGCGCGCGCGCGCGCCCACGCCCCCGAGGTCCGCGGCGCGCATATACAGGCGCACCGCACGCTCGAGATTGGGCTTCAGGCACAGGCCCTGCTCGAACATCGCGCCGCCCAGCATCAAGGCCTCGGCCGTGCCGCCCGCCAGGGCCTGGTTCAGCTCGCGCACCGCGGCCACGCAGTCCTTGGCCTCGATGGCCTTGACCACGGCGCGCGTGGCGTCGGGCGACGCGGCGGCCTGCGCCGGGATCAGGGCGGCGGTCAGCGACAGGGCACAGGCAAGGCGAGCAAGTTGGCGGGCAGCAGATTTCATTTTGAGTTCAGAGGACTTCGAAGACACCGGCGGCACCCATGCCGCCACCGATGCACATCGTCACACAAACTCGCTTGGCGCCGCGGCGCTTGCCCTCGATGAGGGCATGGCCGGTGAGGCGCTGGCCCGACACGCCATAGGGGTGGCCCACCGCGATGGCGCCGCCGTTGACATTCAGGCGGTCCATCGGGATGCCCAGCGTGTCGGCGCAATACAGCACCTGCACGGCAAAGGCCTCGTTGAGTTCCCAGAGGTCGATGTCGGCCACCGTCAGGCCCAGCTTCTTCAGCACCTTGGGCACCGCGAACACCGGGCCGATGCCCATTTCGTCGGGCTCGCAGCCGGCCACCGCAAAGCCCAGGAAGCGGCCCAGGGGCTTGAGATTGTGGCGCTGGGCGTAGTCCTCGCTCACCACCACGCAGGCGCCGGCGCCGTCGGAGAACTGGCTGGCATTGCCGGCCGTGACCACGCCGCCGGGCATGGCCGGACGGATGTTCTTGACGGCGTCATAGGTGGTGCCCTCGCGCAGGCCCTCGTCGGCGCTCACCGTCACCTGCCTGGTGGTCAGGCCCATGACCTTGTCGGCCACGCCGGCCGTCACCGTGATGGGCACGATCTCGTCGGCGAACTTGCCGGCGGCCTGGGCCGCGCAGGCCTTCTGCTGGCTCTCGGCACCGTAATGGTCCATGCGCTCCTTGGCGATCTGGTAGCGCTGCGCCACGGTCTCGGCCGTCTGCAGCATGCTGAAGTAGATCTCGGGCTTGTTCTTGGCATGCCAGCTGTCTTCCAGCATGTGGCGGTTCATTTCCTGCTGCACGCAGGAAATGCTCTCCACGCCGCCGGCCACATAGACGTCGCCCTCGCCGGCGATGATGCGCTGCGAGGCCATCGCGATGGTCTGCAGGCCGCTGGAGCAGAAGCGGTTGATGGTGACGCCGCTGACCGTGATGGGCAGGCCGGCGCGCAGCGCGATCTGGCGCGCGATATTGGCGCCGGTCGCACCTTCCGGGTTGGCGCAGCCCATCAGCACATCCTCGATGTGCGCGGCCTCGATGCCGGCGCGCTCGACGGCGGCCTTGACCGCATGGCCGCCCAGGGTGGCGCCGTGGGTCATGTTGAAGGCGCCCTTCCAGCTCTTGGCCAGGGGGGTGCGGGCGGTGGAAACAATGACGGCCTTGCTCATGGTGCTACCTCGTTGAATGGCTGGATGTTCATTACTTGGCGGCTTCGCTCACCAGGCGGTGATAGAAGCGGATCATTTCCGCCACGTTGGCGGTGGCGATGCGTTCGTTGGTGCCGTGGAAACGGCTCAGGTCCTCGGGCTTGGCGCGCACCGGCGAGAACCTGAAGATGTGCTCGGAGATGGCGGCGAAGTGGCGCGAATCGGTGGCGCCGGTCATCAGCCCCGGTGCCACCAGGGTGCCCGGGAAGACCTCGCGCAGCGTGGTGGCCACGCGCCGGTAGGCCGCGCTGTCGGTGGGCGAGACGGGCGAAGGCTCGGACGAGCCCGGCAGGGTGTAGAGCTCGAACTTGTCGGCGCCCTGCGGCGGCAGGCTGGCCTTCACGTGCTCCAACAGCTGGGCCTGGCTGTCGCCCGGCAGCAGGCGGAAGTTCACCGTCGCCTGGGCCTCGCCGGGCAGCACGTTGTCCTTGTTGCCGGCATTGACGATGGTCAGCGCGGTGGTGGTGCGCATCAAGGCATTGGTCGAGCCTGCATGCTCCAGCTGCCGCGCGACGATGGGCCCGAACAGCCAGAGATTGGACAGGGCGACGCGGCTGAAGCCCTGCATCTCCGGCGCGATCACGTCGAACATCTCGCGTGCGATGCCGCGCACGCCGCCGGGCAGCTGGTCGTCGTCCAGGCGCTTGAGCGCGGCGCTCATCATTGCGATCGCACTGGTGCCCTTGGGCGGCGGCATGCTGGAATGGCCCGGCGTGGCCGGCACCTTCAGCACCACCGACATATAGCCCTTCTCGGCAATGCCGATCAGCGCCGCCGGCTTGTCCAGGCCCTTCAGGATGCCCTCGGTGATGAGCAGGCCCTCGTCGATGACGAAGTCCAGCTTCACGCCACGCTGCTGCAACAGCTTGGCGATCTCGGCCGCGCCATGCAGGCCGCCCACTTCCTCGTCGGCACCAAAAGCCAGGTAGATGGTGCGGCGCGGCTTGAAGCCGCTGGCGGCCAGCATCTCCACGGCCTCCATCTGCGCGATCAGATTGCTCTTGTTGTCCCAGGCGCCGCGGCCCCAGACAAAGCCATCCTTCAGCGTGCCGGCAAAGGGCTGCTCGCTCCAGCGGCCTTCGGTGCCGGGGGCGATCGGCACCACGTCCTGGTGCGCCAGCATCAGCATCGGCGCGGCCTGGGCGTCGCTGCCCTGCCAGCGGTAGAGCAGGCTGTGGCCGCCCACCAGCTCGCGCTGCAGCAGCGCATGGGCCTTGGGATAGTCGCGCTGCAGCTGCTCATGCAGGGCCAGGAACTGATCGCGGTTGAGCTCGGGCTGATCGTGCGAGGAGACGGTGCGCAGCCGTATCGCCGCGGCCAGGCGCTGGGCCGCGCCGGCCTCGTCCACCGCCAGCACCGGCAGCGGCGCCACCTCGATCTGGCGCGAGCCCTTGCGCCAGGTGTTGATGGCCACGGCGGCCACCAGCACCAGCAATGCCGCGAGCAGCGCCAGCAGGATTCGCTTGACGATGAGCATGCGGCTCACTCGTTAAAGCCCTTGCCCTGCTCCACCAGGCGCGCCAGCAGCGGCGCCGGCTGCCAGAACTTGCCATCGTCCAGCGGGTTCTTGGCAAAGCGCTTCATCGCCTGCACGACGTTGAAGAGGCCCACCGTGTCGGCATAGCACATCGGGCCGCCGCGCCACAGCGGGAAGCCATAGCCGGTGAGGTAGACCATGTCCACGTCCGAGGCGCGCTGCGCAATGCCTTCTTCCAGCAGGTGCGCGGCCTCGTTGACGAGGGCGAACACCAGGCGCTGCACGATCTCCTCGTCGCTGATCTGGCGCGGCGTGATGCCCAGGGCGGCACGGTGCTTCTCCAGCATCTCCACCACCACCGGCGAGGGGATGGCGTCGCGCTTGCCCGGCACATAGTCGTACCAGCCGGCGCCAGTCTTCTGGCCATAGCGGCCCAGCTCGCAAAGGCGGTCGGCGCTGGCCGAGTAGCGCAGGTTCGGCTTCTCCTGGTAGCGGCGCTTGCGGATCGCCCAGCCGATATCGTTGCCGGCCAGGTCGCCCATGCGGAAGGGGCCCATCGCGAAACCGAACTTCTCGGCCGCCTTGTCCACCTGGGCCGGCGTGCAGCCCTCGTCCAGCAGGAAGCCGGCCTGGCGGCTGTACTGCTCGATCATGCGGTTGCCGATGAAGCCATCGCACACGCCCGAGACCACCGCGGTCTTCTTGATCTTCTTGGCCAGCTGCATCACCGTGGCCAGCACGTCCTTGGCGGTGGCCGCACCGCGCACCACTTCCAGCAGGCGCATCACATTGGCCGGGCTGAAGAAGTGCATGCCCACCACGTCCTGCGGGCGTTGCGTGAAATTGGCGATCTTGTTGACGTCCAGCGTCGAGGTGTTGGAGGCCAGGATGGCGCCGGGCTTCATCACCGCGTCGAGCTGCTTGAAGACCGCCTCCTTCACGCCCAGCTCCTCGAACACCGCCTCGATCACCAGATCGGCATCGCCGATGTCGGCGTAGTTGAGCGTTGTCGTCAGCAGCGCCATGCGGGCCGCGTACTTGTCTTCCTTGAGCTTGCCCTTCTTGACCTGGGCCTCGTAGTTCTTGCGGATGGTGGCGACGCCGCGGTCCAGCGCCTCCTGCTTGGTCTCCAGCATGGTCACCGGGATGCCGGCGTTCAGGAAGTTCATGCTGATGCCGCCGCCCATGGTGCCGGCGCCGATCACCGCCACCTTGGCGATGCTGCGCGTGGGCGTGCCCTCGGGCACGTCGCCGATCTTGCTGGCGGCGCGCTCGGCAAAGAAGGCGTGGCGCAGGGCCTTGGACTCGGGCGTCATCATCAGCGCCAGAAAGCCCTCGCGCTCGGCCTTCATGCCGTCCTCGAACTTCATGTTCACGGCCGCGGCCACCGCCTCCAGGCAGCGCAGCGGCGCCGGGAAGTTCTTGCTCATCGCGCCCACGGTGTTGCGGGCGAACTGGAAGAAGGCCTGGTTTTCGGGATGGCGCGCCTTCAGATCGCGCACCTTGGGCAGCGGGCGTTTGTCGGCCACCTCGGCCGCCAGGGCCAGCGCACCCGCCATCAAATCGCCCTCGACGACGCGGTCGAACAGCTTCTGGCCCGGGATCTGCGCCAGCAACTCGCTGTTGACCGGCTCGCCGCTGACGATCATGTTCAGCGCCGGCTCCACGCCCAGGGCGCGCGGCAGGCGTTGCGTACCGCCGGCGCCGGGCAAGAGGCCCAGCTTGACCTCGGGCAGCGCAATCTTGGCGCCCGGCGACACCACGCGGTAATGGCAACCCAGGGCCAGTTCCAGGCCACCGCCCATGCACACCGTGTGGATGGCGGCCACCACCGGCTTGCTGCAGTTCTCCACCACCGCAATCAGGCTGTGCAGGCTGGGCTCGGCGAGCGCCTTGGGGCTGCCGAATTCCTTGATGTCGGCGCCGCCCGAGAAGGCCTTGCCGGCGCCGGTGATGACGATGGCCTTGACGGCCGCATCGTTCTCGGCCCGCTCGACGCCTTCTGCGGCGGCCTTGCGGGTGGCATGACCCAGGCCGTTGACGGGCGGGTTGTCCAGGGTGATCACGGCGACCGAGCCGCGGACTTCGTAAGTGGCAGTCATTGCAAAACCCTTTGTGAATCAAGCAGCAAAAATAGAACGATCGTTCGATTCTAGGCAGAGGCTCTGGAAATTGTTTGTCTCTGTTGTGACAAGGCGCGCAGCAACACGGCGGCGCCGCCACGGCACCCGCAAAATGCCGCATGCCCTCTCACTCGACACTTCGCGTTTACCCTTGCATAACACCAAAAATGCGCACCCTGACGTACACCAGCCTGGCCTTGCTGGCCCTGCTGATGCTGGGTGCCAAGCAGCCCGATGCCGCACCGCCGAGCCAGCGCCTGCAGGCCCTAGCCGAGCATTGCTGGGCCGATGCCGTGGCCCAGCCCGAGGCCGCGCTGCGGGCGCTGGACCCCGCCATCGCCGAGAGCGCCCTGCTGGGCCTGGCGCGCACCCATGCCGAGCTGCGCCTGTGCCGTGGCTATGCGCAGGAGCAGCTGCAGCGGCCCGTGCCGGCGCTGCAGGACTATGAGTTCGGCGTCGCCGAGGGCCAGCGCCTGAACGCCGCCACCCTGCTGGCCGACGCGCTCTCGCTGCGCGGCGAGGCGCGCTATCTGCAGGGCCTCTACAGCCAGGCCCTCACCGACCTGAAGCGCGCCTACGAGATCAACGTGACGCTCAAGCGTGCTGCGCAGCAGAACTACGCGCTCAACGCGATCGCCAATCTCTACGCCGATGCCAATGTGGGCGATTACGACCGCGCCATCGACTATTACCGCCAGCTGCTCAAGCGCCATGAGGCCGACGGCGCGCAGCAGGAGATCGCCACCGCCCACTACAACCTGGGCAGCACGTTGGAGCGCAAGCAGGACTATGCGGCGGCGCTGGAGGAGTTCCGCCAGGCCGAGGCGCTGGAGCGCCGCCGCCAGCAGCCGCTGGAGGCCGCCTATGTGCAGCGCTCCATCGGCACCGTGCTGGGCAAGCTGGGCCGGACCGCCGAGGCCCTGCCCATCCTCGAGCAGGCGCTCAAGGTCTTCGAGGCCGCCGGCCATGCCGACCGCGCCGCCCAGACCCGGCTCTCGCATGCGGTGGTGCTGCGCCAGCTGGGCCGGCTGCGCGAGGCGCTGGCCGAGCTGGAACAGGTGCGCGAGTACTTCGAACGCGAGCGCAGCGATCGCTTCCTCGAGAAGATCCACGACGAGCGCGCGCTCACGCTCAGCGGCCTGGGTGAATGGCCGCGCGCGCTGCGGGCGCGCGAGCAGCAGCTGGCCCTGGTGCGCCGCCTGGCCGAGCAGGCCAAGAGCCAGCAGACCTCGCGCCTGCGCGTCGAGTTCGACAGCGCCCGCAAGGAGCAGGAGAACCGCGAGCTCAACGCCGAGAACCTGCTGCGCAGCCAGGCCCTGGCGAGCGCGCAGGCGATCCAGCATCTGCAGCTGACGGCGCTGGCGCTGGGCACCGTGGCCCTGCTGGCCCTGGTGGCGCTGGGGCTGCGCCAACGCAGCCATGCCCAGCGCATGCGCACCCTGGCCATGACCGACGAGCTGACGCGGCTGCCGAATCGCCGCCATCTGCAGATGCTGGCCGAGGCGCAGCTGGCCGCGGCCCAGGACGGCGGCACGCCGCTGGCCGTGCTGGCGCTAGACATCGACCACTTCAAGCGCATCAACGACCAGCATGGCCACGACGCCGGCGACCAGGTGCTGCGCCGTGTCGCCGCGGCCGCCCAGGCGGTGCTGCGCCGCAACGATGTGCTGGGGCGCACCGGCGGCGAGGAATTCGTAGCCCTGCTGCCCGGCGCGAGCGCCGAGGTGGCCATGGAGGTGGCCGAGCGCATGCGCGCCGCCGTCGCGGCCCTGCAGATGGACGAGATTGCACCCGGCCTGCGCGCCAGCATCAGCCTGGGGGTGAGCCCCTGCCAGGCGGGCGAGCGCGCCCTGCACCCGGTGCTCAAGCGCGCCGATGCCGCGCTCTACCGCGCCAAGGCGGCGGGGCGCAATATGGTGGTGCTGGCGTGATGCGCCGGAACGCGTTTAGAATCGCGCCCTGACGGGCCTTGCGCCCCTCGCCGCCGATTTACCAACTACTTGCGGGCGGACTACAAATACGGCTAAAGCGTTGCGGCTCCGAACAGCCCCGGGCCGGCAAACGCCGGTGACACCTGGGCCTTTCGGAGCTTTTTCATTCATGCACGGACTTGCCAGCTTTGACCGCCTGCTGACGCGCGGCCGAACCGACAACCTCGCGCCCGGCGCCCCAAGCCCATCGCGCCAGCTCATCAGCCCCGCGGGTGACGCCGTCGCCCGCCTGCCCTTCCCCTGCGCACCCGACGCCATCCTGCGCGCCGCGCACCGCATCGCCGCCGACGACTGGCTGGGCGTGATCGCCGACGACGGCCGCCAGACCGGGCTGGCCAGCCCCTGGCGCCTGGCGCTGCTGCGCGCCGACCGCCATGGCCAGCCGCGCCTGAGCCGCGACGCCGGCCCGCTGTGGCTGAGCGCCGCGCTGCCGGCCCGGCCGGGCCTGCGCCCGCAGGCGCTACGCCAGCACCTGCAAGTGCTGGCCCTGCAATCGCTGTGGCAGGCCGGCTGGCGGCTGGCGTAACAAGGCTTCGGGCATGATGGCCGCATGCCCACCATGAAGACCCTGCTGCGCCCGGCCTCGGCGGCCGACCTGCCCGCCATCTGGGCGGTGCGCTACGCCGTCACCGAGAACACCATTCCGCGCGGCATCATCCCCGACGAGGAAGTGCGCCAGGCCATCGAGGAGCGCGGGCGCGGCTGGGTGATCGAGGAGGTCGACGCCTTCGGCCGGCGCCTGGTGGCCTTCGGCATCGTGCATGCGGACGACGGCTGCGTCTGGGCCCTGTTCGTGCATCCGCAGGCGCATGGGCGCGGCTACGGCCGGCGCCTGATGGCCGAGATGACCGGCTGGCTGTGGGAGCAGGGCCTGCAGACCCTGTGGCTTACCACCGGCGCCGGCACGCGTGCCGAGGCCTTCTACCGGCGCCTGGGCTGGCGCTGCAGCGGCAGCACGCCCAAGGGCGAGCTGCGTTTCGAACTGCAACGCGAGGCCCAGCCATGAAGAAGCCGCCCACCGACCATGCGCTGCGCCACCTGCGCGCCAGCGATCTGCGCGCGGCGGCCCAGCTCGCCACCCAGGCCACCGCCAGCGTGGCGCGCATGGCCGAGGGCGTGCATCAATCGGTCTGGCAGACCCTGGGCGCGCCGGGCGGCAAGCGCGCCGAGCAGGCGCGCGGCATCACCGGCCTGGTCTACCAATGCGTGCAGGGCGTCAACGCCCTGGTGGGCAAGGGGCTGGACGGCGCCCTGCGCGCGCTGCAGCCGCTGTTCGAGCGCATCGACCAGTCCCGCCCCGACAGCCCTGAGCGCGCCGCGGTGCTGGCCGCGCTCAACGGCGTGATGGGCGATCACCTGCGCGCCAGCGGTAATCCGCTCGCCCTCGACATGACGCTGCGCTGCCAGGGTCAGGTCTTGACGATGGAAAACCTGCCCACCGTGCTGGCGGCGGCCGGGCCGGTGACGGCCAAGCCCCTGCTCTTCATCCACGGCCTGTGCATGAACGAGCTGCAATGGGGCGGGCAACATGCGCAGGCCCTGGCCGCGCTGGGCTACACGCCCATCTACCTGCGCTACAACACCGGCCTGCACACCTCGCAGAACGGCCGCGAACTCGCCGCCCTGCTGGACCAGCTGCTGCGCGCCTGGCCGCAGCCGCTGCAGGCGCTGGACTGCGTGGTGCACAGCATGGGCGGCCTGGTGCTGCGCAGCGCGCTGCAGATCGCGCAGGCAAGCAGCCTGCCCTGGGCCGCGCTGGTGCGGCGCATCGCCTTTCTCGGCACCCCCCACCATGGCGCGCCGCTGGAGCGCGCCGGCAACTGGGTGGACGTGCTGCTGGGCAGCACCCCCTGGTCGCGCCCGCTCGCCAGGCTGGGGCAGCTGCGCAGCGCCGGCATCACCGACCTGCGCTACGGGCTGGTGCAGGACGCCGACTGGCAGGGCCGCGACCGCTTCCGCCGCCAGCCCGACCAGCGCCAGCACCTGCCCCTGCCCGCGGGCATCGCCTGCTACACCCTCGCCGCCACGCTGGCGCCGCAGCGCGGCCTGCTGGCCGACCGCCTGCTGGGCGACGGCCTGGTGCCGCTGCGCAGCGCCCTGGGCCAGCACGACGAGCCGGCGCGCTGCCTGGACTTCGCGCCGGCGCGCCAGGCCATCCTCTACCGCACCGGCCACATGGCCCTGCTCGACGCCCCCGCGGTGACGCAACAGCTGCTGGCCTGGTTCGAGCCTCAAGAGCCGCCATGAAGGGATGAGGCGGGTGCAATAATCCCAGCCCTGGACTTTGACTGAAGCCTCTATGCCACGCAGCTGGGCCCTTGCTGCCATCCTGGTGCTCGCTGCAGGCGCGGCGGGCGCCCATGCCCTCAAGGTCTGCATCCCCTCCAACCCCTTCCCGCCGATCAGCTTCCCGGACCATGAGGGTCAGGGCCAATGGCTGGTGCGCAAGGCGGTGGAACGCCAGGGCGGCACGGTCAGCTACGAGGCCGTGCCCTGGCCGCGCTGCGTCAAGGGCGTGCAGACCGGCGACTACGACGCCGCCATCCCGCCCACCGTGACCCTGGCCGCCAGCATCGCGCTGCCGATGCGCGACGAGAAGACCGTGGACGACGCCAAGGCCCTGGGCAACACGAATATGGTGGTGCTGCGCCGGCTGGGCAGCAAGCCCGGCTGGGACGGCAGGGCCTTCAGCGGCCTGAGCACGCCGGTGATCTTCAACCGCGGCATCGTCTCGATCCGCGACAAGCTGGCCGCCCTGGGCGTGGCCGGCGACGAGGGCGCGCAGCCGAACGAGTCGATGCTGCAGAAGCTGCTGCGCGGCCGCGGCGAGCTGCTCATCATGAACGGCAACGCCGCCCTGGTGGAGCTGGCCGAGGCCGAATACGCGGGCAAGCTGGAGATCCTGCCCGAGCCCTTCATCGTCATGACCGGACACCTGGGCTTCAACAAGAGCTACTACCTCGCCAACCGCGCCTTCGTCGAGGCGGTCTGGAGCGGCATCGCGCGGCTGCGCAACTCGGCCGAGTGGCAGAGCGTGGCGCCGGGGCTGGCGAAGTAGCGGCCGGCCTCAGCCGCGCTGGCGCGGCTCGCCATGGCGCCGGCCAAAGGGGCGCAGGGCGCGGCCCGCCGCGCGCGCCGGCGGCTCGCAGGCATGGCGGTAATCCTGCAGCGTCTTCTGCGCCCGGCCCAGCACGCTGTCGGGCGCATAACCATGCGGGCCCAGCGCGCCGAAAGCCTGGCCGCTGAGCAGTTCCATGCCCTCGCTGGCCAGCTCGGCCGTATAGATGTGGAAGCGCCCCGCGGCCACCGCGTCGACCAGACGCGGCGCCAGCATCAGGTGGCGGCGGTTGCGGTGCGGAATCAGCACGCCCTGCTGGCCATCCAGGCCCAGCAGCTCGCAGCTGCGGAAATAGCCCTCGATCTTCTCGTTAATGCCGCCCACCGGCAGCATCTCGCCATGCTGGTTGAGCGCGCCCGTCACCGCGATGCCCTGGCGCAGCGGCAGGCCCGCGAGGGCCGAGAGCAAGGCATAGAACTCGGCACAGGAGGCCGAGTCGCCCTCCACGCCGTTGTACTCCTGCTCGAACACCACCGCGGCGTTCAGCGCCAGCGGTGCGATATGCGCGAACAGCCCGGCCAGGTGGCTGTGCAGGATCAGCACGCCCTTGTCGTGGATGGGGCCCGACATCTCGACCTCGCGCTCGATATTCAGCAAGCCCTCCTCGCCCGCATGCGTGGAGGCAGTGACGCGTACCGGGAAGCCGAACTGGTAGTCGCCCAGGTCCACCACCGTGAGGCCGTTGACCTGGCCGACGCGCGTGCCGGCCACCGCCAGCAGGCGCTCGCCATCGGTGATCGATTCCTGCAGGCGCTGCTCGGGGTAGTCGTGCCGATGCTGGCGCGCCGCCAGCGCCGCCTGCACATCCTCGCTCGCAACCAGGGCCGCGCCGCGCGCGCGCGCCACCGCCGCGGCCTCCACCAGCAGGCCGGCGCTGTGCGCAAAGATGGCGCTCTGACGCGCCTGGTCCTCGGCCTCGCGGTGGGTCTGCTCGATCAGGGCCGCCACCGCCGGCGCGCTGAAATGCGGCAGGCCCAGCTTGCGGCAGCTGTGCGCCACGAAGATCGCGGTGGCGCGCCGCGCCTCGGGCGTGGCGGCAAAGCTCTCGGCGAAATCGACCTTGCAGCGGAAGCGCCGCGCAAAGTCCGGGTCGCCCTCCTGCACCAAGTAGAAGTCTTCCACCGAGGCGATCAGCACCAGCTTGACATCCACGTCCACCGGCTCGGGCTGCAGCGAGACCGCGCCGATCGGCGCCAGCGCCATGCCGGCCTCCTCGATCTGCAGCCGGCCGCTGCGCAGGAAACGGCGCAGCTTCTCCCACACCGCCTCGTCGGTAAGCAGGTCGCGCAAATGCAGCATCAGAAAGCCGCCATGCGCCTTCAGCAGGCTGCCGGCGCGGATGCGCGAAAAATCGGTCACCAGCAGGTCGCGCTCGGCCTCGTACTCGATGCTGCCGAACAGCGAGCGGAACACCGGGTTGTCGTCGCTGATGACCGGGGCGCCGCTGCTGCCATGGTGGTCCACCACCAGGTTGACGCGCAGGCGCGCGAGCAGCTCGGCCAGCGCCGCGGCGCGGCCCTCGTCGGGCTCCTCGCCCTGCTGGAACAGCTCCAGGCTGGCCAGCACCTCCTGCAGGGCGCGATCCAGATAAAGCCCTAGCTTGACGGCATCCTTGATCTGCTTGCGCAGCCGGTTGCGGATCTGCTGCAGCGCATGGTCCAGCATGGGCTTGAGCAGCTGGCGCCGCAGCGCCGCCAGCTGCTCCAGCATCAATAACTCCTTGGCGCGGGTGAGCTCCAGAAAGCGGCCGATCTGCTTGCGCAACTCCTCCTCGGCGGCGTCGCAGGCGCTGCGCTGCGCCGGCGTCAGCGTCATCGCCTTGGCGGCGGTGAGCGGCTCGCCGGCCTCGTCGCGCTGGGTGAAGACCATGCGGCCCTGTTCCCGCATCAGGCCGAAGTTGCGCGCCTCGGCAAAGGCGCTGAGCTCGGCATAGGCGGCCGACTCCTCGGCCTTGTAAGCACCCTCCAGGCGCTCGCAGCCGGCGCGCACATCGGCGTCCATCAGACGCTTGGGAATCTCGCTCTGCAGAGTCTTGGCAAACTCGGCCATCAGCTGGCGCAGCAGCCGCCCCTCGCCGGCCGGCAGGCGCAGGGCGAGCGGATGCTCGGGCACCTCGAAGTTGTGCAGATAGCAGAGGTCGGGCGGCACCGGCCGCAGCAAGGCCTCCTGCTTCATCATCTCCAGCAGCAGCGAGCTGCGGCCGCTGCCCACCTCGCCCAGCACGAACAGGTGGTAGTCGGGCTGCTGCATGCGCAGGCCGAAGCGCGCCGCCTGCTCGGCGCGCTCCTGGCCTATCCAGGGCAGGGCCTGGTCGAGCAGCTCGGAGGTATCGGCAAAGTCCAGCGTGGCGGGGTCGACCGTGAGGCGCAGCTCGGCGGCGGAGAGTTTGGCAATGCTCATGCGGCGATTGTGCGCCGCCTAGCTGGCCCGCAATGACCACCAACGCGGCAGCAAGGCCTGCACCTCGGCGCGCGCATAGCGATCGTCGATCAGGTGCAGCACGCCCTCGTCCTCGGTCGTGCGTATCACCCGCCCGGCCGCCTGCACCACCTTCTGCAGGCCCGGGTAGAGGTAGGTGTAGTCGTAGCCGGCGCCGAACAGCTGCTGCATGCGCGCACGGATCTGCTCGTTGACCGGGTTGATCTGGGGCAGGCCCAGGGTGGCGACAAAGGCGCCGATCAGGCGCGCGCCGGGCAGGTCGATGCCCTCGGAGAAGGCACCGCCCAGCACCGCCAGCGCCAGGCCGGCGCTGTGCTCGGTGAAGCGGGCCAGGAACTGCTTCTGCTCGGCCTCGCCCATGCGCCGCGACTGCGCCCACACCGGCAGCTGCGGCTGCTGCGCCGCCAGCACCTCGGCCAGCTGCTCCAGATAGGCATAGCTGCTGAAGAAGGCGATGTAGTTGCCGGGGCGCGCCGCGTACTGGCGCGCCATCAGCTCGGCCATCGGGCGCAGCGAGGCCTGGCGGTGCGCATAACGCGTGGAGATGCCGCGCGCCACGCTGACCCGCAGCTGCTCGGCCGCAAAGGGCGAGCCCACCTCGATCTGCAGATGCTGCTCGGGCAGGCCGAGGAGCTTGGCGTAGTAGTCGGCCGGCTGCAGGGTGGCGGAGAACAGGGTGCTGCTCAGTGCCGCCTCCAGGCGCGGGCGCAGAAAGGGTGCCGGCAGCACATTGCGCAGGCACCAGCAGAGGCCGGCGCCGCCCTCCTCCCGGCTGCTGTCGACGATCGAATGGCTGCCCAGCTGCTCGGCCATGCGCAGGAAATGCAGGGCCTCGAAATAAAAGGCCTGCAGCGCCGCATCGGGCTCGGCGGGGTGCTCGGCGAAATGCTCGCCGATGGCGGCACTGCACAGCTGAAGTGGCGCAAGCAGCGCCTCGGGCAGCGCCTCGTGCACCTGGTAGGCCTCGGCCTGCGCCTTGGCCAGGGCCGTGCCGGCGCGCTGCAGCTTGCCCAGCGCCTTCTTCAGCGGCGCGTGCTTGCGCGCCGCGGGCGAACGCCGCGCCTGCGCCAGCGTGTCGGGCAGGAGCTCGGCGCTGTACATCTTGCGGCCGCGCTCCACCAGGTTGTGGGCCTCGTCCACCAGCAGGGCCACGCGCCACTGGTTGGCCTGCGTCAGGCCGTGCAGCAAGGCGCTGACGTCGAAGAAGTAGTTGTAGTCGCCCACCACCACGTCGACCCAGCGCACCAGCTCCTGGCTCAGGTAATAGGGGCAGACCTGGTGCGCCAGCGCCAGCTCGCGCAACTTCGCCCGGCCGAGCTGGTGCTCCTGCGCGGCGGCGGTGCGTGCTGCCGGCAGGCGGTCGTAAAAGCCCTGGGCCAGCGGGCAGGACTCGCCATGGCAGGCCTTTTCGGGATGCTCGCAGGCCTTCTCGCGCGCCACCAGCTCCAGCACGCGCAGCGGCAGCGGCGCCAGCCGTTGCAGGCCATCCAGCGCGAGCTGGCGGCCCGAACTCTTGGCGGCCAGGAAGAAGATCTTGTCCAGCGCTTTCGCCGGCGCCGCCTTCAGCAGCGGGAACAGCGTGCCCAGGGTCTTGCCGATGCCGGTGGGCGCCTGGGCCAGCAGGCAGCGCTGGTTCACAGCCGCCTTGTAGACCGCCTCGGCCAGCGGCCTCTGGCCCTGGCGGAACTCGCCGAAGGGAAAGCTCAGGCGCTGCAGCGCCGCATCGCGCTCGCTGCGCTGCGCCAGCTGCTGCTGCGCCCAGGCCAGGAAGCGCTCGCCATGCAGCTCGAAATGCGCCTGCAGCTCGGCGGCGCTGCGGGTCTCGGTGAACAGCGTCTCCTGCTGGTTGCCGACATTGAAATACACCAGGGCCAGCTCCAGCGCCGCCAGCCCTTCCTGCTGGCACAGCAGATGGCCGTAGATGCGCGCCTGCGCCCAGTGCAGCGCGCGGTGCGAGGTCGGCTGGGTCTCGAGCCGGCCCTTGTAGGTCTTGACCTCCTCCAGGCGCTGACGCACCGGGTCGTAGCCGTCCGCGCGGCCGCGCACCTGCAGCGTTTGCTTGTAGCTGCCGCTCAAGCCCACCTCGGCTCTGTATTCGGTCTGGCCGCCGGCACCGCGCCGCGCGGCCACGGTGACATGGCCGGCCATGCCCTCCAGCGCGCTGGGCGCGGGCGTGAAGCGCAGGTCCAGGTCGCCCTGCTTGGCGGTGAACTCGCAGAGCTCGCGCACCGCGACGCTGTAGACGGCGGGCGCGGTGCTCAAGCGGCGGCCTGCGCGTCGTCGCCCAGCGCGGCCAGCGCGGCCTGCGGCGCATCCGTCTCGCTGCGCAGCGGCACGGCCTTGGCCAGCGCCAGCCAGACCGCGAAGGGCAACTTGCAGGGCTGGTGCTGGGCCGGGCGCAGCAGTTCGAAGCTGCCCTCCTCCAGCGTGCCATGCAGCACCCAGACGCCAAACTGCGCGGGGATCTCCACCGGCTTGGCCACACCGGCCGGGAACACGTAATAGACCTCGCTGCACAGCCATTGATAGGCCTGGCGCTTGGCGGCATGGCGCAGGTCGGCAAGCAGATCGGCGCGGCTGAACTTGACCTCGTGCACCAGCGGCTGCAGATAGGCCTCCACCGAGGTATTGCGCACCGAGAACAGATCGGGCCGCGCCATGCGCCAGACATGCCGGGCCGCGCGCGCGGGGGCCGGCTCGTCCCACAACGGCACCGCCTCGCGCAAGGCCGGTGGCAGCTCGGCCGGCGCCTCGGTCTCGATCTGGGCGCGCAGCGAGAGCTCGCGCCAGACGATGCGGCCGCCCGCCATCAGCTGCTCGGCGAACTTCTGCGCCAGCCGGTCATGGCCGCTCAGCGCCCTGACGTTCTGCTGGCGCGCCTCGGCCAGCCACTGGATGCCGGCCGGGCTCAGGCGCAGGGTCTCGCGCCCGTCCGCGGCGAGGTGCAGATCCAGCATGCCGGCCGCCAGCAGATCGATCTCGAGCGCGTCCTTGCAGGGCCAGCCGGCCGAGCGCCAGACCTGCATCAGGCGGCTGCGGTGGCTGCGACTCAGGGCGGGCGGGCTCATCCCACTGATTATAAATACAGTAGCCAGCCGCCAATGCCTACGGCGCGCAGGGATACTGGCGGCATGACGCCCCTGCACCCCGCCCCCCACAGCATCGACAGCCAGGCCCTGGCGCGCCAGCTGGGCGTGCGCCTGGACGAAGGCCTGGCCGCCGACGAGGTGCTGGCGCGCCAGCAGGCCCATGGCCCGAACCGCCTGCCCGAGGCGCCGCCGCGCCCGGCCTGGGCGCGCCTCGCAGACCAGTTCCGCGACTTCATGATCCTGGTGCTGCTGGCCGCGGCCCTGCTGTCGGGCCTGATCGGCGATCTGGCCGACACCCTGGTGATCCTGCTGATCGTGCTGCTCAACGCCGCCATCGGCTTCTGGCAGGAATGGCGCGCCGACCAGGCGCTCAGCGCGCTGCAGCGCATGGCGGCGCCGCGCGCCACCGTGATGCGCGCCGGCGGCCAGCGCCATGTGGTGGCCACCGAGCACCTGGTGCCCGGCGACGTGGTGCTGCTGGAGGCCGGCAATCTGGTGCCCGCCGACCTGCGCCTGCACGAGGTGGCGCAGATGCGGGTGGACGAATCGGCGCTGACGGGCGAATCGGTCACGGTGGAGAAGACGCACCAGCACCTGCCGCTGGAAGTGAGCGCCCTGGGCGATCGCATCAACATGGCCTACAAGGGCACGCTGGTCACGCATGGTCGCGGCGCCGGCCTGGTGGTGGCCACCGGCGCGCACACCGAGCTGGGCCAGGTGGCCGGCCTGCTGAACGGCGCGGCCAGCCGCGCCACCCCGCTGCAGCTGCGCCTGGCGGCCTTCGGCAAGCGGCTCTCGGTGGTGGTGCTGGCGATCTGCGCGCTGGTGTTCGCGATCGGCGTGCTGCGCGGCGAGCCCCTGCTGCTGATGGCGCTGACCGCCATCAGCCTGGCGGTGGCGGCCATCCCCGAGGCCCTGCCGGCGGTGGTGACGGTGCTGCTGGCGCTGGGTGCGCGCCGCCTCGTCACGGTGAACGCGCTGGTGCGGCGCCTGCCCAGCGTCGAGACGCTGGGCTCGGTGTCGGTGATCTGCTCCGACAAGACCGGCACCCTCACCCTCAACCGCATGCAGCTGCGCGAGCAGCGCAGCTGGCACACCGAGGTCGACGCCAACACCAACGTGTTTTGGCAGGCCCTGGTGCTGTGCAACGACGCGGTACCGGCAGGAGACGGCTGGCTGGGCGACCCCACCGAGACCGCCCTGCTGCAGGCC
Source organism: Paucibacter sediminis (assembly GCF_030254645.1). Lineage (NCBI taxonomy): Bacteria > Pseudomonadati > Pseudomonadota > Betaproteobacteria > Burkholderiales > Sphaerotilaceae > Roseateles > Paucibacter sediminis. The sequence continues at coordinate 5,199,550 of NZ_CP116346.1, forward strand.
GCCGCCGAGGCCGGCCTGGACGTGGCCGCGCTGCAGCTGGCCAGCCCGCGCCGGCACGAATGGCCCTTCGACGCCGAGCGCAAGCGCATGAGCACCCTGCACAGCGCCGGCGCGGGCTGGGTCGCCTATGTGAAGGGCGCGCCCGAGTCGCTGCTGCCGCGCTGCGCCGCCGGGCCCGAGCGGGCCGAGGCGCTGGCCACTGCGCAGGCCTGGGCGGCCCAGGGCCTGCGCGTGCTGGCGGTGGCGCGCAAGCAGGGCAAGGCCGAGGTGGTGGCGGTGGCGGCCGATGCCTTCGAGCAAGACCTGACCCTGCTGGGCCTGGTGGGCCTGATCGACCCGCCGCGCCCCGAGGCGCGCGCCGCCGTGGCCGAATGCTTGGGCGCCGGCATCCGGCCGGTGATGATCACCGGCGACCATTCGGCCACGGCCCTGGCGATCGCCCGCGACCTGGGGCTGGACGCCAGCGGCGGCGTGCTCAGCGGGGCCGAGCTGGCGCGGCTGGACGAGGCCGGCCTGGCCGCCGCGGTGCAGCGCGTCTCGGTCTATGCGCGCATGGACCCGGCGCAGAAGATCCGCATCGTGCAGGCCCTGCAGGCCGCCGGCCAGTATGTGGCCATGACCGGCGACGGCGTGAACGACGCGCCGGCGCTGCGCAGCGCCGACATCGGCGTGGCGATGGGCCGCGGCGGCACCGACGTGGCGCGCGAGGCCTCCGCCCTGGTGCTGCTGGACGACAACTTCGCCACCATCGTCGGCGCGGTGCGCGAGGGTCGGCGCATCTTCGACAACATCCGCAAGTTCATCCGCTATGCGCTGACCGGCAATTCGGGCGAGATCTGGCTGCTGTTCCTGGCGCCCCTGCTGGGCCTGCCGATCCCGCTGCTGCCCATCCACATCCTCTGGGTCAACCTGGTCACCGATGGCCTGCCGGGCCTGGCGCTGGCCACCGAACCGGCCGAACGCGGCGTGATGCGGCGCCCGCCACGGCCGCCGCAGGAGAGCGTGTTCGCCCATGGCCTGTGGCAGCACGCGCTCTGGGTGGGCCTGCTGATCGGCGGCCTGTGCCTGGGCGTGCAGGCCTGGTCGCTGGGCCTGCACGCCCAGGCACCAGACTCAGCGGGCAACGCGCATGGCCAGACCATGGTGTTCACGCTGCTGACGCTGGCGCAGATGGCGCATCTGCTGGCGATCCGCTCGGAGCGCGAATCGCTCTTCACGCAGGGTCTGATGAGCAACCTGCCGCTGCTGGGCGCGGTGCTGCTGACGCTGGTGCTGCAGCTGGCCACCGTCTATGTGCCCTGGCTGCAGCCGATCTTCCGCACCCAGGCGCTCAGCGCCGGCGAGCTCTTCGCCTGCTTCGGCCTGGCCGGCCTGGTGTTCCTGGCGGTGGAGATCGAGAAGCTCTGGCGTCGGCGACGCAGCTAGAACTACACCTCCAGCCACTCCTTGCGGATATAGCTGTTGGCGCGCAGCTCGGCGGGCGTGCCCTCGAAGACGATGCGGCCGTGGCCCATCACATAGCAGCGCTCGGAGATTTCCAGCGCGATCGCCAGCTTCTGCTCCACCAGCAGCACGGCGATGCCGCGGCGCTTCAGCTCCTTCAGGTACTCGGCCACCAGCTCGACGATCTTGGGCGCCAGGCCCTCGGTGGGCTCGTCGATCATGATCAGGTCCGGGTCGCCCATCAGGGTGCGGCACAGCGTCAGCATCTGCTGCTCGCCGCCCGAGAGCACGCCGGCCTCGGTGTGCTGGCGCTCCTTCAGGCGCGGGAACATCTGGTACATGTCGTCGAAGCCCCAGCGCGCCTTCTTGGCGCCGCTCTTCTGGCCCAGCAAGAGGTTCTGGTGCACGGTGAGCTTGGGAAAGATGTCGCGGTTCTCGGGCACATAGCCGATGCCTTCGTGCGCGATCTCGTAGGCCTTGCGGCCCAGCAGCTCGCGTTCGCCGAACTTCACCGAGCCGGTGCCGTCCACCTGGCCCATGATGGTCTTGGCGGTGGTGGAGCGGCCCGAGCCGTTGCGCCCCAGCAGGCTGACGATCTCGCCCGGCCGCACCTCCATGCTGACGCCATGCAGCACATGGCTCTTGCCGTAGAAGGCATGCAGGTTGTCGAGTTTGAGCAGGCGACCTTGGCTCATGCGTGCACCTCCGCCAGCACCGAGCCCAGATAGGCCTCCTGCACGCGCGCATTGGCGCGCACCGCGTCGGGCGTGTCGAAGGCGATCACCTCGCCATAGACCAGCACCGCAATCTTGTCGGCCAGGCCGAACACCACGCCCATGTCGTGCTCCACGGTCAGCAGGGTCTTGCCCTCGGTGACCTCGCGTATCAGCTGGATGAAGCGCTTGGTCTCGCTCTTGCTCATGCCCGCGGTGGGCTCGTCCAGCAGGATCACGCTGGAGCCGCCCGCGATGGTGATGCCGATCTCCAGCGCGCGCGCCTCGGCATAGGTGAGGTTCATCGCCAGCACGTCGCGGCGCTTGTCGAGCTTGATCATCTCCAGCACCTCTTCGGCGCGGTCGTTGGCATCGTCGAGCTCGGCCAGAAATTTCCAGAACGCGTACTTGTAGCCCATGCTCCACAGCACCGCGCAGCGGATGTTCTCGAACACCGAGAGGCGCGTGAACAGATTGGAGACCTGGAAGCTGCGCGAGAGCCCGCGGCGGTTGATCTCGTAGGGCTTGAGGTGGTTGATGCGTTCGCCGTGCAGCAGGATGTCGCCGCTGCTCGGGTGGAAGCGCCCGCTGATGAGGTTGAAGAGCGTGGACTTGCCGGCGCCGTTGGGGCCGATCACCGCCACGCGCTCGCCGGGCTTCACCGCCAGCTCGGCGCCGCGGATGATCTCGCTCTTGCCGAAGCTCTTGCGCACATTGCGCAGTTCGAGGGCGTATTCGCTCACAGCGTCTCCCTGCGTTTGATCTCTTTCTCGATTTCCTCTTGCACCAGGTCCCACTCCTGCTTGAACTGGCGGCGCGCCAGCTCGAACAGGGCCAGCCCGGTCAGCAGCACGAAGCCGGCGCCGAACCAGGCGTCCACGCCGCCGGCGTTCAGGGCCATGCCGGCGAAGCGCATCTGCGGGCCCAGCGCGGCGTTCAGCTGGAGGTGGTAGAGCATCTCCACCATCACCGCGGCGCCGGCCAGCAGGGTCAGGCCGGTGCCGGCCAGGGCCAGGTAGCTGGTCCAGAGCTTGCGCAGCTTGCCGAAGGCGGCGACGCGCAGATTCATCATGATCAGGCCGGCAAAGCCGCCCGGCGCATACATCACCATGAAGAGGAAGATCAGGCCCAGGTAGAGCAGCCAGGCCGAGGTCAGCTCGGACAGCAGCACCAGGGCCACCACCATCAACACCGCACCGATGATGGGGCCGAAGAAGAAGGTGGCGCCGCCCAGGAAGGTGAACAGCAGGTAGGCGCCCGAGCGCGCGGCGCCCACCACCTCGGCGGTGACGATCTCGAAGTTCAGCGCCGCCAGGCCGCCGGCAATGCCGGCAAAGAAGCCCGAGATCATGAAGGCCATGAAGCGCACCCACTGGGTGTCGTAGCCGATGAACTCGACGCGCTCGGGGTTGTCGCGCACCGCGTTGAGCATGCGGCCCAGCGGCGTGCGGGTGAGCGCGAACAGCAGCGCGGTGCAGACGAAGGCGTAGACCGCGATCAGGTAATAGACCTGGATCTGCGGGCCGAAGCTGATGCCCAGCACCGCCTTGCCGATCACGCGGTTGCCCGAGACCCCGCCCTCGCCGCCGAAGAACTCCGGCAGCATCAGCGACATCGACCAGATCAGCTCGCCCAGGCCCAGCGTGATCATCGCGAAGGGCGTGCCCGACTTCTTGGTCGAGACATAGCCGAACAGGGCCGCGAAGCCCAGCCCCGCCAGCCCGCCCACCAGCGGCACCAGGCTCACCGGCAGGCCCAGTTGGCCGGCCGACACGGCATTCAGCGTGTGCATGGCGAGGAAGGAGCCCAGCCCGCTGTAGACCGCATGGCCGAAGCTGAGCATGCCGCCCTGCCCCAGCAGCAGGTTGTAGGCCAGGCAGGCAATGATGGCGATGCCGATCTGCGACAGCATGGTCTGCGCCAGGCTGCTGGTCCACAGCAGCGGCGCGACCAGCAGCACCAGGGCATAGATGCCCCAGATGAACCAGCGGCCGACGTTGTAGGGTTTGAAGTGGTAATGGGAGGAACTGGCGCGAACGTGGTTCATGACAGGGCTCCCGCCGGGCCGCCCCAAGGGAGGCCTGCGCCCCCTTGGGTGGCAGTGAACGAAGTGAACGTGGGGGCCAACATGTCAGTCCTCGCGCGTGCCGAGCAGGCCCTTGGGGCGGAAGATCAGGATCAGCACCATCAGCAGATAGGGAAGAATCGGCGCCACCTGCGCCAGGCTGAGCCGAAGAATGGGGTAGCCGAAGGTCTGCGGGCCAGCAGCGATGCCCAGGCTGTTGAGCAGGGTGATGAGCGAGCCGTCCACCGTCAGCGGCAGGGTCTGCAGCAGGCCGATCAGGATCGAGCCGACGAAGGCGCCGGCCAGCGAACCCACGCCGCCCACCACCACCACCACGAAGATGATGGAGCCGACGATCACCGCCATCGAGGGCTCGGTGACGAAGGTGAAGCCGCCGATCACGCCGGCCAGCGCGGCCAGCGCGCAGCCGCTGCCGAACACCAGCATCAGCACGCGCGGCACGTTGTGGCCCAGCGCCTCGACCATCTCGGGATGCGTCAGCGCCGCCTGTATCACCAGGCCGATGCGGGTGCGCGTGAGCAGCAGCCACAGCGCCAGCAGCATGCCCAGCGCCACCAGCATCATGAAGGCGCGCGTGAGCGGGAACTTGGAACAGGCCGCCCCCGCCGCCGAGCACAGCGCCAGCGGCGCCTCGCCCAGCGCCAGGCTGAGACCCTGCAGCGGATGCTGCACGATGGTGAAGGCCGGCCCCTGCAGCGAGGGCGGCGGGGTGAACGGCACCGCCGTGCGGCCCCACACCAGCTGCACCAGCTCCAGCACCACATAGGACAGGCCGAAGGTGATGAGCAGCTCGGGCACATGGCCGAACTTGTGCACGCGCCGCAGCGCCATGCGCTCGAAGCCCGCGCCCACCAGGCCCACCAGCAGCGGCGCCGCCAACAGCGCCGGCCAGAAGCCGATCACGCCCACCAGGGTGTAGGCGAAGTAGGCCCCCAGCATGTAGAAGCTGGCATGGGCAAAGTTCAGCACCCCCATCATGCTGAAGATCAGCGTGAGGCCGGAGCTGAGCATGAACAGCAGCAGCCCGGAGGACAGGCCGTTCAGCAGATTGATGAGGATTTGGTCCACGGGTTCTCGCGAAGTCGGTGCGTCTCAAGAAGCGGGGCCATCGTCACGATGGCCCCGCGCAGCCGGCTCGAATCAGACGGTGCTCAAGGGCGCTTCATCTGGCAAGAGGTGGGCGTGCTGGACACATAGGGCTCGTAGGTCTTCACCTCGGCAAAGGTATAGCCGGTGTTCTCCGGGCTGTACGTGTGCTTGGCATCGACCTTCTGCCACACCGAGATGTAGAGCGGCTGCTGCAGCTGGTGGTCGGTCTTGCGCATCTCCACATCGCCGTTGAAGCTCTTGAACTTCAGCCCTTCCAGCGCCGCCGCCACCTTGAGCGGGTCGGTGGACTTGGCCTTGGCCATCGCATCGCCCAGCGCGCTGTAGATATGGATCACGCTGCCGGTGTAGAAGTCGTCGTTGAACTTGGCCTTGAACTCGTCGGACCATTTGCCCATCTGGCCGCCCATGCTGTTGTGGTTGTAGGCCACCTGGTAGACGCGGCCCGCACCGCTGGCGCCGATCGCCGTGGGCGTGCCGGTGACGCCGGCGTAATAGGTGTAGAACTTGCCGTTGAAGCCCGACTCGTTGGCGGCCTTGATGAGCAGCGCCAGGTCCGAGCCCCAGTTGCCGGTGATCACGGTGTCGGCGCCGCTGGCCTTGATCTTGGCCACATAGGGCGCGAAGTCGCGCACCTGGGCGATCGGGTGCAGGTCTTCGCCGACGATCTGGATGTCCGGACGCTTGCGCGCCAGCAGCTCCTTGGCGTACTTGGCGACCTGGTGGCCGTGCGCGTAGTTCTGGTTCAGCAGGAACACCTTCTTGACGTCGCTCTGGTCCTTCAGGAAGGTGGTGATGGCCTCCATCTTCATGGAGGTGTCGGCGTCCATGCGGAAGTGCCAGTAGCTGCACTTGCTGTTGGTCAGGTCGGGATCGACCGCCGAATGGTTCAGGAACAGGATTTCCTTGCCGGGGTTGCGCTCGTTGTGCTTGTTGATCGCGTCCACCAGGGCCAGCGCCACGCCCGAGCCATTGCCCTGGGTGACATAGCGCACGCCCTGGTCGATGGCCGACTTCAGCGCGTTCAGCGATTCCGCCGGGCTCAGCTTGTTGTCGATCGGCACGATCTCGAACTTCACGCCGGCGGGGTTGGTCTTGTTGAACTTCTCGGCGAAGAACTGGAAGCTCTTGACCTGGTTCTGACCCACCGGGCCCATCAGGCCGGAGAGCGGATCGATCCAGGCAATCTTCACCGTCTCGCCCTTCTGGGCATGGGCCAGGCCGGCGCAGCTGAGCAGCGCTGCGGCGGCAAGGGTTGCCAGGGTGGCGGTTCGTTGGGCTCTGTGCATCGTTGTCTCCTTGGGTTGTATAAGGCGTGCGTTACAGAAAAAACCGGCGTCGTGCCAAGACCCGACCCGCCGGCTCGAGCGGCCGCGGTGTCAGGTCTTGCCTCGTGATCAGGCCGTGGGCAGCTTGTAGCCCTTGAACTGCTCGCGCAGCTTGAGCTTTTGCAACTTGCCGGTGGCGGTGTGCGGCAGCTCGGTGACGAAGGCCACGTCGTCGGGGATCTGCCACTTGGCGATGCGGCCCTCGTAGAAGGCCAGCAGCTCCTCGCGCGTGAGCTCGGCGCCGGGCTTCTTCACCGCCACCAGCAGCGGGCGCTCGTCCCACTTGGGATGGCGGCAGGCGATCACCGCGGCCTCGTGCACGGCCGGGTGGGCCATGGCGATGTTCTCCAGGTCGATCGAGCTGATCCACTCGCCGCCGGACTTGATCACGTCCTTGCTGCGGTCGGTGATCTGCATGAAGCCATCGGCGTCGATGGTGGCCACGTCGCCGGTGGGGAACCACTCGCCCATCGAGCTGCCGTCAGCGGCCTGCACGGGCACCAGCGGCGAGCCGTCCTGCTGGAAATAGGTGTTGATGACCCAGGGGCCGCGCACCACCAGGTTGCCGGCGCTGGCGCCATCCCAGGGCAAGGCCTGACCCTCGTCGTCGATCACGGCCATGTCGATGCCGTAGATCACCTTGCCCTGCTTTTCCAGGATGCGGCGCTGCTGCTCGGGCGGCAGGGCCAGCTGCTTGGCGGTGAGCTTGGAGAGCGTGCCCAGCGGCGACAGCTCGGTCATGCCCCAGGCATGGATCACCTCCACGCCATAGTCGTCCATCAGGGTCTTGAGCATCGCCGGCGGGCAGGCCGAGCCGCCGATCACGGTGCGCTTGAAGGTGCTGAAGCTGAGCTTGTTGCTGGCCACATAGGTCAAGAGTCCCAGCCAGACGGTGGGCACGCCGGCGCTGAAGCTGACCTTCTCGGTCTCGAACAGCTCGTACAGCGACTTGCCGTCCAGGTGCGGGCCGGGGAACACCAGCTTGCAGCCGACGATGGCGCTGCTGTAGGGCAGGCCCCAGGCGTTGACGTGGAACATCGGCACCACCGGCAGGATCACGTCCTTGGCCGAGCAGTCCATCGCATCCGGCAGGGCCGAGCCATAGGCATGCAGCACGCTGGAGCGGTGGCTGTAGACGGCGCCCTTGGGGTTGCCGGTCGTGCCCGAGGTGTAGCAGATGCTGGAGGCGGTGTTCTCGTCGAAGCTGGGCCAGGCATAGCGGCCGTCCTCGGCCTCCAGCAGCTCCTCGTAGCAGAGCAGATTGGGCAGCGTGCTGGCGGCCGGCATGTGGGCACGGTCGGTCATCAGCACATAGTGCTTGATCTGCGGCAGGTGCTCGGCCAGCTTCTCGACCAGGGGCAGGAAGTTGAGGTCGAAGCACAGGGCGCGGTCCTGCGCGTCCTTGGCGATCCAGGCGATCTGCTCGGGGAACAGGCGCGGGTTGATGGTGTGGCAGACCAGCTGCGAGCCCGAGCTGCCGTAGTAGATCTCCAGATGGCGGTAGCCGTTCCAGGCCAGGGTGCCGACGCGCTCGCCGGCCTGCAGGCCCAGACGGGCAAAGGCCTGGGCCAGCTTGCGCGAGCGCAGCTCGGCCTCGCGCCAGTTGTAGCGGTGCAGATCGCCCTCGACCCGCTTGCTGACGATCTCGGTATCGCCCGAATGCCGCGCCGCATGCTGGATCAGTGAAGAAATCAGCAAGGGCATGGACATCATCTGTCCCATCAAGGCCATCTACGGTCTCCTGTACTTCTTGGTTCAAACCAGTTTAGGGCGCGTCCCCTAGCTCGATAGTCACCCTCGTTACACAGGATGCGCAAGAGGACCTAGCGTAAACACTGCCCCGGCTTGCGACAGCCCCCGCACCAGCGGTTGGCAGATTCGCGCCCCGTGCTCAGAATCGGTGCATCGCCCGCCAAGAGGAATCGCCATGAACCTGAACAATCTGGGCCTGGCCCGCAAGCTCACCGGCGCCATCGCGCTGCTGCTGGCCGCGATGCTGGCCATCGGTGGCTTCACCCTGTTGCGCGCCCAGGCCATCGAGCGCCAGGCCAGCGAGGCGATCGAACAGGCGCAGACGCTGATACGCAAGTCGGTCAAGTGGCAGGGCATGACCGAGACCGCGGTGGCGCGCAGCATGGCCGCCGCGGTGAGCAAGGACCCCGCGGTGGGCGAGCTCTTCAAGGAGGCCATGGCCACCGACACGCCGCGCGTGGTGAAGCTGCGCGAGGAGATCACCAAGGAGGCGCAGACGCCCGAGGACCAGACCCAGCTGAAGCAGATCGTCGGCTTTGGCGGCAGCCTGCTGGCCGCCAGCAAGAAGGCGCGCGAACTCGGCGCGGCCGGCGACAGCGCCGGTGCCGCCAAGGTAGTGCAGGAGGAGTACGGGCCAGCGGTGCGCAGCTATCTGGGCGCGATCGAGCGCTTCGTGCAGATGCAGGCCGACAAGGCCAGCAAGGCCGAGCAGGCCGCGGTGGCGGCGCGCACCGGCCTGCTGTGGATGGGCGCGATCGGCGCGCTGCTGATCGTGGCCGCCGGCATGCTGATCGCCTGGGCCCTGGTGCGCTCCATCGTCACCCCGCTGGCCCAGGCCGTGAAGCTGGCCGAGGCGGTGGCGGCCGGCGATCTGCGCACCCATATCAGCGCCGCGGGCACGAACGAAACCGGCCAGCTGCTGGCGGCGCTCAAGCGCATGAACGACGGGCTGGTGGACATCGTGGCCCAGGTGCGCGAGGGCAGCGACTCGATCGCCACCGGCAGCGCCGAGATCGCGCGCGGCAACGCCGATCTGAGCCAGCGCACCGAGGAGCAGGCCAGCAATCTGCAGCACACCGCGGCCTCGATGGAGCAGCTCACCGCCACCGTGAAGCAGAACGCCGACACCGCGCGCGCCGCCACCCAGTTGGCCGCCAGTGCCTCGGCCGTGGCGGCCCAGGGCGGCACGGCGGTGAACGAGGTGGTGGCGACGATGGAGCAGATCAGCGCCGCCTCGCGCAAGATCTCCGACATCATCGGCACCATCGACGGCATCGCCTTCCAGACCAATATCCTGGCACTGAACGCCGCGGTGGAGGCGGCGCGCGCCGGCGAGCAGGGCCGCGGCTTCGCGGTGGTGGCCGGCGAGGTGCGCACGCTGGCGCAACGCAGCGCGCAGGCGGCGCGCGAGATCAAGACCCTGATCGGCGACAGCGTCGACAAGGTCGAGATCGGCAGCACCCTGGCCGGCAATGCCGGCCGCACCATGGGCGAGATCGTGAGCCAGGTGAAGCGCGTCTCCGACCTGATCGCCGAGATCAGCGCCGCCAGCGCCGAGCAGAGCCAGGGCATTGCCCAGGTGGGCGATGCGGTGACCCAGCTCGACCAGGTGACGCAACAGAACGCCGCGCTGGTGGAGCAGGCCGCGGCGGCGGCCGACAGCCTGCAGCAGCAGGCCGGGCGCATGACCGAGGTGGTGGCGGTGTTCCGGCTGCACTGACAGGGGCATTGCGCGCCCGCCCGGCGGCTTGGCGGGCGCCTGTCTACACTGCCGGCCATCATGCATGCTGAATGGCCCAACCGCTTTGCCCGCCTGGGCCCCGAGTTCTACACCGAGCTGCCCGCCCAGGGCCTGCCGGACCCGCATTGGGTGGCGCAGAGCCCGGCCTGCGCCGAGTTGCTGGGCATGCCCGCCGACTGGGCCTCGCAGCCGAGTCTTCAGGCCCTGCAGGTCTTCAGCGGCAACGCGCGATGGCCCGGCATGCAGCCCCTGGCCAGCGTCTACAGCGGCCACCAGTTCGGCCAATGGGCCGGCCAGCTCGGCGACGGGCGCGCGCTCTGGCTGGGCGAGCTGGCCACGCCGCAAGGCGGCATGGAGCTGCAGCTCAAGGGCGCGGGCCTGACGCCCTACTCCCGCATGGGCGATGGCCGCGCGGTGCTGCGCTCGTCGATCCGCGAATTCCTCTGCTCCGAGGCGATGGCGGCGCTGGGCATCCCGAGCACGCGCGCGCTGTGCATCACCGGCTCGGCCCTGCCGGTACGGCGCGAAAGCATGGAGACCGCGGCGGTGGTGACGCGCGTCGCGCCCAGCTTTCTGCGCTTCGGCCACTTCGAGCATTTCGCCCACCATGGCCAGCATGCCGCGCTGCGCCGACTGGCCGATCATTTCATCGCCGAGCATGCGCCCGAATGCCTGGACGCGCCCCAGCCGGTGGTGGCGCTGCTGGCGCGCGTGGCCGGGCAGACCGCCAAGCTGCTGGCGCAATGGCAGGCGGTGGGCTTCTGCCATGGGGTGATGAATACCGACAATATGTCCCTGCTGGGCCTGACAATCGACTACGGCCCCTTCGGCTTCCTGGACGGCTTCGACCCGGGCCATGTCTGCAACCATTCCGACCACCAGGGCCGCTATGCCTATGCGCGCCAGCCCAATGTGGCGTTCTGGAACCTGCATGCGCTGGCCCAGGCGCTGCTGCCGCTGCTGCCCGCCAACCCCGAGGCTACGCGCGAGGCCGAGCGCGAGGCCGCCGGCGAGCAATTGCTGGAGGCGCTGGAGCCCTACCGCGAGCGCTTCCCGCGCGCCCTGCTCGGGGCCATGCGCGCCAAGCTGGGCCTGGCCACCGCACAGGAGGGCGACCGCGAGCTGGTGGACGACTGGCTGCGGCTGCTGGCCGCCACCCGGGTGGACTACACGATCGCGCACCGCCGCCTGAGCCGCTACGGCGCCCAGCCCGAGGCGCTGCGCGACCTGTTCCTGGACCGCCCCGCCTTCGACGCCTGGGCGCTGCGCTACCAGGCCAGGCTGGCCCAGGAGGGCAGCGTGGCGGCCGAGCGCGAGGCCGGCATGCTGGCCCGCAACCCCGCGGTGGTGCTGCGCAACCATCTCGCCGAGGGCGCGATCCGCCAGGCCCAGGCGGGCGATTTCAGCGAAGTGCAGCGCCTGCTGAAAGTTTTGAGCCGCCCCTTCGACGAACCCGAGCAAGCCAGCGATGCCGGCTTCCCGCCCGACTGGGCGCAACATCTGGAAGTGTCTTGTTCATCATGAGTGACTACCCCATCAAGAAGACCGATGCCGAGTGGCGCGAGCAGCTCGACCCCATGCAGTACCAGGTGGCCCGCCACGCCGCCACCGAGCGCGCCTTCACCGGCAAGTACTGGGACCATTGGGACAGCCAGGGCCACTACAACTGCGTAGGCTGCGGCACAGCGCTGTTCGAGCCGGCGACCAAGTTCGACGCCGGCTGCGGCTGGCCCAGCTACTGGGCGCCCATCAACAGCGAGGTGGTGGAGCGCGTGGTGGACAAAAGCCATGGCATGGTGCGGGTGGAGGTGCGCTGCCAGCGCTGCGGTTCGCACCTGGGCCATGTCTTCCCCGACGGGCCGGAACCCAGCGGCGAGCGCTTCTGCATCAATTCGGCCGCGCTAGACTTCGCCCCCAAGACCTGAGCCACCCGGCCCGAGGCGCCCTGATTGCGATTGAATGAAGCTACTGCTCGACTTCCTGCCCCTGCTGCTGTTCTTCGGCAGCTTCAAGTACGCCGAATCCCACAAGGACTGGGCCGCCCTCTTCGCCAGCGAGCATTTCGGCTTCATGGTCTCGGGCGGCAAGGTCGGGCCCGAGGAGGCGCCGGTGCTGCTGGCCACCGTGGTGGTGATGGCCGCGACCCTGCTGCAGGCCCTGGTCCTGAAGCTGCGCGGCAAGAAGATCGACCTGATGCTGTGGATCAGCCTGGGCCTGGTGGTGACCCTGGGCGGTGCCACCATCTGGTTCCACAACGAGACCTTCATCAAGTGGAAGCCCACTGGCCTGTACTGGGGCATGGCCCTGGTGTTCCTGCTGAGCGACAAGCTGATGGGCAAGAACCTGCTCAAGTCCATGCTGGGCGAGGAGATCCAGATGCCCGCCGCCATCTGGTCGCGCCTGAACCTGGCCTGGGTGGGTTTCTTCGTCGCCATGGGCGTGCTCAACCTCTACGTGGCCTACAACTTCTCGACCTCCAGCTGGGCCAATTTCAAGGTCTTCGGCAGCACCGGCCTGATGCTGGTGTTCACGCTGGCGCAGGGCCTCTACATGGGCCGCCACATCATCGAAGACAGCAGCAAGAACGACGGCAAGGAGACACCATGAGCCCGCGTGCCTCGGTCACCGACATCGAGTCGAGGCTGCGCGAGCGCCTCGCGCCCAGCAGCCTGGAGGTAGAGGACGACAGCGCCCGCCATGCCGGCCATGCCGGCGCCCGCGAGGGCGGCCATTACACGGTGCGCATCGTGGCGGCCGGCTTTACCGGGCTTAACCGGGTCGCCCGCCATCGCCTCGTATATGATTCCCTCGCTGAACTGATGCAGCAGGGCATCCATGCGCTGGCGATCGACGCCCGCAGCCCGGATGATCGCTGAACAGATTTCGCCTTGAATCCGCGCCGGCCACGGCGCTTTGTTTTGTGTATTGAACCCGGTAGATGCCCCGCCGGTGGAGTCTGTTGAAAGGCCCAATGTCCATGAAGAAGATTGTGCTCGCCGCCTCGATCGCGGCCCTGTCTGCAGCGTTCGCACCCATCACGGCCAGCGCCCAGAACATCGCGACGGTGAATGGCAAGGCCGTGCCCAAGGCACGCGCCGACCTGCTGATCGGCCAGATCACCAAGAACGGCCAGCCCCGCACGCCGGAGATGGAAGCGCAAGTGAAGGACGAGATCGTCCTGCGCGAAATCTTCATGCAGGAAGCCGAGAAGCGCGGCATCCCCGCCAGCGCCGACTTCAAGGCGCAGATGGAACTGGCTCGCCAGAGCATCCTGATCCGCGAACTGTTCGCCGACTTCAGCAAGAAGAACCCGGTCACCGACGCCGATGCCAAGGCCGAGTACGACAAGTTCAAGGCCCAGAGCGCCGGCACCGAATACCGTGCCCGCCACATCCTGGTGGAAAAGGAAGAGGACGCCAAGGCCCTGATCGCCCAGATCAAGGGCGGCGCCAAGTTCGAGGAACTGGCGACCAAGAACTCCAAGGACCCCGGCTCGGCCGCCAACGGTGGCGACCTCGACTTCGCCAACCCCAACTCCTATGTGCCCGAGTTCAGCAAGGCCCTGACCGCCCTGCAAAAGGGCGAGATGACCCAGGAGCCGGTGAAGAGCCAGTTCGGCTACCACATCATCAAGCTGGAAGACACGCGTGAAGCGACCTTCCCGGGCTTCGACGATGTGAAGGCGCAGATCCTGCAACGTCTGAACCAGCAAAAGCTGGGCGACTTCCAGAAGGATCTGAAGGCCAAGGCCAAGACCGACTACAAGTTCGCCAACTGATGGACAGGGGCTGAGTCCCCTCGCATCAAAACCCGCGTAGCGCCAGGCCTGAGTCTGGCAACGCGGGTTTTTTCATGTTTTGTCCCCATCTAGCGCCTCATGCCCGCCACCCGCCTCGCCCGCCGCCTGCTGCCCACGCCCGAGACCCTGGAGAACATCAAGGGGCTGCGCTGGCTGGGTCATTACCTGCGGCCGCGGCCCTGGCTGTGGGTGGCGCATCGGCGCCGGGTGGCCTGGGGTGTGGGCCTGGGCCTGGCGGTGGGCGTGATCCCGCTGCCCACCCAGATGCTGCTGGCCGCCGCGGTGGCCATCCTGTTCCGCGCCAATGTGGCGGCGGCGATTGCCGCCACCTGGCTCACCAACCCCTTCACCCTGGTGCCGATCTGGAGCCTGGCGATCTGGCTGGGCGGGCTGCTGGTGCAAGAGGCCAGCCCGGTGCATGCGCCGCCGATGCTGAGCCTGGACTGGCAGCATCCGGCCGGCTGGATCAGCGATCTGGGCCTGTGGCTGGCCAGCTTGGGCAAGCCCCTGCTGGTGGGCCTGCCCTTGGCCGGCCTGCTGCTGGGCGCCCTGGCCTACCTGGCCGTCTACATGGGCTGGTGGGCGGTGATCATGTTCGAGCGCGGGCGGCGCTTGCGCCAGCGCGCGCGACGCGGCCTCTGAGCCTGGCTCAGACGGCCATGTCGGTGAGCCGGGACTCGACCAGATGCCCCGCCTCGATGCGCAGCTGGCGGTCGCAGCGCTCGGCGATGGCCTGGTCGTGGGTCACCAGCACCAGGGTGGTCCCGGCCTCGCGGTTGAGTTCGAACATCAAGGCCATCACCTGGGCGCCGGTGGCGAAGTCCAGGCTGCCGGTGGGCTCGTCGGCCAGCAGCAGCGCCGGCCGCACCACGAAGGCACGCGCCAGCGCCACGCGCTGCTGCTCGCCGCCCGAGAGCACGCGCGGGTAATGGCCGAGGCGCTGGCCCAGGCCCACGCGCTGCAGCATCTGCGTCGCCAAGGCCTTGGCATCGCGCTCGCCGCGCAACTCCAGCGGCAGCATCACGTTCTCCAGCGCGGTCAGGTTGGCCAGCAGCTGGAAGCTCTGGAACACAAAGCCCAGCTCCGCACCGCGCAAGGCCGCGCGCGCGTCTTCATCGAGCGCAAACATGTCCTGGCCGCGCAGCCTCACCGTGCCGCTGCTGGGCTTGTCCAGGCCCGCCAGGATGGACAGCAGGGTGCTCTTGCCCGAGCCCGAGGCGCCGACGATGGCGACCGATTCACGCGCCAGCAGATGAAAGCTGATGTCGTGCAGAATCGTCAGCTCGCCGGTGGCGTCCTGCACGGACTTGCTGACGCGATCGACTTCGATGATGAATTCAGACATAGGGCGGGCTGGAATGCGGCGTAGAGACTGGATAGCGCAATGTAGCCTGCTTGGCCTGGCATGCCTCGGGTCACCCCTGGCCGGCGCCGCCGATGCCAGGGGCAAGCACAGCGGGCCGCGCCGCATCGTCGTGCTGGGCGACAGCCTCTCGGCCGAGTACGGCCTGGCGCGCGGTAGCGGCTGGGTGGCGCTGCTGGAGGCCCGGCTGAAGGAACAGCGCCTCGCCATCGAGGTGGTGAACGCCAGCATCAGCGGCGACACCAGCTCGGGCGGCCGCTCGCGCCTGCCCGGCCTGCTGAAGGCACAAACGCCCAGCCACCTGATCATCGAGCTGGGCGGCAACGACGCGCTGCGCGGCCTGCCGCTCGCGATGACGCGCGACAACCTGCGCGCCATGGTGCAGGCCGGCAAGGCCGCCGGCGCCAGGGTGCTGCTGGTGGGCATGCAGATGCCGCCCAACTACGGGGCGGCCTATGGCAAGGAGTTCGTGCAGCTGTTCGAGCAGGTGGCGCGGGACGAGAAGACCGCCCTCACCCCCTTTCTGCTCGCCGGCGTGGCGGAGCGGCCGGATGCGGAGAGCTGGTTCCAGCCCGACCGCATCCACCCGCTCGCCAAGGCGCATCCCTTGATGCTGGACAACGTCTGGCGCGCCCTCAAGCCCCTGCTGTAGCGCAGCCGGTCGTCAATCGTTGTTGCGCTGCGGGCGTCCGTCCTGGCGGCGCGGCACCTCGTCGCCGGCCTTGCGCTGCGGGCGCTCCTCGGCGCGCGCGGCGGGCGGGGCCGCCGGTGGCACGGGTTGGGCGCTGCGCATCGGCACGCCACGGTCGGGCTGGCGCTCCGGTGGCCGCTCTTGCGGCCGTTCCTGCGGCCGCTCGATCGCACGCTCGGGCATGCGCACCGGTTCACGCATGATGGGCTCGCGCTGCTGTTCGCGTTGCTGCTCACGCTCGATGGCCGAGCGCGGCGCACCAGACTCGCGCTGGGGCAGGGTTTGCGGCGCGGGCTGGGGCACCGGCTGCGGCATCACCTGCACCGGGCTGGGGCGCTCGATGCTGCGCTCGGGGGCGCGTTCCAGGCCACGCTCGGGTGCGCGCTCGGGAACGCGGGCACGCTCGGGCTCGCGCCGCGGCAGTTCGCGCGGCACAGGCTCACGTTGCTGCTCGCGCTGCTGCTCACGCTCGATGATGGAGCGCGGCGCTTCGCCGGCATTGCGGTCCGGGCGGTTGTCGCGCGAGGGGCGCGGCGCGTCGAACACCGGGCCGCGGCGCTCCGGCAGCGTCGCCGCCGGCAGTGGCGGCAGCTCCTGCCGGCCGGGCGCCTGCGGCACCGGGCGCAGCGGCACCTGCGCGTCACGCCAGGGTGCCGGGCGCAGCACGCCGCCGGGCTGCGGCGTCAGCGTGCTGACGGCTCCCACCACATCGCGGTTGCGATAGACGGGCTTGTTCACCGAACCATTGGGGTTCAGCACCGTCACCGGGTCGGCCTCGGGGTTGAGGCGGCGCACATAGCCGGGGCTGTGGTGGTAGCTGGGGCGGTAGACCTCGCGCGGCGCCAGCGGGAACCAGCCATAGCGCGGATAGTCGTGGCGCGAGCCGATGCTGATGCCGACGCTGACCGAGCCGCCGCCCACCCAGGCCACCAGGGCCGGCGCGTACACGGGGCGTGCCACATAGCGGCCCGGCACCCAGCACCAGCGCGCGCGGTAATGCACCCAGCGGCCATAGTGGAAGGGTGCAAAGCCCCAGGGGGCATCATCCACCCAGGTCCAGCCCCAGGGGCGCGACCAGACCCAGCGGCCATCGCGGTAGGGGGCCCAGTCGGGCGCCACCTGCACCGGGATCCAGACCGGGCCATAGTCGGGCGCGTTCTCCCAGCGGCCATAACGGTCGAGGTCCTCGGCGCCGGTCATCTCGGGCGAGACATAGCGGTAGCTGACGGCTTCGCCGTCAGAGCGGCTCTGCGCCAGCGCCCAATCGGTGAAGGCGTCGACGTCGAAGCGTTGGCGCTCGGCGCGCGGGCCGTTGGCCCACCAGAACTCGACCTGCTCATTGGCCCCCAGCCAGACCGGCTGGGCATCGCCCTCGCGCGCCTCGAAGCGCATGCGGCCCTGCCAGTTCAGGGCGCGGCTGCCGCGGTCGAGCTGGTCGACGCGGTAAAAGCCCTCGCGCTCGAAGATGAAGCGCCCCTCGCGGGTGCGCAGCCGGGTCTCGTTGGCGCTCTCGGCATTGCGCAGGCGCAGTGCCAGGCTGCCCTGGTCCACGCGCAACTCGACGCGCTCGTCATCAAGCTGGCTGAACTCGATGTCGCTGCGCTCGTCCACCCACAGGCTGGTGGAGCCGATGCGCAGGGCCATGCGTGCGCCCGGGTCGGTGCGCAGGCGGTCGCCCTCGCTGATGGTGTGGTTGCGCCCGAGCTGCAGCCATTCCTTGCTCTCGGTGTCGAACAGCCAGGCCTCGCCGCTCAGCTCCGACACGCGGGCGACGCGGCCGGGCGGGTCGGCCCAGGCGCAGCCCAGGCTCAGGCTCAGCAACAAGGCCAGGGCCAGCTGCCACCAGCGCTTGGCCGGGGATGTTTGTATTGCGCTTTCCATGAGCGATCTCCTCTGCCCCGGCTTAACGCCCGAAGCCTGCCCCAGGACGACGCACTTTACAAAAAAGAACTCAGCCGTCCGCCTCAATCATCGGCATGGGGATCGACGCCCGGGAACAGCACCTCGGTATAGCCGAAGCGGCTGAAGTCCGTCATGCGCATCGGATAGAGCTTGCCGATCAGGTGGTCGCATTCATGCTGCACCACGCGGGCATGGAAGCCTTCGGCCTCGCGCGCTATCGGCGCGCCCATTGCGTCGAAGCCCTGGTAGCGCAGGCGCGCATGCCGCGACACCACGCCACGCAGGCCCGGCACCGAGAGGCAGCCCTCCCAGCCCTCCACCATCTCGTCCGAAAGCGGCGTGATGAGCGGATTGATCAGCACCGTCATCGGCACCGGCGGCGCCTCCGGGTAGCGCTCGTTGTGCTGGAAGCCGAACACCACCACCTGCAGGTCCACGCCGATCTGCGGCGCGGCCAGGCCGGCGCCGTTGGCGGCCTTCATGGTCTCGAACATGTCCTGCAGCAACTGCGCCAGCTCGGGCGTGCCGAATTGCTGCACCGGTTTCGCCACGCGCAGCAGGCGCGCATCGCCCATCTTGAGAATCTCACGAACGGCCATCGGTACTTCCTTGCGATATCGTGGCGGGATTCTAAGGAGCATGCTGATGCAGGACCTGGGCCATGGGATTTACGCCATCGACACCGCTTTCCAGCGCGCGCATTTCGATGCCGCCTACCTGATCGTCGAACAGGGCCGCGCCGCCTTCGTGGACAGCGGCACCAACCACAGCGTGCCGCTGCTGCTGGCGGCGTTGGAGCGGCTGGGCCTGCCGCGCACGGCGGTGGACTATGTCATCCCCACCCATGTGCACCTCGACCATGCCGGCGGCGTGGGCCTGTTGATGCAGGCCCTGCCACAGGCGGTCTGCCTGGTGCACCCGCGCGGCCTGCGCCATATGCTGGACCCGAGCGCCTTGTGGGCCGGCGCGCTGGCCGTCTATGGCGAGGAGGAAATGCGGCGCTCCTATGGCGAGCTGGTGGCCGTGCCGGCGGCGCGCGCCCGTGCCAGCAGCGACGGCATGGAGATTGCGCTGGCGGGCCGGCCGCTGCTGCTGCTGGACACGCCCGGCCATGCGCGCCACCACCATTGCATCTGGGATGCGAAGAGCCGCGGCTGGTTCACCGGCGACACCTTCGGCCTCTCCTACCGCGAGTTCGATGCCGAGCAAGGCCCCTGGATGCTGCCCACCAGCACGCCGGTGCAGTTCGAGCCCGAGGCGCTCGAGGCCTCGGTGCGGCGGCTGCTGAGCTACCAGCCCGAGTGCATGTACCTGACCCACTTCGGCCGCGTCGCCGACGTGCCCAAGCTGGCCGAGGCGCTGCTGGTGGCGGTGCGGGCGATGGCCGACACCGCGCTTTCGCTGCGCCGGGTGCCGGATCGGCACGCCGCCCTCAAGGCCGCACTGCTGCAGCAATACCTGGCCAGCCTGCGGCGCCATGGCTGCCAGCTGCCCGAGGCGCGCTGCGCCGAGCTGCTGAGCATGGACGTGGAACTGAACGCCCAGGGCCTGGCGGTCTGGCTGGACAAGCAGATCGAAGGTCGTTGAGCCTCGGCGTCATGACTGCTCGCCCACCACCGGACAAGACCTTGCCCCACCGGTCGGCCTTGCGGAGCATATTTTCCTTGCCGATCAGGTAGCCCGACACGCGCGGTTTCGTTACGCTTCGATCTTTGCCATTCCAGCCCAATGCATGTCACAGCGTCGCATTCTCTTCGTCGCAGAACCTTTCCCCTTCCCGTCCGGCGGCATTGCGGTGATCTATCAGCATGCGGCGGCGCTAGCCCGACACGGATTTCGTTCCTCGGTGGTCTTGAGCCACCGTCCCGAGGTAGATTACTACGGCACCGATGCCCCTCTCACATTGCATGGTGGCGAACTGCAACCCGAGCCTGGTGACATCTGGGTGATTCCGGAGGGCTTCTCTGACTATGTCGAAGCCCTCCGACTAGCGCCGGTGCGCAAGCTGATGTTCTGCCAGAACCAGTACTACGTGCCTTTTCCCGCGAAACCCGGAGCCGGGGCATCCGAGTTAGGGGTGGACGGCTTCATTGCCTCCAGCGTGGCGGTTCAGCACTTCTTTGCCGATGTATACGGTCTGACAGATGTCCCGCTCATCCCTTGTGCCGTCGATACCAATCGCTATGCGCCGGCGGCACAGAAGAAGCTGCAGGTGGCCTGCATGCCCCGCAAGCTGGCCGACGACGCCGCATTCGTGCAGGCCACGTTTTGGCGCATGCACCCGCGCCACGCTGATGTGCCTTGGGTCTCCATCCAGGGATGCACTCAGCAGCAAGCTGCGACTGCACTGGGAGATAGCGCGGTGTTCCTCTCCCTTTCCCACAAGGAGTCCTTCGGCCTACCACCGCTCGAGGCCATGGCAGCCGGCTGTCTGGTAGCCGGCTTCCATGGCGATGGCGGGCGCGAGTATATGAACAGTGCCAATGGCTGGTGGGCCGAGACTGGGGACTGGCGGGCTTGCGTGCAGGGCCTCGCGACAGCGCTGGATCTCAGCAAGGCTGAACCGGCAGCGAGCGCGCCGGTCCGTCATGCCATGGCCGAGACGGTGGCTCGCTACAGCCCGGCGCGGATGGAGGAAGCCTTGCTACGTTTCTGGAACGAGGAACTTGGCCGGAGCTGAGTTCGGCGAGCAACCCGATGCGGGGGGATATAGGCGACGGTATGCCTGGCAGCCCCAGCACGAACTCCCCCATCATGACCGAGCATCGTTGATGCTTTTTGACTGCACTACATTTATCTAGCACGGACAGGCTTCGAAGTCGACAGCCCAGACTAGGGTGCCGCTGCCACTCCCACAGGTCTGTGCATTGACAATCACCCACCTCAAGCCTGAACCAGGGAGGGCATGTCGATGGTGTCGGTGCACAGACGCGGCGATGGAAGTAGCGCACGAACCCCGGCCTGCAACGCTTTCTTCACGAATTTCTCTTCCAGCGGACGGGAAGCCACACTGTCTAGCGGCGCAATCAACTCGACACTACCAATCGTGGTTCGATGAAATCGGGCATTGGCAAGGGTGGAGGCACCACGAAATCGGCGCGTTCTACGCACCGAGCGGCGCCAAGCTGCTGGCCGCATTGGCCGTTGTGATCGGGCCGGCACTGCGGAAGGCGCACCAAATGGGCGCGCCGGCTCCGTGGTTCGAGAAGTGACCCAACCAGACTGCATCCTCTCAACGACCGGCGCTGCTTGCCGGCCGTTCGCCGTAGGGCTGCACAACTGAGGGTCACTGCAGCCCAGCGGCGGCAAAAAACGCAGCAAGTCAGGCGTCCAGGTCCAGCTCCTGGATCTTGCGCGTGATGGTGTTGCGGCCGATGCCCAGCTTCTGCGCCGCCTCGATGCGGCGGCCGCGCGTGATGTCCAGCGCGGTAAGGATCAGACTGGCCTCGAAACGGCGCGTCAGCACGTCCCACACATCCGGCTCGCCGGCGATCAGCAGGCGGCGCGCCTCGCGCGCCATCTCCGCCACCCAGGCATCGGTGCCCGCGGGTTGCGGGCCGGCCGGCATCACCGGCAGGGCAGCACCGGCGATGCCAGCCGCGGGCTCCGCGGCATGCGCCGTGGCCACTAGGCTCGCAGCCGGCACGGGCGTGGTGGCCAGCAACTCCTGCGGCAGGTCCTTGGCCTCCACCACCTGGCTGGGCGCCATCACGCTGAGCCAGTGGCAGATGTTCTCGAGCTGACGCACATTGCCGGGGAAGTCGAAGGCCACCAGGCGCGCCAGCGCCGGCTCGGTGAGGCGCTTGGCCTCCACGCCCAGCTCGGTGGCGCTGCGCTGCAGGAAGTAGCGCGCCAGCACCGGGATGTCTTCGCGGCGCTCGCGCAGCGGCGGCAGGCGCAGGCGGATCACGTTGAGGCGGTGGAACAGATCCTCGCGGAAGCGTCCGTCGCGCACCAGGGCCTCGAGGTTCTGGTGCGTGGCCGCCACCACGCGCACATTGCTGCGCTGCGGGCTGTGGCCGCCGACGCGGTAGAACTGGCCGTCCGAGAGCACGCGCAGCAAACGCGTCTGCAGGTCCAGCGGCATGTCGCCGATCTCGTCGAGGAAGAGCGTGCCGCCCTCGGCCTGCTCGAAGCGGCCGCGCCGCGTCGCCTGCGCGCCGGTGAAGGCGCCGCGCTCATGGCCGAACAGTTCGGACTCCAGCAGGTCCTTGGGGATCGCCGCGGTATTGATGGCGACGAAAGGGCCCTCGGCGCGCGGGCTGTGCTTGTGCAGGGCACGCGCCACCAGCTCCTTGCCGCTGCCCGACTCGCCGGTGATCAGCACCGTCACATTGCTCTGGCTGAGGCGGCCGATGGCACGGAACACGTCCTGCATCGCCGGGGCCTGGCCCAGCATCTCGGGCAGCGGCGCGGCCGCCTCCTCGGCCACCGCCTCGCGCACGCTCTCCTCCTGGGCGCGGCGGATCAGCTCCACCGCGCGCGCCAGGTCGAAGGGCTTGGGCAGGTATTCGAAGGCGCCGCCCTGGAAGGCCGAGACGGCGCTGTCCAGGTCGGAGTAGGCCGTCATGATGATGACGGGCAGGCCGGGCAGCTTCTCCTTCACCTTGGTGAGCAGGTCCAGCCCCGAGCCGCCGGGCATGCGGATGTCGGACACCAGTACCTGCGGGCTGTCCTCCTCGAGCGCGGCCAGCAAATCGCGCGCGTTGCTGAAGCTGCGCGTCGGCAGACCCTCGCGGCCAAGTGCCTTCTCCAGCACAAAGCGGATCGAGTGGTCGTCGTCAACAATCCAGATGGATTTCATTCAGGGGCTCCGCGCTAGGCCTGACGGGGTACCCATCAGGGCAAAGGCAAGGTAATTCGAAAGTCGGTCCGACCTGGTTCGCTGTCGCAGTCGATCATGCCTTGATGTTGTTGGACGATCGTCTGCGACAAGGTGAGCCCGAGACCCGATCCGCCGTCCCGGCCGGAGACCAGGGGGAAGAAGATCCGGTCACGGATCTCGGCCGGCACACCAGGGCCGTTATCTTCGATATGCAATTCCAGTGCCAAGCGCCAGCGCTGCTTACCAATCGTGACCTGTCGGGCCACGCGCGTGCGCAGGGTGATCTGCGCATCGCCGGCCGCGATGCGCGCCTGCAGCGCCTGGGCGGCGTTCTGCACGATGTTGAGCACCGCCTGGATCAGCTGCTCGCGGTCGCCGCGGAAATCGGGCAGCGAGGTGTCGTAGTCCCGCACCAGCCTGAGCCCCTTGGGGTACTCGGCCAGGATCACCGAACGCACGCGCTCGCAGACTTCGTGGATGTTCACATCGCCCACCACCTGGGCAAAGCGGTGCGGCGCCAGCAGGCGATCCACCAGCGATTGCAGCCGGTCGGCCTCGTGGATGATGACCGAGGTGTACTCCTGCAGCTCGGGGCCCATGTCGGTGGGCTCCAGCTCCAGCGCCAGCAGCTGGGCCGCGCCGCGTATGCCGCCCAGCGGGTTCTTGATCTCGTGCGCCAGATTGCGTATCAGCTCCTTGGTGGCCTGCACCTGGTCGAGCTTGCGTTCGTCGCGGTCCTGGCGCGTCTGCTGCGCGTTCTCGATCAGCTCGACCAGCAGCTGCTGCGGATCGTCGGTCTGGCTGACGATCACATGCACGGGTAGCAGGTCCTCATGCACGCGCGGGCCGCGGCGCAGGAGCGCATCGAAACGGCTGCTGGAGTAGGCATTGCGCGCCACGCCGTCCATGGCCTCGCGCAGGCGCGCGGTGTCGGCAAACCAGTCGAACAGCTGGCTGCGCTGCACCGCACGGCGCGACAGCCGCATTGCGGTCTCGAAGGCGGCGTTGGCGAACTCGCATTCGCCGTTGGGCCGCACCACGGCCACCATCGTGGCCAGTGAGTCGAAGGCCGCAAAGGCGGCATACGCAGAGCTGTCGTCGTTCATCGCGTCGGGTGGCCTGCCCCAACACGGGCAGACTCAGGGGAGTTTGCTGAGCTCTCGCTTGAGAGCCTGGATATCGGCTTCCTGGCGCGCGATGCCGGCCTTGAGCTCGGCCACGCGGTCCAGATACTTCTGGTAGTTGCGCTCGTCGCCGCGGCGCTCGGGGTTGCCGCCCGCGTACTCGCGCTGCAGATTGGCCAGGCGCTCCTCGCTGTCGCGCAGCTCGGTCTCCAGCACGCGCCGGCGCTCGTTGTCGCGGCCACGCTGCTGGCTGGGGTCGATGCGCGCATCAGGCCCTCCGCGCGAGGCGGCCCCCTCGGCGGGTAGGGCCGACGGTGCCGGCTTGGCCCGCGCCGGCGCCTGCAGCACCGTGATGGGCGTGCCCTCGATGGTGCGACAGCCCTTTTCCTGGGCCTCCTTGGCCGAGAGCGCGTCGGTGTAGAGCACCGGCGGCCCGGGGCAGCGGTACACCACGCCCTGGGCCTGCGCCCCGCCTGCCACCAACATGGCGCTGAGCAGCAGGAACTGGGCTTGCTTCTTGGGTCGCTGGATGTGCATCGGCCGAATCGTCGAGAGGAAGGAACCAGGCTCGCATTGTGGCCCATGACGGCGCAGCAACAAAAAAGGACGGCTCGCGCCGTCCCTCTCCTGCCCTGGCAGCCCGCGGCGCGCCGTGTTGCTTCTCAACACGCACGCCGCGCGCTCCCATCACAGCGAGTAGTACATGTCGTACTCGACCGGGTGGGTGGCCATGCGGAAGCGCGTCACTTCCTGCATCTTCAGCTCGATGTAGGCATCGAGGAAGCTGTCGGTGAACACGCCGCCCTTGGTCAGGAAGGCACGGTCCTTGTCCAGATAGTCCAGCGCCTGGTCCAGGCTGTGGCAGACGGTCGGGATCTTCGCGTCTTCTTCCGGCGGCAGGTGGTACAGATCCTTGGTGGCGGCTTCGCCCGGATGGATCTTGTTCTCCACGCCGTCCAGACCGGCCATCATCAGTGCCGCGAAGCACAGATAGGGGTTGGCCGAAGGATCGGGGAAGCGCGCCTCGATGCGGCGGCCCTTGGGGTTGGCCACATAGGGGATGCGGATCGAGGCCGAGCGGTTCTTGGCCGAGTAGGCCAGCTTCACCGGGGCTTCGAAGCCGGGCACCAGACGCTTGTACGAGTTCGTACCGGGGTTGGTGATGGCGTTCAGCGCGCGTGCATGCTTGATGATGCCGCCGATGTAGTACAGCGCGAAGTCGGAGAGGCCCGCATAGCCGTCACCGGCGAACAGGTTCTTGCCGTCCTTCCAGATCGACTGGTGCACGTGCATGCCGGAGCCGTTGTCGCCAACGATGGGCTTGGGCATGAAGGTCGCGGTCTTGCCATAGGCATGGGCGACGTTCTGGATCACGTACTTCTGCAGTTGCAGCCAGTCGGCGCGCTTGGTCAGGGTGCTGAACTTGGTGCCGATTTCCATCTGGCCGGCGTTCGCCACTTCGTGGTGATGCACTTCGACCGGGATGCCCAGCTGTTCCAGGATCAGGCACATTTCCGAGCGCATGTCCTGGCCGGCGTCGACCGGGGGCACGGGGAAATAGCCGCCCTTGACGGTGGGACGGTAGCCGCTGTTGCCGTGCTCGTATTCCTTGCCGGTGTTCCACGCGGCTTCTTCGGATTCGATCTTGAAGAAGCAGCCGGACATGTCATTGCCCCAGCGGATCGAGTCGAAGATGAAGAACTCGGGCTCGGGGCCGAAGTAGGCGGTGTCGCCCAGGCCGGAGGCCTTCAGATAGGCTTCGGCGCGCTTGGCCAGCGAACGCGGATCGCGCTCATAGGCCTTGCCGTCGGCCGGGTCGACCACGTCGCAGGACAGGATCAGGGTCGGCTCTTCGAAGAAGGGGTCGATATTGGCGGTATCGGGATCCGGCATCAGCAGCATGTCGGAGGCTTCGATGCCCTTCCAGCCAGCGATCGACGAACCGTCAAAGGCATGACCGGAGGAGAACTTGTCCTCGTCGAAATGCGACACGGGCACGGAAACGTGCTGCTCTTTGCCACGGGTATCGGTGAAGCGGAAGTCGACGAACTTGACTTCGTTTTCCTTCACCATCTTCATCACGTCGGCGACGGTCTTGGCCATCAATCACTCCTAGCGGAACGGGGGTAGATCGGATCTGAGAATTCGGCGGGGGTCTGGGTCCATGCGGATGCACGGGGCCCGACTCATGCACCGTTTAAGTAAGCAGGTTGCGTGCCAACTTGAGACCAGCCGGCGCAGCCCGAGCGCCAGCGCGGTGCATGCCCGCTGGCCCGCGGATTATGCGCTTGTGGGGCTTGCGTCACCATGACGCCGCCGGGGCGGTCACCGAACCGCGCACCAATCAAGTGCCGCGGTCGGGCTCTTATCGCACCAACTCGGTGCCAATGCGCGCACCATATTGGGACAGCCCCTGCTTGAGCGCCGCATAGGCCGGCTCCAGGCGATCTGCGTCGCCCTTCACGCCCAGCTCGATATGGCGGCCCCATTGCGGATGGTCGACGCTGGGCAGGCTGAAGACCTTGATGCCGGGGAAGTCGGCCTCGATGCGTTCCATCAGCGGCGCCAGCGTGGCCTCCAGTGCCCCCAGCACGATCAGCGACTTCTCGCGCGTACCCAGCGCCCGGTGCAGATCGGCATGGCGCTGGTCCAGCACCCACTCGATCATCGGATGGGCCATCACCGGGAAGCCCGGCACGAAGTAGACCGTGCCGACGAAGAAGCCCGGAATCTGGTTGTAGGGATTGGGGATGATGCCCGCGCCCGCCGGGAACTCGCCCATCTGGAAGCGGCGTTGCGCATCCGGCGAATCGATCGCGATCTCGCTGCCCTGCTCCGCCGCGATCTGCTGCACGCGCTGCCAGATCAGGGCCTTGGCCTGCGGGTGCAGGGTCAGGTCTTGCCCCAGCGCCGCGGCGGCGGCCTGGCGGGTGTGATCGTCGGGCGTGGCGCCGATGCCGCCGCAGCTGAACACCAGGTCGCCGCTGGCAAAGGCGCGCGCGAGCTCGGCCGTGAGGCGCGCGCGCTCGTCGCCCAGGTACTGGGCCCAGCTGAGCGTGAGGCCGCGGGCGGCCAGCAACTCGATCACCTTGGCCAGGTGCTTGTCCTGGCGTTTGCCCGAGAGGATCTCGTCACCAATGATGATGAGGCCGATGTTCATGGCAGCAACGGCGGCGCGGCCGTGGTCCGGGCCTGCTCGGGCAAGGGATCGAGCACCTCCACCACCGGCCCGGCGGCGGCCTGGCGCAGCTCATGCAAGGCGGCCAGCGCGTAATGCGCGAACCACAGCGAGGTGAAGGCGAACACCAGGGTGTAGAGCCACACCGAGATCAGCACCAGAAAGGGCGCGAGCGCAATCGTCAGCACGCCAAAGGCCCAGATGGCGGCGGGTGCGGCGCCCAGATAGCCGGTCACCAGGCCGAGCGCCAGCAGCGGGCCCTTGTGCTCGCTGAGGATCCGGCGCCGCTCGGGCGCCGAGGCATGATCGGCCAGCACATCGAAGGCAAACACGCGGTAGCCCAGCCAGCCCCAGATCAGCGGCGGGATGAAGAGCACCAGCGGCGGGATGAACCAGAAGGGCATGCTGACGACGATGGCCAGCAGGGCCAGCAAGGTGTGGCCCAGCGACCAGGCCGCGCTCAGCCAGACCGAGCCGCCGCGCTTGAGTTCCAGGCCCGGAAAGCGGCGCGCGGCCACCAGCTGCACCATCGCCGGCGTCATCAGCAGCGCCACCATCAGCAGGCTCAGCACCACCACCACCGGGATGCCCAGGGCCAGCACCACCAGCGGCGCCATCACACTGCGAAAGCCGCTGGCGCCCACATAGTCCAGCCAGCCCAGCAGGCTGTCGATCAGCTTCCAGGATTCCAGCGTGGCGCGCACGCCGGCCACCGCGGGCTCCCAGAAGAAGTACATGAAGACGCCGGCCAGCACGGCCGAGATCAGCAGCGGCAGCAGCGAGAGCGCGATCACGCGCGGATGCAGGCAATAGGCGGCGGCGCGCCAGAAGGCATCGGCGATACGGCCGGTGGCATGGATCATTTTTCGCTCATTCCTCCGCTTTGGAGAGGTCGAGCATATCAACGCCCGACCAATCTCCGCAGACCCAGCCATTGCTGGGCCCAGAAGCCGCGGCCATAGTCGCGCCCGCCCTCGGCGGGGAGCTGGTCGCGCACCCCGGTGGCATCGAAACGCAGCTCGAAATTGGCGGTGCCGAACAGCATGTCCCAGACCGGGAACAGCACCGCGAAGTTGTGGCCGCCCAGCGTGCCACGCCCGCCCGACTCATGGCCGATGCCGATCGCGTGGTGCAGCCGGTGAAAGCGCGGGCTCACCAGCACGCGCTCCAGCAGCGGGCCGAACCACAGCCGCACATTGGCGTGCTGCAGGCTTTCCATCAGCTGCGAGAGCGCCACTAGGGCCACGAACTGGCCGGGCTCCACGCCGATGAAGCGCGCCAGCAGCGCGAACACCGCAGCGCGCAGCACATCGTCGAGCAGATGGTTGCGGTTGTCGCTCCACATCGTCATCTGGCGCTGGCTGTGATGCAGCGCATGCAGCGCCCACCACCAGCCGAACTGGTGCTGGGCACGGTGCAGCCAGTAGTTCACCAGGTCGAACACCAGCAGGTAGAGCAGGAAGCTGGCCCAGGGCAGCTCGGCCAGGCCCAGCAGCGCGTCGAGCTGCCAGGTCGGCAGGCCCAGCAAGCGCATCTGACCCGAGGCGCCGTCCAGCACCAGATCGAGGCTGAAGAACATCGCCAGGCGGAACAGCCCCAGCCGGTGGATCAGGGTGTAGAGCATGTCCACCCGCACCGCGGCGCGGTCGCTGAGCGGCTCCACCGGGCGCCAGCGTTCCAGCGTGCGTATCAGCAGCAGCATCACCGCGATCTGCAGCAGGCCTACCAGCAGCCAGCCGGTTGCGTCATAGGCGTCCTCAAGCAGATTGCCCAGGCCGATGCCGAACACCAGGGGCTGGACCAGGGTCTCGAACAGCCATTGCCGGGCGAGCTCGAAGCTCTCGCTGAACCAGTCCATCATGGCTTGCGCACCGCGTTCTTGTCCGAGGGCCCGGCACCGACGCCCCGCATCAGCTGCGCATAGCGCGGATGCTCACGCAGCGGTGCAAAACACATGCCCTTCTCCTTCAAGCCCTTCAGCAGGGGTTCCAGCACGGCGGGTGCCCAGGCGTCCTGGCGCTGCCAGATGCCCAGGTGGGCCATCAGGATATCGCCCGGCCGGATATCGCGCAGCGCGCGCGCCAGCAGCTGCTCGTTGGGGTATTTGTCGCTGGGCAGCTCGTCGCCCAGAAAGCCCGCCGCGCTCCAGCCCACATGGCTGAAGCCGCAGGCCTTGGCCACCGCCAGCAGGGCCGGCGAACTGCGCCCCGCCGGGGCACGGAAGATCGGGCTCATGGCCTGACCGGTCATCTCGGCAAAGCGCTGCGCGGGCTTCTTCAGGCCCTCGCAATACTGCTCGGCGCTCAGCTCGCGGATGCGCATCGGCTCGATGCCGGCCTGGGTGCGCACCTTGAAGCGGGCCTCGCCGTTGACGGGCGGCAGGTCCTCCAGCCAGGTGTCGTGCTCCCAGGTGTGCGAGCCGAAGTCGTGCCCCTCGGCGGCACGCGCGCGCCACCAGGGCGCCCATTGCTCGTCCAGGGTGTGGCCATAGTTCAGCGTGGGCTCCCAGGCCAGGAAGAAGGTGGCCTTGGCCTCGTACTTCTTCAGCAGCTCGGCCACCAGCGGCGCCACGCCCATATGGCCGGTGTCGAAGGTCAGGAAGACCGGCTTCTGCCCGGCTTGGCAGGCCTGCGCCCACAGGGCGCCGGGCATCGCACCGAACAGCGCGCCGGTGAGCGCCAGCGCCGCGCGAGCCTGCTTCACTGGCGCGACGCGTGGTCCAGCGTCCACACGCCATGGGGCGACTTGCCCACCACCACCTGTTTGAGGACCTTCTTGCTCTGCAGATCCAGCATCGTCAGCTTGCGCGCCCATCGCGAGGTGAAGATCAGGGTCTTGCCATCGGGCAGCACTTCCATGTCGTCGGGCCCGCCCGGTGCCGCGAAGGTCTCGGCCACGGTGAAGCTCTGCAGATCGATCTTGCTGATGCTGTTGCCGGCGCGGTTGCTCACCAGCACATGGCGCTTGTCGCCCAGCGAGCGGAAGCTGTGCGCGCCGTCGCCGGTGGGCAGGCGCTTGACCAGCTTGGGCGCGGCGCCCGAGACGTCGTAGACCTCCACCAGCTTGTCGCCGGT
This sequence comes from Paucibacter sediminis, assembly GCF_030254645.1. Taxonomy (NCBI): domain Bacteria; kingdom Pseudomonadati; phylum Pseudomonadota; class Betaproteobacteria; order Burkholderiales; family Sphaerotilaceae; genus Roseateles; species Paucibacter sediminis. Next base: position 5,229,676 of record NZ_CP116346.1, read on the forward strand.
CAGCGCCACCAGGATGTGCTTGTCGTCGGCGGTGAGGAAGATGTCGGCCGGCATCTTGCCCACCGGGATCTTCCAGCGTGGCGCCTGGGCGGCCAGGTCCACGCACAGCAGCTCGTCGCTGTCCTGCAGGCTCACGTAGAGCAGCGTGCTCTTGCTGTCGATGTAGAGGTGGCTGGGCGTCTTGGGCGCCGGGATGCGCTTGAGCAGCTCCAGCGGCTTGTCCGCCTGCTGCGGCTGCCAGCGGTACAGGGCCACATGGTCGAGGCGGTTGCCGGCCGTCACGAACCACTTCATGTCGGGCGAGAAGCGCAGGTGGTAGGGGTCGGTGATGCCGTTCAGCACGCGCTGCACATTGGCCGTGACCGGGTCGATGAAGGTGAGCGAGTCGCCCAGCGCGTTCGCCACCACCATGGACTTCTCGTCCGGCGTCAGGTAGAGATGGTGCGGCTCCTTGCCGGTGGGAATGCGCTTCACCTGCTTGAAGCTCACCGGATCGACCACGCTGATGTCGGCGTCCAGCGAATTGAGCACGAAGATGGGGTGGCCGGCATGAGCCGCGCAAGCGCTGACGGCCAGGGCGACAGCGGCGCTGAAACGGGACAACATCGAGTAGGAATCCTTGGAGCGGGACGGAGAACGACAGGCTCCAGTGTAGAGGGCGCGGCTCGCGCCGGCCCTTGATGCGACGCACTATTCGACTACTCGTCGTCGCCGCCCAGGATGCCGCCCAGCAGGCCGCCGGCGCCGAAGCCGCCCAGCACCGAGCCCTCTTCCTTGGAGCCGCCACGCTGCGGCGCAGCCGCGAAGATGCGCGAGGCCAGGCGCGAGAACGGCAGGCTTTGCAGCCAGACCTCGCCCGGGCCGGTCAGCTTGGCCAGGAACAGGCCCTCGCCGCCGAACAGCGCGGTCTTGATCTTGCCCACGTACTGGATCTCGAAGTCCACGCTGGGGGTGTAGGCCACCACGCAGCCGGTATCCACCAGCAGGGTCTGGCCGGGCTGCAGGGTGCGGCGCACCACCGTGCCGCCGGCGTGCACGAAGGCCAGGCCGTCGCCATCGAGCTTCTGCATGATGAAGCCCTCGCCGCCGAAGAAGCCGGTGCTGAGCTTCTGCTGCACGGCAATGCCCAGCGAGACGCCGCGCGCCGCGCACAGGAAGGCATCCTTCTGGCAGATCAGCGTGCCGCCCAGCTGGCGCAGATCCATGGGCAGGATCTTGCCGGGGTAAGGCGCGGCAAAGGCCACGCGCAGCTTGCCCGCGCCCTGGTTGGTGTAGATGGTGGTGAACAGCGACTCGCCGGTGATGAGGCGCTTGCCGGCGCCCAGCAGCTTGCCCAGGAAACCGCTCTGCTGCGCCGAGCCATCGCCAAAAATCGTGTCCATGCTGATGCCGGCATCCATGAACATCATGCTGCCGGCCTCGCCGATGGCGGCCTCGCCCGGGTCGAGCTCGACCTCGACGAACTGCATTTCGGCGCCCTTGATCTCGTAGTCGACGACGTCCATGGCCATGATCTGTATCCCTCCAGCAAATTGAAACCGGCCGCGATATTAGCCACATTTGCGCCTGCCTATACTGCGACGCATGTCCGAGCCCCTTGAATCCACGCTGAAGCCCGGCGACAGCTATGTGCAGTCCTTCGCGCGCGGGCTCTCGGTGATACGCGCCTTCAGCGCCGAGGCGCCGCGCCAGACCCTCACCGAGGTGGCCAAGCGCTGCGGCCTCACGCGCGCCGGCGCGCGCCGCATCCTGCTGACGCTCGAAACCCTGGGCTATGTGAAGGCCGATGGCCGGCTGTTTGCCCTCACGCCCAAGATCCTGGACCTGGGCTTTGCCTACCTCAGCTCGCAGCCGCTGTGGCAGTTTGCCGAGCCGGTGATGCAGCAGCTCGCCGGCGAGCTCAAGGAGAGCTGCTCGGCCGCGGTGCTGGAGGGTGGCGACATCGTCTACGTGCTGCGCGTGCCGGCGCGCAAGATCATGAGCATCAACCTGGGCGTCGGCAGCCGCCTGCCGGCCTGGTGCACCTCGATGGGTCGGGTGCTGCTGGCCGGCCTGCCGCCGGCCGAGCTGGAGGAGCAGTTGGCGCGCGTGCAGTTCCACTCGCATACCGCGCGCACCGCGCGCAATCTGGACGAGCTGCGCACCCGCATCGCCCAGGTGCGCAGCCAGGGCTGGTGCCTGATCAACCAGGAGCTGGAAGAAGGCCTGGTCTCGCTGGCCGCACCGATCGTGGACCGCAACGGCCAGACCATCGCGGCGCTCAACGTCGGCGCGCAGGTGAATCGCACGCCGCCCGAGGCGCTGCTGGAGCAATGCCTGCCGCGCCTGCTGGAGGCGGCGCAGAGCATCTCCAGGCTGCTGCAGATCAAGTCCTGAGCGGCAAGAAAAAAGGCACCCGAAGGTGCCTCTGTTGCCGCGCGCCAGGCGCTGGCTCACCCCATGTGCAATCCGCCATTGCAGGAGAAATCGGCACCGGTGGTGAAGCCCGAATCCTCGCCCGCCAGCCAGGCCACGATGGCCGCGATTTCCTCGGGGGTGCCGAGGCGCTTGATGGGGATGGTGGCGACGATCTTGTCCAGCACGTCCTGGCGGATTGCCTTGACCATGTCGGTGCCGATATAGCCCGGGCTCACGGTGTTGACCGTCACGCCCTTGCTGGCCACCTCCTGCGCCAGCGCCATCGTGAAGCCGTGCATGCCGGCCTTGGCGGCGGAGTAGTTGGTCTGGCCGAACTGACCCTTCTCGCCGTTCACCGAGGAGATGTTGATGATGCGGCCCCAGCCCCGGTCCAGCATGTCCTCGATCACCTGCTTGGTGACGTTGAACATGGAGTTTAGGTTGGTGTCGATCACCGCGTCCCAGTCGGCGCGGCTCATCTTGCGGAACATGCCGTCGCGCGTGATGCCGGCGTTGTTCACCAGCACGTCGATGGGGCCATGCTCGGCCTTGACCTTGGCAAAGGCGGCCACGGTGGAATCCCAGTCGGCCACATTGCCCACCGAGACGTGGAAGGTGTAGCCCAGCGCGGCCTGCTCGCTGATCCATTTGTCGAAGTCACGGCTGGGGCCACAGCCGGCGATGACCTTGAAGCCTTCCTTGTGCAGGCGCTGGCACATCGCGGTGCCGATGCCACCCATACCGCCGGTCACGTATGCAATCTTCTGGCTCATAGTGTCTCCTTGCCTCCATGGCATTGATCGGGGCCGCACCGGCGCCGCGTCCTACGCGCTGGCCGGTCCCATGCTTTGTTCGGTAGCCAAAGACGCGTTCAAAGCGTCCCGCAAGGCCCGGGTGGGGTCAAGCGGGGTTGGCCCTAGTGGGGTTTGTTGGGTGCGCCGTTCAGCGTTCGACGGTCAGCGCCACGCCCATGCCACCGCCGATGCACAGCGAGGCAATGCCCTTCTTGGCGCCGCGGCGCTGCATCTCGTGCAGCAGCGTCACCAGGATGCGTGCGCCCGAGGCACCGATCGGGTGGCCCAGCGCGATGGCGCCGCCGTTGACGTTGACCTTGCTGAGGTCCCAGCCCATTTCCTGGTGCACCGCGCAGGCCTGGGCCGCAAAGGCCTCGTTGATTTCCAGCAGGTCCAGATCCTGCGGCTTCCAGCCGGCGCGCTCAAGCGCCTTGCGCGCCGCGGGCACCGGGCCCATGCCCATGGTGGCCGGGTCCAGGCCGGCGCTGGCATAGGAGGCAATGCGCGCCAGCGGCGTGAGGCCCAGGGCCGCGGCCTTGGCGGCGCTCATCAGCACCAGGCCGGCGGCGCCGTCGTTGAGGCCCGAGGCATTGCCGGCGGTGACGCTGCCGGCCTTGTCGAAGGCGGGGCGCAGGCCGGCCAGGGCCTCGGCATTGCTCTTGCGGTTGATGAACTCGTCGGCGTCGAAGACGATCGCGTCGCCCTTCTTCTGCGCAATGCTCACCGCGGCGATCTCGTCCTTGAAGCGGCCCGCGTCCTGCGCGGCGGCGGCCTTCTGCTGCGAGCCCAGGGCCAGCGCGTCCTGCGCCTCGCGGCTGATGCTGTATTGCTTGGCCACGTTTTCGGCCGTGATGCCCATGTGGTACTGGTTGTAGACGTCCCAGAGGCCGTCCACGATCATGGTGTCGACGAGCTTCCAGTCGCCCATGCGCTGGCCATCGCGCGAGCCGGGCAGCACATGGGGCGCCAGGCTCATGTTCTCCTGGCCGCCGGCGATAACGATCTCGGAGTCGCCGTCGCGGATGGCTTGGGCGGCCAGCATCACCGCCTTCAGGCCCGAGCCGCAGACCTTGTTGATGGTCATGGCCGGCACGGTATTGGGCAGGCCCGCCTTGATGACGGTCTGGCGCGCCGGGTTCTGGCCCGAGCCGGCGGTCAGCACCTGGCCGAGGATCAGCTCGCCGATCTGGCCGGCCTCCAGGCCGCTGCGGCGCAGCAGCTCCTTCACCACCACGGCGCCCAGCTCGGGGGCCGGGGTCTTGGCGAGCGTGCCGCCGAACTTGCCGATGGCGGTGCGCGCTGCGGCGACGATGACGATGTCGGTGCTCATGTTGTCTACTCCAGTGTGAGATGCGTAAGCAGGCCCTGCTCAGGCCTTTTGTTTGACGTAGCGGCCCGGTGCCGGCTCGATCGCCTTGTAGCTGCGATGGCCCGGCGCCTTGGGTGCGGGCTTCATGGCGCCGGCATGCGAGGCCAGCCAGGCGGACCAATCGGTCCACCAACTGCCGGGATGCTCGACCGCGCCTTCCAGCCACTCATTGGCGCTGGCAGGCAGGGCCGCCGTCTTGCCGATCCAGTGGCTGCGCTTGCCCTTGGCGGGCGGGTTGATGACGCCGGCGATATGGCCCGAGGCGCCCAGCACGAAGCGCTTCTTGCCGCTGAACACCTGGGTGCTGCGGTAGGCGCTGTCCCAGGGCACGATGTGGTCCTCGCGCGAGCCGTAGATATAGACCGGCGCCTTGATCTCGCCGAGGTCGATGGCCTCGCCGCAGACCGTCAGCTGGCCCGGGATCCGCAGTTCGTTCTGCAGATAGGTGTGGCGCAGGTACCAGCAGTACATCGGGCCGGGCAGATTGGTGGAGTCGCCGTTCCAGTACAGCAGGTCGAAGGCCGGCGGCGCCTCGCCCTTGAGGTAGTTGCCCACCACATAGTTCCACACCAGATCGTTGGGGCGCAGGAAGCTGAAGGTGGTGGCCAGCTCCTGACCCTTCAGCAGACCCGGGCCCTTGGGCGCATCGGGGCCCAGCGTCATCTCGCGCAGCTTCACCGAGGCCTCGTCGACGAACAGGTCGAGGATGCCGTTGCTGGAGAAATCGATCAGGGTGGTCAGCAGGGTCAGGCTCTCCACCGGCTGCTGGCCGCGCGCCGCCAGCACCGCCAGCGCGGTGGCCAGGATGGTGCCGCCGACGCAGAAGCCCAGCGCATTGATGGTCTTGGCACCGCTGATGGCCTGCACCACCTCGATCGCCTTGATGGGCGCATGCTCGATGTAGTCGTCCCAGGTCCAGGCCTTGCAGCTCTCGTCCGGGTTGCGCCAGCTCACCACGAAGGTGCGGTGGCCCTGCTCCACGGCATAACGGATCAAGGAGTTATCCGGCTGCAGATCCAGGATGTAGAACTTGTTGATGCAGGGCGGCACCAGCAGGAAGGGCCGCTCATGCACTTCCTTGGTGAGCGGCTTGTATTCGATGAGCTGGAAGAACTCGTTCTCGAACACGATGTCACCGGCGGTGGTGGCCACATTGCGGCCCACCTCGAAGGCGTTCTCGTCGGTCTGCGAGACATGGCCGCGCTGCACATCGGCCCACAGCAGCTGCATGCCCTTGGCAATGCTCTCGCCCTGCGTCTGCAGCGCCAGGCTCTGCGCCTCGGGATTCAGCGCCAGGAAGTTGCTGGGCGCCGAGGCATCGACGAACTGCTGCACCGCGAAGCGGATGCGCGCCCGGGTCTTCGCATCGCCCTCCACCTGCTCGGCCATGCGCTGCAGGGTCTGTGCGTTGAGCAGATAGAGCTGGGCCATGAAGCTGGAGGCCGGGTTGGCGCTCCAGGCCTCGGCGGCGAAGCGTCGATCGCCCAGCTTGGGCTTGGCTGCCGCCTTTTCAGGGGACACGGAGTTGTTCCAAAGCGCCGTTGCCTGCTTCAGATAGTCGGCCTGCAGCTGCGCCAGGCTCTGCATCGGGATCTGCAGGCCGGCCAGGGTCTTCATGGTCTCGCCCAGGCCAGCGGCCATCTCGGCGGCGGCGCCCAGCGACAAGGGATCAGCCTTGCCACCGGCATCTTTGTTGCTCTTCTTCGACGTCATGTGTCTCCTCGGGCTGGTGCTTGCTTGCTGCGATCGCTGGCTCACATCAAGAGCCAGGCAAGAAGCTTGCCACAGATGCTGTTGTACCCTTGGAAACTTACCTTCTTATGACGATTGGTTTTCGATGTACCTGGTTGCAATTGCCTGGATCTACGTGGCGCTGATGATGGTGCTGGCCGAGGCCACCAGCAGCCAGGGCTCGGTGCTGGGGGCGATCGTCACCTTCGCGCTCTACGGCGTGCTGCCGGTGAGCATCGTGCTCTATCTGCTGGGCACGCCGGCGCGGCGCGCCGCGCGGCGGCGTGCCGAGGCCGCCGCGGCCCCGGCCCCGTCAAATCAGGCTGATGGCAGCGGCCATGCGCCCGGCGAGCCGCTCGTGGCGGAAGGAAAAGAACCTTGAGGGCTCGCTGAGCGTGCACCAGTGGCCGCCGCCGATGTGGCGCAGGCCGGCCGCGCGAAGCCGCGCACGCGCCAGCGCCGGCAGATCGGCCAGCCAGCGCGGCTCGCCCGCGGCATTGGCGCGGTAGACGAAGAAGCGCGCATCCGGCGCCGCCGGATCGCTGCCGAAGGCCTGCAGCACCTCGGCCCCGACCTCGAAACGCTGCGGCCCGATGCAGGGGCCCAGCCAGGCATGCAGCTCGTCCGGGCCGCTGCCGCTGGCCTCGCAGAGCGCCGCCACCGTGTGCTCCAGCACCCCGGCCGCCAGCCCGCGCCAGCCCGCATGGGCGCCGCCCACGCCGCCGCGCGCGGCAAACAGCACCGGCAGACAGTCCGCCACCTGGATGGCGCAACCCAGCCCCAGGCTGGTGCTGATGGCGGCATCGAAGCGCGGGCGCTCACCATCCAGGTGCGTGCCGTCCAGTGTCAGCACATCGGCGCCATGCACCTGGTGCAGAAACACCGCCGGCGCCCCCAGCGCGCGCGCCAGCAGCGCGCGGTTGGCGGCCACCGCGGCGGGCTCGTCCTCGACCGCGCGGCCCAGATTCATGCTGGCATGCAGGCCCTGGCTGACGCCACCGGCCCTGGTGGTCATGAAGGCCTGGATGGCCGGCCAGTCGGCGGGCAGTTGCCAGTCGGGGCGCAACCAGTCCGGGTGGATCAGCGACTCACAAGGGAACGTCGGGCCGTCCCAAGTTTCCTTGGCCCCCTCGGGGGGCGGGCTGGGCGCAGCCCGGCCCTGGGGGCACTCACTCGGCATCGGGGCAGGCAGAGGGCTGGGTCTTGATGAAGGCATCGAGCTGCATGCAGGCCTCGAACACCTGCATCAGGCGCGGCACATGGTCGAGCCGGCAGTTGAAGCGCTGGGCGTTGAAGATCTGCGGCACCAGCACGCATTCGGCCAGGCCGGGCGCGTCGCCGAAGCAGAAGCGGCCCGCATGGCCCTCCTTGCCGAGGCGCTGCTCCACCACCTCCAGCCCGGTCTCGACCCAATGGCGGTACCAGCGGTCCTTGGCCTCTTCGGCGAGGCCCAGATCGCGCGTCAGGTAGCGCAGCACGCGCAGGTTGTTGAGCGGGTGGATCTCGCAGGCGATGTCCTGCGCCAGGCCGCGCACATAGGCGCGCTCCAGCGCCGTCTTGGGCAGCAGCGGCGGCTCGGGATGGGTTTCGTCCAGGTACTCGATGATGGCCATCGACTGCGTGATCACCGCCTCGCCGTCGCGCAGCAGCGGCACCAGGCGCGAGGCCGACACCGCGGCATAGGACTCGTTGAACTGCTCGTTCTTGGCCAGGTGCACCGGCTTGTAGTCGTACTCCAGGCCCTTCAGGGCCAGCGCGATGCGCACGCGGAAGGACGCGGAGGAGCGGTAGTAATTGAAGAGTTCCATGATGGTCTGAGCCTCGGGTCTTGGAGCAAGATCATGCCATGCAGCCGATACACTGGCCCCATGTTCCTGACTCGCCGATTCAAGCATTGCCCTAGCTGCGGCAGCCCCGTGGAATACCGCGTGCCGGCCGACGACAACCGCGAGCGCGCCACTTGCACCGCCTGTGCCAGCGTGCACTACGAGAACCCCATCAATGTGGTGGGCACCCTGCCGGTGTGGGGCGATCAGGTGCTGCTGTGCAAGCGCGCCATCGAGCCGCGCTACGGCCTCTGGACCCTGCCGGCGGGCTTTCTGGAACTGGGCGAAACGAGCGCCGAGGGCGCGCGGCGCGAGACCGACGAAGAGGCCGGCGCGCAGATCGAACTGCAGAACCTCTACTGCGTGCTGAACGTCGTCAAGGTCGGGCAGATCCACATGTACTACCGCGCCCGGCTGCTCTCCGACCGCTTCGACCCCGGCCCCGAATCACTCGAGGCCCGGCTGTTCCGCGAGCATGAGATCCCCTGGGACGAACTCGCCTTCCGCACCGTGCGCGAGACCCTGCAACGCTTCTTCGAGGACCGGCGCCTGGGCCGCGAGTACCTGCTGCATTGCGCGGATATCGGCTGAGGCGCCTGCTTGCGGCCACTAGCAGTCATAGGCGAAGGGCTGCTATCAAGCCGCTTGATTCGGTAGGGCATCGAGCGGGCTGCGCACAGCTCCGCCGCCAAGCTTGAGCACATGGGTGTAGACCATCGTTGTGGCCACATCGGCATGCCCGAGCAGTTCCTGAACCGTGCGTATGTCGCTGCCGCTTAGGAGCAAGTGAGTGGCGAAACAGTGCCGAAGCATGTGAGGCGTTGCCGGTTTGGCAATGCCGGCCTGAGCCAGGGCCCGCTTGCAAGCCCGCTGGAAGGTCTGGTCGAACAGATGGTGGCGGCGAATTACGCCACTGCGCGGATCGGTGGACAAGGACGACTGCTTGCAGCGCGACCAACTGGCGGCATGGTTTGCGGCCGTTCGGCAGATTCAGAACCCTGTGATCGGCGCCTACGGGCGCTCTGCTGCCTGAAGCCAGTCATTGACGCCGTTTACACCCAAAGCTAGCAGAGCATCCTGAATAGCAACCACGCGCCGGAGCATTTCTCCGGCGTCTGTCGCTTCTTGCTCTTCGGCTTGCGCGAAAAGTCGAGTCAGCAACTGCGTAAAGTTGTTTTCGTGGTCATACAACTGAACCTTTGTCCGCTGAGCAAACCCAACGTAGAGCTCGGTTGCATCCAGTGCGAAGCTTGGATCCCGGTTCGAAAATGCGTTCAGCCAACTATCGAAGCCATACACGTCATGGCGCTTGGGCTGCGCATCGCTTTCAAGCAAAGCAAACCAGCGTTGGACGAGAGCTATCGGCACTGAAATTAGCGGCGTCGTGTCTCTGAAAACTCGAGAGACTCTTTGGGTCAATGAGGAGGCGTGCGGGTTCTTTGCACTCATTGCCTCGGCAAGGCCGCTAAGGCATTCTTCACGGTGCTGCTGCATGTTGCCGGTGTTTGCCCAAACGCTCGTCGCGCCTTCCCACGCTTCAGCGCTGTTCTTCGATTTCAGTTCGGCGAGAAGTGTTGGGAACTCTATACGTCGTGATAGTGAAGCGAGGGCAGAGATCCGCCCCCACGCCTCCAAGTCCTTGCCGGTTCCGTCGCGACCCAGGCGTAGTAGCCATGGCGCGACGGTTTCAAAATGGCGGTGATAGGCGTAGTAGAGGCAGGGCTCTGCCATGAGCCAGAGCCCCTCTGACTCTGGTTGGATTGCAAGATCAAACAATGCCCAACCAAACTCAAAATGACGGCTTTGCAAATAGGGAAGGCGTCGTAGCAACAACGCGCGAATGGCAGGATGCTCGTCTGCAGCAAATCGGCGCAACGCTGACGCGAGCAGCGGGTTGCCCCGGCAAAAACTTCAAGAAACGCGTTGGATGCCGTGAAGCGGCCTCTTTCAGCTGCCAACCAACCTCTCGCTCGCCCCCGATCAGAAAATCATCAAAAGAATTCCGCGTGTGCCCGTTGTAATGAGCTAGGAGGCGTAGTACGGCGCTGTCGCTTGCGGCAAGAAATACTTCGAAGGAAAACGGTGCTCCAACGGTGCCGCCGCGCATATGGATGGTAGGTCGACGTTCCAGCGGCCAAGTTGACTGGCTGCATTTATCCAGCACCCCAAGTGAGGCAGGCGAACGCAGGTGGCAAGGGATAGCGAGAATCAGCTTTGACTGCGCTACGAGCACCCAGTGCCGGTGCGTTGCCTCAACTTCGATTTCCTGGTGCAGGTTCAGTATTGAAGTTTGAATCGCGTCTTGCGTGGCGGGGCCAAGCCCTGCGAATGCCACTTGCATCAAGGTGCCCAATTCATGCGACAGGTTGGATGCCAGCAGCGCGCTGTCGATCAGCATGCGGCCGATGAGATCTAGATTGGCTTCCGGTACCGCTGTGCAAGCCAATACGGCGATATAGCGCAGCGCGCCTTCGCCGCTGAAGCAAATGTGCTCGCTGTTCTCTTTCCACCAGGCTGAATCAGACCTCGCGTGCTGCACTATTGCTGCCTCGACGGCATCGAACAAGATCCGTTCGCTACTTATGTGCCGATGATCGCTCTGACTGTGCGCGTCACTACGTTGAAGCTACCACGGCGCTGTGCCAGCTCGGCGAAGAGTGCCAATTCGCGGGGGTTGCGAATCAATGCGCGAGTAGTTGAATCAATGGTGGTCGTATCTATACCAAGTCTTGCTAGAAGTGGAACGATGTCAGCCTCCCAATTCAATGGCTGGCAAGCAAATTCCTTGGCCCAAGTTCGCTGCGCAATGCGTCGGTCGTAATGCCGATCAAAGTCACGGCAGGCAGTGACAACGGTTACGTTCGAGATCAGTAGCAGCCGATCAATCTGCGCAAGAAAGTACGTGAGTACGACATGTTCACGCGCGATGGAAAGCACATCCAGCGAGTCAATGATCACTACGACGTGCGAATCCTCAGCCATGCGCGCAACGCTTTCCACCCACAGCTCGGATAGTCCTTGCGTCTGACGGTCTTGCGCTGTGGCCATATCAGCGAACTCACGCGCCTGAATGAACAGCGGCAGAAGGTCAGAGCTGGCTTGAGCCCGTCGCTCCAGCTCCTCCTGCACGGCGAGCATTACGCAGGTCTTTCCCGATCCTGGCAGGCCTGAGAGCAATATGGATGACGCTTTGGCCTCGATAGCGGCTAGCAGGTCCTCGACCACGGGGCTCGAAATACGCTCGTTTCCGACGTCCCTGCGCCATGCTCGCCCGATGGCTGACGTACCCTTGAACGAAGCACGGACCTCCACGGCATTCATGGGCGGCGTCAGCATTGCGCCCGCTTGAGTTAGAAGGCCCTTGAGATCCGCGCTATCAAGCCGATGCCGCACGGCGGTGCTTAGACCCTGGTTGCTGGTGCGCATCCCGAGTTGGTCTAGTCGCCTCCATAGGGCGTCGAATGCCGCCGTTGGTTTGCTTGCCAAGATGCGCAAACGCTCATGAAGCAATGCACTCATTTGGTCCAGCTCTGGACTGACTTCAAACGTCGTGCGGCACAGAAATTCGTATGTTGAAAGGCTTACACGCGTCTGTTCAATCAGGCGCTTTAGCGCGGCGTCGCTGCGCCTGTGCTTAGTCCCGAGATTCAGTTGATAGGTAGCCTCGTCGGCGTAGTTGACGCTGAGTTCTTTTAGTGCGGACAGATCGCCAAATGCGCTGCGCGAATAGAAGCGAACTTCAACGGTGCAGTCATTTGCAAGCAAAGCGATTGCCTTTGCCAGTTCGTCTGCAAGGTCGGCTATCGACCAGGCTTTGTGATCGGCCTGGTTCTTCTTGCATTGGCAGCAAATCTTGCGGCCATCCGCCCGTCCGATCACTACGTCGTCCACTGACCATTTCACTGAATCAACTTCGATCCATTGATAGTCGGGGTCAGATAGAACGTATAGGGCCCAACCAAAGGCCACCAAAGTCTGGTAGCCATCGCCTCGGTTTGACTGTATGCCTGCCTTGCTCACTACCCCTCCATGCAAGTTTTGATCTTGGTTATGCCCGGCTATGAGCTTGAACCAGATTGGCCATTGCGCAGTTTGATTGGGCTGGACAGTCTATGCTGATCAAATCGCTAGGATCAGTACTTGCCGGCGCGGATCGGCAATGTCACTGGGTGCAAGCGGTTAGCGTCGATGCATTTGTCGGCATGATCTTGCCAAACTTCGGAACGGAAGCGATCCAGCTGGTCTAGCTGCTGGGCGTATGGCAGCGCAGCACATTCCGTGATGAGTGCGGTACGTTGATCCTTGGAGTCAGCTCAGATCTGTACGGCACGCTCGCTGTCTTGGGGAAAGGTGATGTTCAACCTTTCGCTCCAGCGGACGGCTTCGCCGCTCGCTGAGCTTGTACGTTGAAGGACAGCTTTCCGACGCTCCAGTTCCAGTAGGCGACAGACTGCTATGGGTCGATTGCGTACATACAGCGAACCAGGGCGAGCACCAGTCTAGAGCACAGGCCGCTCGCCCCTCCCGCTCACTCAAGCCATCAGCCCCCCGCGCTCACCCGCCCCTCAAGGCTTGATCAGCTGCCCCGTCGCCCAGGGCCCGGTCACGCCGTCGATCTCGCAGTCCCACAGCGCCTGCACGTCCAGCGCGTCGCGCACGCCCTCGGCATAGACCTTGAGCGTGAGGCTGCGCAGCATGATGACCATGCCGCGCACAAAGGCGGCGCGCGCCGCGTCGCCCGAGACGCCGCTGACCACCGAGCTGTCCAGCTTCACATAGTCGAGCCCGGCCTGGTAGAGCCGCTCCACCTGGGCCAGGCCGGCGCCGGCATGCTCCAGGCCCAGCCGCACGCCCAGCGGGCGCAGCTGCCGGCCCAGCTCGTGCAGCAGGTCGAAATGCTGCGTCGCGGCCGATTCGGCCAGCTCCAGGCCGAGGCGGCGCGCGGCCTGCGGCGCGTGGAACACCAGCTCGCGCACGCGCGCCACAAAGCCGCCGTCCAGCAGCGAGGCCGGCGCCACGTTGACACAGCGCCATTGCTCGTCATGGCCGTTCGCCTCCAGCGCCAGCGCAATCGCGCACAGGTCGACCTCGGCGGTGAGGCGGTTGCGCACCGCCAGCGGCAGCCAGCGCGCCGCGTTCTCGAACTCGGCCTGCTCGTCCAGGCGCAGCTGCAGCGGGCATTCCAGGTGCACCAGGCGGCGCTCGCGGTCGATCACCGGGAACTCCAGCAAGCGCGCGCGGCGCGCCTGCAGCGCCTCGCTGATCTGCAAACGCCAGGCGCGCTCGCCCTGCAGATAGCGCTCGTGCTCGGGCGTGACAAGGGCCTGCACCACCACGCCGGTGCCGGCCTCGGCGCGCGCCAGCGCCACGTCGGCCTGGGCAAACCAATGGCTGGCGGCGCGCTCGCGCGGCAGCTCGATGGCACCCAGCGCGACCTGGATGCCGGGCCCGAAGGCGGGCAGGCTGGCGCGCAAGGCCTCGGCCAGGGCCTCGGCGGTCTCGGCGGCGACGCGCGGGGCCGGCAGCCAGAGCGCGAAGTCCGCGCCGTTCAGGCGGCCGGCCAGGCAGCCATGCACGCGCTCGGGGTAGACCTGGATCGCGCGCGCCATCGCCAGCAGCACCTGGTCGGTGGCGACATGGCCCAGGCTCTGGTTCAGGCCCGCCAGATCGCGCAGCCGCAGCAGCACCAGGCCGGCATGGCTGGGGCCCTCGTCGCGTGCCAGCGCCGATTCCAGCTCGGCGAGGAAATGCTTGCGGTGGCTCATGCCGGTGAGCGCGTCGCAATGCGCCTGCTGGCGCAGCACCTGGAGCTGCTCGGCCTGGGCCTCGAACATGCTCTTCACGCGCATCACCATGCTGTTCATCGCGCCGGTCAGGCGCTGCAGCTCGGGTACCTTGGATTCGTCGACCGTGCTGAACTCGCCGCGCACCACCGCATTGGCCTGCGCCACCGCGTTATCCAGCGGCTTGCGGATGCGGCGCAGCACCGCCAGCGCGGCCAGCCCCGCCAGGCTGCCCAGCGCCAGCAGCAGCAGGGCGCTGCGCAGGGTGCTGCTCCACAGCGCGTCATGCGCATAGGCGGACTGGCTCCGCACCTCCACCGAGCCCGCCGCGTTCCAGCCGTTCGACACCTTGGCCACGCCGGCCTGGGTCTGGATCGGCGTCAGGCCGCGGAACCAGCCGGGCGCCTTGGACACCAGCGGCGGCGCATGGCGCTCGAAGGCGACGCTGCCGTCATTGCGCTTCCACACCACGCTCTCGTAGGCGCCGGTGTCGAACTGGGCCGAGATCAGCAGCGACATCAGCTCGGCATCGCCGCCCTGCTGCGACATCGCCAGCGCCAGCGCGGTGGCGTTGTCGCTGTTCTTGAGCTGCAGCTGGGTCTGCATCAGCTGGCGCAGCGAACCGGTGGACACCGCCACGCTGCCCAGCAGCGACAACAGCACCACGCTCAGCACCAGGAGCCAGATTTGACGTATCAGCGACATGGGCTGCATTCTCCTCGTTGCATCGTTCGCATCAGAATCCCTCCGCCTTCACCTTGGCCAGCAAGTCGCGCCATTGCGACAGCCGCGCCAGCGGGTTGCCGGCGCTGGCGCTGCCCACGCCCTGCCACAGGCCCTCGCTGTTGAAGCTGAACACCGGCTGCAGATCGCCGCGCGCCGAGGCCGGGCGCAGCTCGGGCACCAGGTTGTCCAGGATCAGGGGCTCGGCCTGCGGCTGCGCATAGTAGGCCAACACCATATGCGCCTGGCTGCGCCCGCGGAACTGGGCGCGCACATAGACCATGCGCAGCTTGGCCTCGGGCACGCCGGCGGCCACCAGACTGAAGTACTTGGCGATCGAGTAGTCCTCGCAATCGCCCTGGCCTTTTTCCAGCGTCTCGAGCGGGCTGGCCCAGTAGTCCGCCTGGCCCCAGACCTCGATATCGTCGCGGAAGGCGATGCGCTGGTTGAAGAACTGGTTCAGCGCCTGCAGGCGCTGCTCCTCGTCCTGCGTGCTGACGCGCTCCACCAGCTGCTGCAAGGCCTTGGCCGCCACCAGGGTGCGCGGGCTGCGGTGCGCGGCGGCGTCCAGAAAGCTCGGCACGTCCCAGGCCCGGCCGCCGCCCGCCCAGCCCAGCAGCAGGGCCAGGCCGATGCCGGCGCGCAGCTGCTGGAAAAAAAGGCGTGGACCGGACATCGGGGCATCGGGGCATTGGCAGGGGCTTGCGGCACTGTACAGGCTGGGTCGGAGCGCGCCGCCGACGCGCCGCGCGCGGCCCCCGGTTTCGGGCAATTTGCCGCAGTCGCCGGCCGGGCCGCGGCGCAGGGGCACGCCATAATCCGCCCGACCCTCCAAGACCGCCATGAAATCCCAAGCAGTACGCCAAGAGCTGGATCAGGCCCGCGCCACCGGCCCGCTCAAGCAGATCAAGATCCCGCCCTGCCCCGAGCTGCTGACGCGTCTGCGCGAAGCCATGGCCCAGGCCCAGCCCGATCTCACCGAGGTCGCACGCATCGCCGCCAGCGATGTGGCCATGTCGGCCACCCTGCTGCGCCAGGCCAACAGCCCGCTGCACCTGGCCGACGGCATGCCCTGCGGCACCGTGGGCCAGGCGATGACGCGGCTGGGGCTGGACGAGACCGCGGCGGTGATGACGGGCTTTCTGCTCAAGCACAGCATCCCGGTCAACAGCCCGCAGCTGGCGCGCTTCTGGGAGCGCTCCACCAAGCGGGCGCTGGCGATGGCCTTCATCGCGCGCCAGCTGCCGGGGCTCTCGCCCGACCTGGCCCATACCTACGGCCTGTTCTGCCATGTCGGCATGCCGGTGCTGCTGCAGAGTGTGCGCGGCTATGGCGCCACCATGGTGGAGGCGGCGGCGCGCATCGACCGCCCCTATATCGCCACCGAGAACGCCAACCACCGCACCGACCACGCGGTGGTGGGCGCGCTGGTGGCGCGGGTCTGGAACCTGCCGGCCGCGCTGATGACCGCGATCCGCCTGCACCACGACCTGCGCTCGCTGGGCGACGCCGGCATCGAGCCCGAGATCCATACCCTGGTGGCCGCCGGCCTGATCGCCGAGCACCTGATGCGCCTGCACGAGGTGCTGCCCGAGGATGCCGACTGGGCCGACCACCATGGCGCGGCGATGGCCTGGCTGCACATCGGGCCGGACGACGTCGATCAATGGGACGAGGCGCTCCGGCCCATCCTCGACGAGGCCTGAAGCCCTCGTTCTTGCCCCAGGTCATGTGCGGCGGCGGCGCGGCTCGCTAGCATCGCCGCCAGCATGACGAACACCGCACCGACGATCCTGGCCCGCGCGCGCGCCGAGCAGCGCCACACCCTGACCGAGGCCGAGGGCCTGCAGATCCTGGCCGAGGCCGGCGTGCGCGTGCCGCAGCAGGTGCTGCTGGACGGGCCCGCGGCGCTGCGCGCCGAACACCTGCCGCCCGGCACCAAGGTGGTGGTCAAGGTGGTGGCGCACGACATCCTGCACAAGACCGAGCTGGGCGGCGTGAAGATCGTCGACAACCGCCTGGAGGCCGTGGCCGAGGTGCTGGCCGACATGCATGCGCGGCTGGCCCCGCATTACGCGGTGAGCGGCTACAGCCTCAACGAATGCATCGAGTACGAGCGCGCCTTCGGCCATGAGTTTCTGGTCGGGCTGCGCTGGACCGAGGATTTCGGCGCCACCCTGAGCCTGGCCTGCGGCGGCGTGGCGGCCGAGTACCTGGCCGGCCAGCTCAGGCCGGGCCGCGAGCTCTCGGTGTTCTCGCCCGAACTGACGGCCGAGTTCGACCTTGCCAGCAATGCGGTGGCGCAATTCGCCACTCAACCCTGGCGCCAGCAGCCCGCCCTGCTACCCGAGGCCAGCCTGCGTGCGCTGCTGGACAAGCTGCTGACGCTGGCGCGGCAGCGCATGCCGGCCGAGCTGATCGAGATCGAGATCAACCCGCTGGTGATCTCGAGAGCCGGCGAACTGATCGCGCTGGACAGCGTGGTGCGCCTGCCCGAGCGCCCCTACCTGACCGAGCCGCCGCAGCGCCCGCTGCACAAGCTGGCAAAGCTGCTGGCGCCCGCCAGCATGGCCGTCATGGGCGTGTCCGAGAAAGGCGGCCCGGGCCGCACCATCCTGCAAAACATCCTCGCCCAGGGCTTCGACCCCGCGGCGCTCACCGTCATCAAGCCGGGCCTGGCGACGCTGGACGGTGTGGCCTGCGTGGCCGATGTGAGCGCCCTGCCCGCACCGGTGGACCTGCTGGTGCTGATCGTGCCGGCGGCCCAGGTGCCCGCGGTGCTGGGCGAGGTGATCACGCAGGGCAAGGCGCAGGCGGTGATCGTGATCCCCGGCGGGCTGGAGGAAAAGGCCGGCACCGAGCAGCTGGTGGCGCGCATGCAGCAGGCGCTGCTGGCGGCGCGCGCCTCCCCCGACCAGGGCCCGCTGATCAACGGCGGCAACTGCCTGGGCGTGCGCTCGCTGCCGGGCCGCTACAACACCCTCTTCATCCCCGGCGAGAAGCTGCCCTTCTCGGCCGGGCCGGAGTCGCCGCTGGCCCTCATCAGCCAGAGCGGCGCCTTCGCCATCACCCGGCTCAACCAGTTCCACCATGTCAACCCGCGCTACTGCATCACGCTGGGCAACCAGAGCGATCTGACGGTGGGCGACTACCTCAGCCAGCTGCAGCACGACCCGGCGATCGAGGTCTTTGCCGTCTATGTGGAGGGCTTCAAGGAGCTCGACGGGTTGAAGTTCCTGCGCGCCGCCCGCGCCATCACCGCCAGCGGCCGCAAGGTCATCCTCTACCGCGCCGGCCGCACCCAGGAGGGTGCGCAGGCCAGCAGCAGCCATACCGCCTCGATCGCCGGCAATGCGGCGGTGACGCGCGAGCTGGCGCGCGGCTGCGGCGTCATGCTGGCCGAGACCATCACCGATTTCGAGGCGCTGATCGGCCTGCATCTGGCGCTGGGCCGGCGCGCGCTGCGCGGCCGGCGCCTGGCGGCGGTCAGCAATGCCGGCTTTGAATGCGTGTCGATGGCCGACAACCTCGGCCCCTTCCAGCTGGCGCACTTCAGCGCGGCCACCGAGGCGCGCCTGAAGCAGGTGTTCGCCAGCGAGCGCCTCACCGAGCTGGTGGACGTGGGCAACCCGCTGGACCTCACCCCGATGTGCGGCGACGCCGGCTACGAGGCGGTGATCGCCGCCGTGCTGGCCGACCCCGGCGTGGACCTGGCCCTGGTGGGCGTGGTGCCGCTCACGCCTGCGCTCAAGACCCTGGGCGCAGCGGCGCTGGAGCCCGACGCCATCGCGGCGCGCTGGATCCGCCTGTTGCAGGGTCAGCCCAAGCCCTGCATCGCGGTGATCGACGGCGGCTCCATCTACGACGAGCTGGCGCGCTTGCTGGAGACCGGCGGCGTGCCCACCTTCCGGCGCGCCGACCGCGCGCTGCGCGCGCTCCGGCTCAGCGTCTGAGCCCGGACCATGCCGCTGCGCTGACAATGCGCGGCATGCAGCAGATCAACCCCGGCTATCTCGGCCGCCGCCCGCGCTCGCCGCTATGGGCGGCGCTGTGGATGACGCCGCCCCTGCTGCTCGCGCTCTGGTGGCTGTTCGGCCCCAGCGGCGTGCCGGTGCGGATCGAGCAGCAGCGCTGGCGCCTGGTGATCGAGATCGAAACCCTGGTGGCCGAAAGCGCCTCCGGCTGGTGCGACGAGATGCCCGCCGGCGCGCGCGAAATCGGCCGGCGCCTGCTGCCCGACCCGAGCGGCCAGCGCAGCGCGCCGGCCGAGCATTGCCGCTACAGCGTGCCGGCATGGCGCGCGCTGCACAGCGCGCAGGCCGAGGGCGATGCGCCCGGCCCGCCGCATTGGCCCGTGCCGGCGCTGAACCGCCTGGCGCCCGAACAGCTGGGCGCGGAACGCGCGGGCAAGCGGCACGAGTTCTTCGAGCTGCTGCTGCGCGCCGCCGATGGCCGCGCCTGGACCTGCCGGCTGGCGCAGCCGCAGTGGCAGGCCTACCGCCAGGGCCAGCGCCTGCGCCTGCAGGTGGACCGCTTCGGCACCGCCGATTGCGGCCGCCTGCCGTCGCTCACTTGAGCAGCGGCCTGATGCGCTCGTAGCCGGCGCGGCTCACCGGCACCTTGCGGCCGCCGCGCAGCACCGCCAGCAGCTGGTCCTTGCCCTGGCGCTCCAGCTGCAGCAGCTGGTCCAGATTGATCAGCCAGGAGCGGTGCACGCGCACGAAGCGAAGGGGGTCCAGGCCGGCCTCGAACTCGGCCAGGGTCTGCGTCTTCAGCAGGCTGCGCTCGGGCGTGTGGATGCACACATAGTCGTCCTGCGCCTCCACGCACAGCACCTGCTCGGGGCTCAGCACATGCAGCTGCTGGCGGTCGCGCACCAGGATGCGCTGCGGGTTGCCGGCGGCCACCAGCTGCTGCAGGCCCGGCGTGGCGAGCGGCAGCAGCTTGCGCGCCTGCGCCAGCGCGCGGTCGAAGCGCGCCTGCGAAAAGGGCTTGAGCAGATAGTCCACCGCATGCAGCTCGAAGGCGCGCAGCGCATGCGCCTCATGCGCGGTGGTGAAGATCACGCCATGCTCGCGGCCGCTTAAGCCCAGCACCTCCAGGCCGCTGAGGCCCGGCATCTGGATGTCCAGGAACAGCAGATCGGGCGCCAGCGCCTCGATGGCGGCCAGCGCCGCCTCGCCATCGGCACATTCGCCGACGATCTCGATCTCGGGGTGGGCCTTCAGGAACTCGCGCAGCAAGCGCCGCGCCAGCGCCTCGTCGTCCACCAGCAGGGCCGTCAGCCTCTTTGCATCCGGGGCACTCATGGCTCGCTTCTCCAGGGCAGGGTGATCTCGGCCACGAACTGCCCGGCCTCGCTGCGCAGACGCAAATTGGCCCGGCCGGCAAACAGGCTCAGCAGCCGCTGGCGCACATTGTGCAGCCCGGTGCCGGTGCCGAGCTCGTGGGGGCTGGCGGCGGCGGCCAGGGCAAGCGGGTTGGCGAGCGGGTTGCTCAGCTGCACGTGCAGCCAATCGCCCTGCCGCAGCGCGCGCAGGCTCAGCGTGCCGCCCTCGCTGCGCGCGGCGATGCCATGCTTGACGGCGTTCTCCACCAGCGGCTGCAGCAGCATGGGCGGCAGCAGCGCGGCGCCGGCCCCGTCGGCCAGCTCGCAGTCGAAGCGCAGGCGCTCGCCAAAGCGCACCTGCTCGATCTCCACATAGCCGCGGCAATGAATCAGCTCCTCGTCCAGCGTGATCCAGTCGCGCTGCGTCAGCGCCAGGGTCTGGCGGAAATACTGGGCCAGCGCCAGCGTCATCCGGCGCGCCGCCGCGGCGTCGAAGCTGGTGAGCGCGCTGATCGAGTTCAGGCAATTGAAGAGGAAATGCGGATTCACCTGGTTGCGCAGCATCAGCAGCTCGGCCTCCACCGCGCGCGCCTGCGCCTGCTCGGCGCGATGCTCCGCATCGCGCAGGCCCGCCCAGGCCTGCAGGGCATCGGCGGCCAGCAGTGCCAGCAGATAGCCGCCGCTGGCGAGCGCGAACAGGCTTGCCGCCAGCGGCGCGGCCGGCTCCAGCCAGGCCCAGGCCAGCAGCGTGCACAGCCCGCCCACCAGCAGCGCGGCCACCGCATAGCGCGCCAGCCCCTGCCAGGCGCGGCCGCGCGCCAGCGGCAGCGCGCGGCTGAGCTCCCAGGCCGAGGGCAGCAGCAGCGCATAGAACAGCACCAGCGGCAATGTCGCACCCAGCGCCGCGGCCCAGCCCCAGCCGGCCAGCCAGACCAGAGCGCCCGCCAGCAGGCCGCCCAGCAGCGCGCAGGCGGCCAGCAGCCCCAGCAGCGCGGCCGGCCGGAGCAGCAGCAGATAGACCGAGCGCATCGCCGCTCAGTTGCGCAGTTCGATGCCGCCCAGAATCACCTCGCCGTGGATCACCAGGCGCTTGCTGCTCAGGAGCGGCGGCACGGTCTTGTCCTCGATCGCGCCCAGCACCGGATGGCCGTTCACGGTCACGGCCCAATCGTTCGGCACCTTCAGCTCCAGGCCGCCCATCAGCACGAACACATCCAGCCGGGCCGTGCCCTCCACCGAGGCCTGGCGCAGATCCAGCTGCGCACCGCCCAGCACCACGGTGACCTTGCCGCCGCTGAACTGCGGGCTGCTGACACGCGACTGGTTGCCGCCCAGCACCGCCGTCAGGTCGATGCGGTCGGTGTTCAGCTGCTCGACCGGCTGCCCCTCGGCGGTGCGCCAGCCCGTACCGATGCGGCCCTTGAACATCACCAGCAGTCCCAGCGCGATCAGCAGCAGCGGCCACCAGTCGCGCCAGCGAAAGTCGAACAGGCCCAGATGGCGCAGCGTCAGCACGCTGCCCACCACGATCAGCGCCGCGCCGAAGCCGCGGCCCGGGCCCTGCGGCGACTGCGTGAACTTGAGCACGCCCAGCGCGATCAGCACCAGCGGCCAGAAGGGCAGGATGCGCCGCACGTCGAAGACGTGGAAGTTGTCCAGCAGGAACAGCAGGCCCAGCAGCGCCAGCACCAGGCCCAGCAGCAGTTGCTGGCGCGGGTCGCGATGGTTGTTGCTCATGGCTGGCCCTCCCCGTCGCGTCGCGCCGCGTCGCCGCGCCCGCGCAGCAGGCCAAAGCTCCCCATCAGGATCTTGCCCAGCCCCAGGGCCAGCAGCAGCAGCGGCCAGCTGTTGTGATAGCTCAGGCCCAGGTAGCTGGTCTCGCAGGCATAGAGCCAAGCCGACAGCAGCAGCAGGAAACAGGCACTGCCGAGTTGGCGCGCATTGCGCGCCGTCACCAGGCGCAGCAGGCCCAGCACGGTGATCGCCAGCGGCCAATGCGTCCAGAGAAAGTCCAGCACGCCATAGCCCTGCTTTTCAAGCAGTGCGGCGCTGCCGATCACGATCAGCACCAGGCCGGTGAACAGATGGTCGTGCGGCCGGCGCCGCTCGCAGTCGCGAGATCGATGGGACATGGTGGAAAAGCTCCCTGAGTGAATGGCCGCGACGATAGCGAAGCCGGCGGCGCTTGTCGCGCGGATTTCGGCGAATGAACAGCCGCGCCCGGTGAATGACGCGCCGGGCCGACGCATGGCGAGGGCGGGCCAACTCGCTCTAAGATTCGCCGCCCCCTCACCAGAAAGCCCAAGCCTTGTCCACGACCTCACAGCGCCTCGCTCGCATCCCGCCCGGCTCGGGCGTGCTGTTCTTCGTCCAGATGTTCTCCACGCTGGGCTATGCCGTGCTGTACTCCAGCCTGGTGCTGTATGCCACCGAGCATCTGCGCTTCAGCGCCGAGCATGCCTCGCTGGTGATGGGGGTGTTCGGCGCCTTCAATTACGGCCTGCATCTGTTCGGCGGCTATCTGGGCGGCCGGTTTCTCAGCAACCGCAATCTCTTCGTCGGCGGCATGCTGCTGCAGGTGTTCGGCTGCGCCGCCATCGCCGGCGGCACCGAGGCCTTGCTGTACTGGGGGCTGGCGCTGTTCCTGACCGGCAGCGGCCTCAACGTCACCTGCCTCAACATGATGCTGACGCAGCGCTTCGCGCCCGAGGACAACCGCCGCGAGGGCGCCTTCCTGTGGAACTACGCGGGCATGAACGTGGGCTTCTTCATCGGCTTCACGGTGGCCGGCCATTTCCAGCTGAGCCAGAGCTACAGCAGCCTGTTCTGGTTCGCCACCGTCGGCAACATCCTCGCCATCGTGCTCGCGCTGGCCTTCTGGAAGGTGCTGGCCGACCTGGACACGCCGCTGATGAAGGTCGGCGCGGCGCAGTTCCGCGCCCGCTTTGCCGCCGGCACGGCCATCCTGATCGGCCTGGTGCCCCTGCTGTGGTGGCTGCTGCAGCATCCCGAAGGCACCGAATCGCTGGTCAAGCTGATCAGCGCCGCGGTAGCCCTGGCCCTGATCGTGCTGACGCTGCGGCACCGCGATGTGCCGGAGCGCAAGCGCATGTGGGCCTATCTGGTGCTGACGCTGGGCTCGCTGATGTTCTGGTCGCTCTACCAGATGGCGCCCAGCGGCCTGCAGCTGTTCGCGGTGGGCAACGTGAAGCTGGAGCTGTGGGGCGTGACGATCGCGCCGCAATGGGTGCAGAACATCAACACCGTGGTGATCGTGCTGGGCGGGCCGCTGCTGTCGGCCTGGTTCGTGCGCCTGCGCGCGCGCGGCTGGCCGCTGGACGTGCCGCAGCAGTTCGCCGCCTCGCTGCTGCTGATGGGCCTGGGCTTTCTGGCCCTGCCGCTGGGCATCCACTTCGCCAACGCGCAGGGCCAGGTGGCCTTCGTCTGGCTGTTCGCCAGCTATGTGCTGCAGTCGCTGGGCGAGCTGCTGATCTCGCCGGTGGGCTACGCCATGA
Organism: Paucibacter sediminis; assembly: GCF_030254645.1. NCBI lineage: Bacteria > Pseudomonadati > Pseudomonadota > Betaproteobacteria > Burkholderiales > Sphaerotilaceae > Roseateles > Paucibacter sediminis. Next base: position 5,253,143 of record NZ_CP116346.1, read on the forward strand.
TTGGCCGGCTGGCACCGCGCCAGTACCAGGGCGTGATGATGGGCAGCTGGATGCTGGTGACCGGCCTGGCCTCGCTGTTCGCGGCCGACTTCTCCGGCATGGTGGCGCAACCGGCCGGCAGCACCGCGCTCACGAGCAACCCGGCCTATGCCGCGCTGTTCACCCAGCTGGGGCTGGGCAGCGTGGTGGTGGGCATCGCCCTGATGGCGCTGATCCCCTGGCTGCGCCGCCTCATCACGGACGAGACGCACAATAGCGGCCAACGCGGCAGCGCGCCCACCTGAGCGCGCCGTCCGGGCACTCACCCGTCTACAGCTCACTTCTCCTCATGCTGCAAAGAAACGAATCCCTCTCCCAAGTCGCCGCCGCCGTCGGCCCCGTGGTGCTGATCGTGATGGACGGCTACGGCCTCTCGAAGACGGACGCCGGCAGCGCCATCGCGGCCGCCAACAAGCCGACCCTGGACAAGCTGTTCGCACAGCACCCCAACATCCGCCTGCGCGCCCATGGCACCGCGGTGGGCATGCCCTCCGATGAGGACATGGGCAACTCCGAGGTTGGCCACAACGCGCTCGGCGCCGGCCAGGTCTATGCCCAGGGCGCCGCCCTGGTGGCCGACTCGATCGCCTCGGGCGAGATCTGGCAGGGCCAGGCCTGGCAGGAGATCGTTGCTGCCGCCAAGGCCGGCAAGGCCAGCCGCCTGCACTGCATCGGCCTGCTGTCCGACGGCAATGTGCACAGCCATATCGACCACCTCAAGGCCCTGGTGCGGCAGGCCAAGGCCGAGGGCCTGCGCTCGGTGCGCGTGCACGCGCTGATCGACGGCCGCGACGTGCCCGAGACCAGCGCGCTGGACTATGTGCTGCCCTTCGAGGCCTTCCTGGCCGAGCTGAGCGACGCCGATTTCGACGCCCGTATCGCCTCGGGTGGCGGCCGCCAGTGCATCACCATGGATCGTTATGACGCCAACTGGCCCATGGTCGAGCGCGGCTGGAAAACCCATGTGCTGGGCCAGGGCCCACAGTTCCCCAATGCCGGCGCCGCCATCGAGGGCCTGCGCCAGCAACACCCCGGCGTGATCGACCAGGACCTGCCCGAGTTCGTCATCGCCGAGCAGGGCCGGCCCATCGGCACCATCGAAGACGGTGACGCGGTGGTGCTGTTCAACTTCCGCGGCGATCGCGCCATCGAGATCACGCGCGCCTTCGAGGAAGGTGCCTCGTTCGACAAGTTCGACCGCGTGCGCGCCCCCAAGGTCAGCTACGCCGGCATGCTGCAGTACGACGGCGACCTGAAGCTGCCGGCGCGCTTCCTGGTGGCACCGCCGGCGATCCGCAACACCTCGGGCGAGTGGTTCAGCAAGCTCGGCATCACCCAGTTCGCCTGCTCGGAGACGCAGAAGTTCGGCCATGTGACCTACTTCTGGAACGGCAACCGCTCCAGCAAGTTCGAGGGCGAGACCTATCTCGAGGTGCCCAGCGATGTCGTACCCTTCGAGCAGCGCCCCTGGATGAAGTCTGCCGAGATTGCCGACGCGATGATCGCCGCGCTGCAAAGCGGCCAGCACAAGATCCTGCGCTGCAATTTCGCCAACGGCGACATGGTTGGCCACACCGGCAACTTCCGCGCCGCCACCATGTCCATCGAAGCGGTGGATCTGGCGCTGGGCCGCTTGCTCAAGGCCGTGGACGCGGCCGGCGGTGTGGCCCTGATCACCGCCGACCATGGCAATGCCGACGAGATGTTCGAGCTCGACAAGAAGAGCGGCCAGCCGGCGCTGAACAAGGACGGCAGCCCCAAGGCCAAGACCGCGCACACGCTCAATCCGGTGCCGCTGATCCTCTACCACCGCATTCCGGGCCTGACGCTGGGCCTGAAGCAGACCGCCGCCGCCGGCCTGTCCAATCTGGCCGCCACCACGGCCGCGCTCTTGGGCTACGACAAGCACGCGGACTGGGATGAGAGCCTGCTGACCCTGGCTTGATCATCGGCGGATGAACAGCTTGTGAACACTCGAATCGCCGCGCTGTGGCGCTGCACCAGGATCGACGCAGGGCTGACGCTCACGGCCTTGCTGGCCGCCCTGGCCGGCTGCGCCAGCGCGCCACCGCGCCAACCGGCTTCGCCGGTTTCGCCCGACGCGGCAGCGGCAGCACCGGCAGCCTCGGCAGCCGCCGTCGCTCAGGCACCCTCCGCCAGCCCCGCCCAAGTGATGAGCGCCGAGGAACTGCAGGCGCGCTGCCTGGCCTGGGCGCAGGCCTTCCGCCCCGAGGCGCGCGCCGCGGGCATCAGCGAGGCGGTGCTCGACGCCGCCTTCGGCCCGCTGCAATGCCTGCCAAAGGTGCTGACGCTGGATCGCAGCCAGCCCGAGTTCACGCGGCCGATCTGGGCCTATCTGGACAGCGCCGTGTCCGCCTCGCGGGTCAAGCAGGGGCTCACGCGGCTGGCCGAGCCGGCGGTACATGCCGCGCTGGAACAGGCCAGCGCCAGCCATGGCATACCCGTGCACCTGCTCGCCGCGTTCTGGGGCCTGGAGAGCGATTTCGGCCGCGATCAAGGCAGCGTGCCGGTGGTCGATGCACTGGTGACGCTGGCGGTGGATGGCCGCCGCGAAGCGATGGCGCGGCGCGAGTTGCTGGCGGCGCTGCGCATCCTGCAGGCCGGCGACGCCGACCGGGCCCGCCTGCTCGGCTCCTGGGCCGGGGCCATGGGCCAGACCCAGTTCATGCCCAGCAGTTTCCTGAGCGACGCGCAGGACGCCGATGGCGACGGCCGGCGCGACATCTGGGCCAGCCTGCCCGATGTGATGGCCTCGACGGCGAACTACCTGCGCCGGCGCGGCTGGCGGGCCGAGGAGCCCTGGGGTCAGGAGGTGCTGCTGCCACCGGGCTTTGACCCGCTGCGCGCCGACGCCACGCTGAAGCAGACCAGCGCCGCCTGGGCCGCCGAGGGCCTGCGGCCTGCTGATCCTCAGGCCGAGAGGCTGGCCCCGATGGGCGATGCCTGGGTGCTGCTGCCGGCGGGCAGCCGTGGGCCGGCCTTCCTGGTCGCACACAACTGGCAGGTGATCCGACGCTACAACGCATCGGACAGCTATGCGCTGGCCATCGGCCTGCTGAGCGACCGGCTGGCCGGCCGCAACGAGGGCGTGCGTGCCAGCTGGCCGCGCGAGCTGCAGCCACTCAGCCGCACGCAGCTGCAGGCCATGCAACGTGCACTGGCCGAGCAGGGTTTCGCCCCGGGCACCGCGGACGGCGTGTTCGGCCCGGCCACCCGCGCCGCACTGCGGGCCTGGCAGCGGCGCGAGGGGCTGCCGGCCGACGGCTTCCCTAGCCAGGCGCTGCTGGCGCTGCTGCTACCCATGGCAAGCGCACCCGAAACAAGCTATTGAACCTTCACAGCTAGACGAAAGAAAAATACCCGGTCCGTTGCCGGCCCGGGTACTTTTCGTGGCGTTCAGATGCGATGTTACTTCCGTGCCGGCGGCACATCCGTGCAGCTGCCATGCGCGATCTCGGCGGCCATGCCGATGCTTTCGCCCAAGGTCGGGTGCGGATGGATGGTCTTGCCGATGTCCACCGCGTCGGCGCCCATCTCGATGGCCAGGGCAATCTCGCCGATCATGTCGCCGGCATGGGTGCCGACGATGCCGCCGCCGAGGATCTTGCCGTGGCCATGGGCTTCGGGCGAGTCATCGAACAAGAGCTTGGTGTAACCCTCATCGCGGCCGTTGGCGATGGCGCGGCCCGAGGCCGTCCAGGGGAACAGGCCCTTCTTGACCTTGATGCCCTGCGCCTTGGCCTGGTCCTCGGTGAGGCCCACCCAGGCCACCTCGGGGTCGGTATAGGCCACGCTGGGGATCACGCGGGCGTCGAACTGGCTCCTGGCCAGCTTGGCATCGCCCAGCAACTCGCCAGCAATGACCTCGGCCGCCACATGGGCCTCGTGCACCGCCTTGTGCGCCAGCATGGGCTGGCCCACCACATCGCCGATGGCGAAGATGTTGGCGACGTTGGTGCGCATCTGCACATCGACGTTGATGAAGCCGCGGTCCGTCACCGCCACGCCGGCCTTGTCGGCGGCGATCTTCTTGCCATTGGGCGTGCGGCCCACAGCCTGCAGCACGAGGTCGTAAGTGCCTTCGCTCTTGGCCCCGTCCAGCGACTCGAACTGCACCTTGATGCCCTCGGGCGTGGCCTCGGCGCCGACGGTCTTGGTCTTCAACATGATGTTGTCGAAGCGCTTGGCATTCAGCTTCTGCCAGACCTTCACCAGGTCGCGGTCAGCGCCCTGCATCAGGCCGTCCAGCATTTCCACCACGTCCAGGCGCGCACCCAGCGTGCTGTAGACCGTGCCCATCTCCAGGCCGATGATGCCGCCACCGATGATCAGCATCTTCTTGGGCGTGCCCTTGAGGGCCAGCGCGCCGGTCGAGTCCACGATGCGCTCGTCGTCCGGCAGGAAGGGCAGACGCACCGCCTGTGAACCGGCGGCGATGATGGCCTTCTTGAAGTGGATGGTCTTGGTGGCGCCGGTCTTCTCCTGCGCCGTGCCGGTGGTCTCTTCCACCTGCACATGGTGGGCATCGACGAAGGCACCGTAGCCGCGCACGATCGTGACCTTGCGCATCTTGGCCATCGCCGCCAAGCCGCCGGTCAGCTTGCCGATGACCTTTTCCTTGTGGCCGCGCAGCTTGTCGACGTTGACCGAGGGCGCACCGAAGTCCACCCCCAGATCGGCCATGTGCGAGACCTCGTCCATCACCGCGGCCACATGCAGCAGCGCCTTGGACGGAATGCAGCCCACGTTCAGGCAGACGCCGCCCAGCGTGGCATAACGCTCCACCAGCACGACCTTGAGGCCGAGGTCGGCGGCGCGGAAGGCGGCCGAGTAGCCGCCGGGGCCGGCGCCCAGCACCAGCACATCGCAGTCCAGGTCGGCGTTGCCGGTGTAGCTGGCGGCAGTGGGGGCCACGACCGGCGCGGCAGCGGCAGCGGGCGACGCAGCCACTGCAGGCGCCGGCGCAGCAGCCGCGTCCGATTCCAGCAGCAACAAGACTGTGCCCTGGTTGACCTTGTCGCCCAGCGAGACCTTGAGCTCCTTCACCACGCCCGCATGCGAGCTGGGGATCTCCATCGAGGCCTTGTCGCTCTCCACCGTGATCAGGCTCTGCTCGGCCTTGATCGCGTCGCCGGGTTTGACCAGCAACTCGATGATGGCCACGTCCTTGAAGTCGCCGATGTCGGGAACTTGAACTTCGATCAATGCCATTTGACGCTCCCGATTACAGAACGATGCGGCGGAAGTCCGCCAGCAGCGATGCGAAGTAGACGTTGAAGCGGGCGGCCGCGGCGCCGTCGATGACGCGGTGGTCCCAGCTCAGCGAGAGCGGCAGCATCAGGCGTGGCTGGAAGGCTTTGCCATCCCACACCGGCTCGATCTGGCTCTTGCACACGCCCATGATGGCCACCTCGGGCGCATTGATGATGGGCGTGAAATAGCGCCCGCCGATGCCGCCCAGCGAGGAGATGGTGAAGCAGCCGCCGGCCATGTCGGCTGGGCCGAGCTTGCCGTCGCGCGCCTTCTTGGCGAGCTCGCCCATTTCCTGGCTGATCTCGAAGATGCCCTTCTTGTCGGCGTCCTTGATCACCGGCACCACCAGGCCATTGGGCGTGTCCGCCGCAAAGCCGATGTGGAAGTATTTCTTCAGCACCAGCTTCTGCGTGTCGCCCTCGCCTTCCAGCGAGGCATTGAACTCGGGGAACTTCTTCAGCGCCGCCACGGCCGCCTTGATCATGAAGGCCAGCATGGTGACCTTGATGCCCGACTTCTCGTTCTCCTTGTTCGTCTGCACGCGGAACGCTTCGAGCTCGGTGATGTCGGCATCGTCGTGGTTGGTGACATGCGGGATCACCACCCAGTTGCGATGCAGATTGGCACCCGAGATCTTCTTGATGCGCGAGAGCTCCTTGCGCTCGATGGCACCGAACTTCTCGAAGTCCACCTTGGGCCAAGGCAGCAGGCCCGGCAGCGCAGCACCACCGGAGGCCGCAGCCGCCGCGGGTGCCGCGGCCTTCTGGGCCAGGGTCTGCACCGCACCGGCCATCACCGATTTGACGAAGCCCTGCAGATCGGACTCCTGGATGCGGCCCTTGGGGCCCGTGCCCTTGACCTCGTCCAGCGGCACGCCGAGTTCGCGCGCCTGGCGGCGGATGCTGGGGGATGCATGCGGCAGGCGGCCGGTGGGCGTGCTGGGCTCATGGGCCGGCAGCGCCGCGGTGGGTGCGATGCGCTCCACCGGCGCGGCGGGGGCGGCCGCCACCACGGTGTTGGCGCTCGAAGCGGCCGCGGCCGCCACGGGCGCGGCCACTGCAGCCACCGCAGCAGCACCCTGCACTTCCACGATCGCCAGCAGGCTGCCCTTGGCGACCTTGTCGCCCAGCTTGACCTTGAGTTCCTTGACCACGCCGGCATGCGAGGACGGGATCTCCATCGAGGCCTTGTCGCTCTCCACCGTGATCAGGCTCTGCTCCAGCTTGATGGTGTCGCCGGGCTTTACGAAGACCTCGATCACCGCGACCGACTCGAAGTCGCCGATGTCCGGCACGAACACCTCCACCAGCGCGCTGGTGGCGGGTGCTGCTGCGGCGACAACGGGGGCTGCCACCGGCGCGGGCGCCGCTGCCAACGTCGGTACCGGCGCGTCCGCGCCGGCCGTGCCTTCGGCCTCCAGCAGCAGCACCAGGCTGCCCTCGTTGACCTTGTCGCCCACGGCGACCTTGATCTCCTTCACCACGCCCGCATGCGAGCTGGGGATTTCCATCGAGGCCTTGTCGCTCTCCACGGTGATCAGGCTCTGCTCCAGCTTGATGCTGTCGCCCACCTTCACCAGCAGCTCGATCACGGCCACGTCCTTGACATCACCGATGTCCGGAACCTTGACTTCTACCAATGCCATTTCGTGTCTCCGATCGCCGCCGAATCAGGCGTACAGCGGGTTGATCTTGTTGACGTTGATGCCGTACTTGGCGATCGCCTCGGCCACCTTGGCGGCCGGCAGCTTGCCCTCGTCGGCCAGGCTCTTGAGCGCGGCCACGACGATGTAGTGACGGTTCACCTCGAAGTGCTCACGCAGCTTGGAGCGGAAGTCCGAGCGGCCGAAGCCGTCGGTGCCCAGCACCTTGTAGGAGCGGCCCGCCGGAATGAAGGCGCGGATCTGCTCGGCGTAGTTCTTCATGTAGTCGGTGGAGGCGATCACCGGGCCGCTGGTGCGGCTGAGCTGCTGGGTCACGAAGGGCACGCAGGCCAGCTCGGTGGGGTGCAGCAGGTTCCAGCGCTCGGCGTTCTGGCCGTCGCGCGCCAGCTCGTTGAAGCTCGGGCAGCTCCAGACATTGGCGCTCACGCCCCAGTCCTGCTCCAGCAGGCCCTTGGCGGCCTGGCTCTCGCGCAGGATGGTGCCCGAGCCCAGCAGGTTCACGCTCAGCGGGCCTGGGGCGGCCTCTTCCAGCAGATACATGCCCTTGATGATCTGCTCCTCGGTGCCGGCCTTCAGGCCCGGCATCGGGTAGTTCTCGTTCAAGAGCGTGATGTAGAAGTAGACGTTCTCCTGGTCCTGCACCATGCGCTTCAGGCCATGCTGCATGATCACCGCCACCTCGTGCGCAAAGGTGGGGTCGTAGCTGACGCAGTTGGGGATGGTGCCGGCCAGGATGTGGCTGTGGCCGTCTTCATGCTGCAGGCCTTCGCCGTTCAGCGTGGTGCGGCCCGAGGTGCCGCCCAGCAGGAAGCCGCGCGCCTGCATGTCGCCGGCGGCCCAGGCCAGGTCGCCGATGCGCTGGAAGCCAAACATCGAGTAGTAGACGAAGAAGGGGATCATGACCCGGTTGTTCGTCGAGTACGAGGTCGCCGCGGCGATCCAGCTGGCCATGCCGCCGGCCTCGTTGATGCCTTCCTGCAGGATCTGGCCGGCCTTGTCCTCGCGGTAGTACATCACCTGGTCCTTGTCGACCGGGGTGTAGAGCTGGCCCGCAGGGTTGTAGATGCCGATCTGGCGGAACAGGCCTTCCATGCCGAAGGTGCGTGCCTCGTCCACCAGGATGGGCACGGTGCGCGGGCCCAGATCCTTGTCGCGCAGCAGCTGGGTCAGGAAGCGCACATAGGCTTGCGTGGTGGAGATCTCGCGGCCCTCGGCGGTGGGCTCGAGGATGGCCTGGAAGGTGTCAAGACCTGGCACCGCGAGCTGCTCGTCCGAACGCGGGCGGCGCTTGGGCAGGTAGCCGCCCAGTTGCTGGCGGCGCTCGTGCAGATAGCGCGCCTCGGGCGTGTGCTCGGCCGGCCGGAAGAAGGGGATCTTGGGCAGGTCGGCGTCGGCGATCGGGATGCCGAAGCGGTCGCGCATCGACTTGATGTCGTCGTCGGTGAGCTTCTTGGTCTGGTGCGCGGTGTTCTTGCCCTCGCCGCTCTTGCCCATGCCATAGCCCTTGACGGTCTTCACCAGCAGCACCGAGGGCTGACCCACGGTGTTGACCGCCTTGTGGTACGCGGCATAGACCTTTTGCGGGTCGTGGCCGCCACGGTTCAGGCGCCAGATGTCGTCGTCGCTCATCTTGGCCACCATCTCCAGCAGCTTGGGGTGCTTGCCGAAGAAGTTCTTGCGCACGAAGGCGCCGTCATTGGCCTTCATGGCCTGGTAGTCGCCGTCCACCGTGTCCATCATGACCTTGCGCAGCAGGCCTTCCTTGTCGCGCGCCAAGAGCGGATCCCAGTAGCCGCCCCAGATCAGCTTGATGACGTTCCAGCCGGCGCCGCGGAACTCGCCCTCCAGCTCCTGGATGATCTTGCCGTTGCCGCGCACCGGGCCGTCCAGGCGCTGCAGATTGCAGTTCACCACGAAGATCAGGTTGTCGAGCTTTTCGCGCGCGGCCAGGCCGATCGCGCCCAGCGATTCCGGCTCGTCCATCTCGCCGTCGCCCAGGAACACCCAGACCTTGCGCTTGGAGGTGTCGGCAATGCCGCGCGCGTGCAGGTACTTGAGGAAGCGCGCCTGGTAGATCGCCATCAAGGGGCCCAGGCCCATCGAGACGGTGGGGAACTGCCAGAACTCGGGCATCAGCTTGGGGTGCGGGTAGCTGGAGAGGCCCTTGCCGTCGACCTCCTGGCGGAAGGACAGCAGCTGCTCCTCGCTGATGCGGCCTTCCAGGAAGGCGCGCGCATAGATGCCGGGCGCGCTGTGGCCCTGGATATAGAGCAGGTCGCCGCCATGCGCGCCATCGTCGGCATGCCAGAAATGGTTGAAGCCGCAGCCCAGCATGGTGGCCAGCGAGGCGAAGCTGGAGATGTGGCCGCCCAGGTCGCCGCCGTCGTCGGGGTTCAGGCGGTTGGCGCGCACCACCATCGCCATCGCGTTCCAGCGCATATAGGCGCGCAGGCGCTCCTCGATGTCGATGTCGCCGGGGAAGCGCTCTTCCTGGTCGGTGGGGATGGTGTTGACGTAGGCCGTATGGGCCGAGAAGGGCACGTCGATGCCGGCCTGGCGGGCATGGTCGATGAGGGTCTCGAGCAGGAAGTGAGCGCGCTCGCCCCCTTCCTCACCAATCACGGCGGACAGGGCGTCCAGCCATTCCTTGGTTTCGAGAGCGTCGGTGTCATTGGCGGCGGCGCCGAGAAAAGACTGAGGCTGCGCGGACATGTTGTCTCCTAAATCCTGCGTCGAAATTTTCCGGCGCGAGTTTCTCACAAGCTTTCTGAAATTCCAAATCGTGCGAGTAGGTTTCACATAATGAAATCAAAGGGATTGCTCGCTGGGCCGGCGGCGCGCGCGCCGGGATAATCGGGCCATGCTTTCCCGTTTCGATTTCAAGGGCGCCTTGCGCCGCACGCTCACGCCGCTGCAACGCCTGGCCGCCACCTGGTGGCGGCGCCAGTCGCCCTCGCGCCAGGACCGCTTTGCCACCCTGGGCCCGCTGGTCTCGGTGATGCTGTTCCTGGCGGCCATCATCTTGGCCTTCTGGTACCTGCGCAACGAGGAAATCGAACGAGAGGCCGAGGCCGTCAAGCGCGATACCGAGATCGCCCAGCAGCAGATCCGCGTGCGCCTGAACGAGAACCAGGAAAAGCTGGTGGTGATCGCGCGCGACATCGTCACGCGCGCCATCGACCCGCAGGAATTTGGCGTGCAGGCGCGCGCCTTCGCGCGCGAACGCCCCGAGGTCACCCATGTGACCTGGCTGACGAACCGGCGCGACCGCCGCGCCAGCGTCAGCGGCGCCGGCTTCCAGGCCGAGAACCTGATGGTGCTGGACGGCGGCGACCCCTCCATGCCCAGCGGCAACCCCGGCACCGCCCCCGAGATCGCCTTCCAGGCCGCCAAGGAACGGCGCCAGGTGGTCTATTCACAGCCCTTCACCGACAACAACAGCACTTCGGTGTTCCAGGTGCAGGTGCCGCTGATCGACCGCACCGGCTTTGCCGGTGTGCTGATCGCCGAATACTCGATCGAGGCCCTGCTGCGCTACTACGTGCCCACCGAGGTGGCGGGCCGCCATGCGGTCTCGGTGCTGGACGCACGCGAGCAGGTGATGGCCTCCACCGTCACCCCGATGCCGGGCCAGCGCATCAAGCGCGCCTCCATCGTCTCCGAGGTGCCGCTGGCGCCGGCGCTCAACGGCCTGGTGCTGCGCGGCCAGGGCTACCGCACCTCGATCGGCCTGATCAGCAACACCTTGTTCTGGATGGTGGTGGCCCTCTCGGTGCTGACGGTGTGGATGCTGCTGGGCACCTGGAAGCACATGCGCCGGCGCATGCAGTTCCAGACCGCGCTGGCCAACGAGACGAATTTCCGCCGCGCCATGGAGAACTCCATGCTCACCGGCATGCGCGCCATGGACATGGACTCGCGCATCTCCTATGTGAACCCGGCCTTCTGCGCCATGACCGGCTTCTCCGAGGCCGAGCTGATCGGCCGCAAGCCGCCCTTCCCCTATTGGCCGCCGGACCGCTTCGAAGAGAACGCGCGCCTCTTGCAGCAGGAGATCCACGGCCGCAGCCCGGCCGGCGGCGCCGAGGTCAAGGTGATGCGCAAGGACGGCACCATCTTCGACGCCCGCATGTATGTCTCGCCCCTGATCGACCCCAAGGGCAAGCAGAGCGGCTGGATGACCTCGATGACCAATATCACCGAGGCCAAGCGCGTGCGCGACCAGCTCAGCGCCTCGCACGAGCGCTTCACCACCGTGCTAGAGGGGCTGGACGCGGCGGTCTCGGTGCTGTCCGTCCAGCAGGGCGAGCTGCTGTTCGCGAACCGCAGCTACCGGCTCTGGTTCGGCGCCGACCCCAAGGGCCATGCCATGCTGGCCGGCAGCCAGCTGAGCCGCAGCAAGGACGATCCCGACGCCGACGACGAGGTGGACGACTATTCCGGCCTGCCGGCCCAGCATCTCACCGAGGTGGGCTCGGACCCGCGCGAGGTCTATATCGAGGGCCTGGAGATGTGGTTTGACGTGCGCGCCCGCTACCTGCAGTGGACCGACGGCCGCCTCGCGCAGATGCTGATCGCCACCGACATCACCGCGCGCCGCCGCGCCGAGGAGCAGGCCGCCCAGCAGGCCGAGAAGGCCCAGGTCACCAGCCGCCTGATGACCATGGGCGAGATGGCCTCCAGCGTGGCGCATGAGCTGAACCAGCCGCTCACCGCCATCACCAACTACTGCAACGGCATGGTCTCGCGCGTGCGCAACGACGCGATCCAGAAGGACGATCTGCTGGCCGCACTGGAGAAGACCGCCAAGCAGGCGCAGCGCGCCGGCCAGATCATCCACCGCATCCGCAACTTCGTGAAGCGCAGCGAACCGCAGCGCCAGGCCTCCAGCGCGCATGCCATCGTCGAGGACGCGGTGGAGCTGGCCGGCATCGAGCTGCGCCGCCGCAACGTGGCCATCCACACCTATGTGGCGCAGCGCCTGCCCACCCTGATGGTGGACCCGATCCTGATCGAGCAGGTGCTGATGAACCTGCTGAAGAACGCCGCCGAGGCGATCGACAACGCCGCGCTGCCGGTCTCGCGCCGCCATATCGAGCTGCGCGTGGTGCCCAAGCACACGGCCGAGTTGGGCGGCAATATCGAGTTCTCCGTCACCGACATGGGGCCGGGTTTGCCCGATGAGGTGATCGAGCGCATGTACGAGGCCTTTTTCTCCACCAAGTCCGATGGCATGGGCATTGGCTTAGGGTTATGCCGGTCTATCGTGGAGTCCCACCACGGCCGGATCCGTGCCGAGAACCTCTACAATGGCGCCTCCATCGTGGGGTGCAGGTTCGCCTTCACCATCCCCGTCGAACTATCCCGTCCCGAACCCTCGGGACCCGCCCTGAACACTGCTGCGACACCATGAGCCTGATTCCTAAGAAGGGCAACGTCTACGTTGTCGATGATGACGAAGCCGTGCGCGATTCCCTGCAATGGCTGCTGGAGGGCAAGGACTACCGCGTCAAGTGCTTTGACTCCGCCGAGTCGTTCCTGAGCCGTTACGACCCGCGCGAAGTGGCCTGCCTGATTGCCGACATCCGCATGGAAGGCATGAGCGGCCTGGAGCTGCAGGACCGCCTGCTGGAACGCCGCAGCCCGCTGCCCGTGGTCTTCATCACCGGCCATGGCGACGTGCCGATGGCGGTGCAGACCATGAAGAAGGGCGCGATGGACTTCATCGAGAAGCCCTTCAAGGAAGACGAGTTGCTGGCCCTGGTGGAGCGCATGCTCGACCAGGCGCGCGACGCCTTCTCCAGCCACCAGGAAGCCGCCAGCCGCGACGCCCTGCTCTCGCGCCTCACCACCCGCGAGGCCCAGGTGCTGGAGCGCATCGTCGCCGGCCGCCTCAACAAGCAGATCGCCGACGATCTGGGCATCAGCATCAAGACGGTGGAGGCGCACCGCGCCAACATCATGGAGAAGCTGAACGCCAACACCGTGGCCGACCTGCTCAAGATTGCCTTGGGCGCACCCGCCAAGGCCTGACAAGACCTGCCCCCATCCGAGGCCGCTGATTGTTCAGCGGCCTTTTGCATTCCAAGGAGTCCTCACCATGACCGCCCAACTGATCGACGGCAACGCCCTCTCCAAGCAACTCCGCGCCGAGGTGGCGCAGCGCGCCGCGGCGCTCACGGCCAAGGGGCTCAAGCCCGGCCTGGCGGTGGTGCTGGTGGGCGACAACCAGGCCAGCCAGGTCTATGTGCGCAACAAGGTCAAGGCCTGCGAGGACGCCGGCCTGCACTCGGTGCTGGAGAAGTACGAGGCCACGATGAGCGAGGCCGAGCTGCTGGCGCGCGTCGAGGCGCTCAATAACGACCCCAGCATCCACGGCATCCTGGTGCAGCTGCCGCTGCCCAAGCACATCGACGACCACAAGGTCATCGAGGCGATCTCGCCCGAGAAGGACGTGGACGGCTTCCACGTCGCCAGCGCCGGCGCGCTGATGGTGGGCGAGCAAGGCTTCAAGGCCTGCACCCCTTATGGCTGCATGAAGATGCTGGAGAGCATCGGCATGCAGGATCTGCGCGGCAAGCATGCGGTGGTGATCGGCCGCAGCAATATCGTCGGCAAGCCGATGGCGATGATGCTGCTGCAAGCGAACGCCACCGTGACCATCTGCCACAGCGGCACCGCCGACCTGGCCGCGATGACGCGCCAGGCCGACGTGGTCGTGGCCGCGGTGGGCAAGCGCAATGTGCTGACCAAGGACATGGTCAAGCCCGGCGCGGTGGTGATCGACGTGGGCATGAACCGCAACGACGAAGGCAAGCTCTGCGGCGACGTGGACTTCGAGGGCGTGAAGCAGGTGGCCGGCTGGATCACCCCGGTGCCGGGCGGGGTCGGCCCCATGACCATCACCATGCTGCTGGTCAACACGCTAGAGTCGGCCGAACGCTGCGCCGCTGCGAATCGCTGAGCCCATGAGCAACCCTCTTCTCGCCAACACCGCCCTGCCGCCATTCGCGCAGATCCGCCCCGAGCACATCCAGCCGGCCATCTCCGCCTTGCTGGAGCAGGCCCAGCAGGCCCTCGCCACGGCCACCGCCGATGCCACGCCGGCCGACTACGACGCGCTGGAAGCCGTGCTGAGCGTAGCCACCGAGCGGCTCTCGCATGCCTGGGGCGCGGTGGGCCATCTCAACGCCGTGGCCAACACGCCCGAGCTGCGCGAGGCCTACAACGCCATGCTGCCGGCGGTGACCGAGTTCTATACCAGCCTGGGCGCCGACGAAAAGCTCTTTGCCAAATACAAGGCCATCCACGCCAATGCGGCCGGCCTGAACCCGGCGCGCCAGCGCGCGCTGACGCTGTGGATACGCGACTTCGTGCTGTCCGGCGCCGAGCTGCAGGGCGAGGCCAAGGCGCGCTTTGCCGCCATCCAGGAGCGCAGCGCCGAGCTGGGCCAGCAGTTCTCCGAGCATGTGATGGACGCCACCGATGGCTTCGCCTATTTCGCCACGGCCGATGAGCTGGAGGGCGTGCCGGCCGATGTGGTGGCGAACGCGCGCGCCGCGGCCCAGGCCGAGGGCAAGGACGGCCACAAGATCACCCTGCACTTCCCCTGCTACCTGCCGGTGATGCAGTACTGCAGCAACCGGGCGCTGCGCGAGACCATCTACCGCGCCTATGTCACGCGTGCCAGCGAACTCGGCGCCAAGCCCGAGCTGGACAACAGCGCGCTGATGCGGGAGCTGCTGGCGCTGCGCCAGGAAGAGGCGCAGCTGCTGGGCTACGCGAGCTTTGCCGATGCCTCGCTGGTGGCCAAGATGGCCGACTCGCCCGCCCAGGTGCTGGAGTTTCTGCGCGAGCTGGCCGCCAAGGCCAGGCCGTTTGCGCAGCAGGACCTGGCCGAGCTGCGCCAGTTCGCCATCGACCAGGGATGCGCCGACATGCAGGCCTGGGACCATGCCTATTACGGCGAGAAGCTGAAGGAGGCTCGCTACGCCTTCAGCGACCAGGAGGTGCGCCAATACCTCACCGCGCCGCGCGTGCTGCAGGGCCTGTTCGACATCATCGAGCGCGTCTTCAATGTGCGCATCGTCGAGGACAGCGCCGAGGTCTGGCACGAGAGCGTCAAGTTCTACCGCCTGGAGCGCGCGCAGCAGACCATCGGCCAGTTCTACCTGGACCTGTACGCGCGCCCGGGCAAGCGCCCCGGCGCCTGGATGGACGAGGTGCGCAGCCGCTGGGCCCGGCCCGAGGGCCGGCAACAGCTGCCGGTGGCCCAACTGGTGTGCAACTTCGCATCACCGTCTGGCCAGAACGGCAATGAAAGACCTGCGCTGCTCACGCATGACGATGTGACGACGCTGTTCCACGAGTCCGGCCATGGCCTGCACCACCTGCTCACCCAGGTCAACGAGCTGGGCGTGTCGGGCATCTCGGGCGTGGAATGGGATGCGGTGGAGCTGCCCAGCCAGTTCATGGAGAACTTCTGCTGGGAGTGGGAGGTGCTGCAGCAGCTCTCCGCCCATGTGGACAGCGGCGCGCCGCTGCCGCGCGCCCTGTTCGACAAGATGACGGCGGCCAAGAACTTCCAGTCCGGCCTGCAGACGCTGCGCCAGATCGAGTTCTCGCTGTTCGACATGCGCCTGCATGCCGAGGCCGGCAGCGAGGCCAGGATCCAGCAGCTGCTGGACGAGGTGCGCGCCGAGGTGGCGGTGAACCCGCCGCCCGCCTTCAACCGCTTCCAGCACAGCTTCTCGCACATCTTCGCGGGCGGCTACTCGGCGGGTTATTACAGCTACAAATGGGCCGAGGTGCTGAGCGCCGACGCCTGGAGCGCCTTCGAGGTGGAGGGCGTGTTCAACGCCGCCACCGGCGAGCGCTACCTGAAGAACGTGCTGGAGATGGGCGGCGCGCGCAGCGCGATGGAGAACTTCAAGGCCTTCCGCGGCCGCGAGCCGCAGATCGACGCCCTGCTGCGCCACCAGGGCATGGCTTAAGGCTTCTTGTCAAAGTCGCCGGCGGTGCTGATCACGAAGCCCTCGGGCTTCACCAGCCGGCGCCAGGCGGCGTTCACCTGCGCCAGCGTCGCCGCCTGCAGGCGCGTCTCCTCCTCCTGCTCGGCCAGCCAGCTGCGGCCGTCCTCGCCCAGCGCGTTCAGCTGGCCGGCCAGCTGGCCCTCGTTGGCGCGCGCCTGCAGCGCGGCCTGCAGCAGCGCCGTCTTGGCGCGTGCCAGCTCGGCGGCGCTGACGCCATCGCGCGTCATGCGCGCCAGCTCCTCGTGCACCAGCGCCAGCACGCGCTCGCGGTTCTGCGGCGCGAAGCTGCCGCTGATCACCAGCCCGCCCTCCTGGCCCCAGTAGCTGCTTTCAAGCGAGGCGCCCACGCCATAGCTGAGCCCCTCCTTCTGGCGCACCCGCTCCGACAAGCGGCTCTCGATGCCGCCGCCACCGAAGATGTGTACGGCCAGCAGCATGGGCAGGTAGTCGGCATCCTTCTGGTTCAACGCGAAGCGCTGATCCATGCGCAGGCTGGCATTCGCCTTGTCGCGCACGCTCACGTCGAAACGCGCCGCAGGGATCGCCACATGGCTGGAGAAATGGCGCACGAAGCGCGGCGCCTGCGGCTTCTTCCAGCCGCCGAAGAGGCGCTCCAGTGCCTCGTCCAGGCCCGCGGGCAGCGCGCCCACCACCGCCACCTGCGCCTCGTTGGCCGACCAGAACTCGGCGTGGAAGGCGCGCACCTCGTCCAGCGTGATGGCCTGCAGGCGCGCGAGCCGGTCCTCCACGCTGGGCAGGTAGTCGGCGTCGCCGAAGCCCACGCCGCGTGCCTGGTTGTAGTGCAGCCTGGTGGCCTCCTGGCGCTTGGTTTCCAGCTCCTCGCGCGAGCCGCGCAGCGCGGCCAGGCCGGCCTGCCGGATGCGCTCGAAGGCATCCGCGGGCAGGGCCGGATGCTGCAGCACATCGGCGGCCAGCTGCAGCGCCTCCAGCAAGGTGTCGCGCTCGGCGCTCAGGTAGAGCGTGGCGCCCTGCGCGCCGCCGACCACGCGCAGGCCCGCCTTCAGGCGCACCAACTCGTCGCGCAGCTTCTGCTTGTCCAGCGTCGCGCTGCCCTCGGTGAGCAGGTCATCCACCAGATCGCCGCCGCGCAGCGGCTTCATGGCCTGGCGCTCGCCCCAGCGCAGCTGCAGCTGCAGCAGCACGGTATTGCCGCGCGTGCGCTTGTTGAGAACCTGCAGGCGCATGCCGCTGGGCAGCTGGCGGCGCTCGGTGCGTGCCTCCAGCAGCGCCGGCGTGGGGTCGAAGCGCTCGCCCTCCTCGAGCTTGGGCGGGCCCTGCAGATGCGCCAGGCGCTCGTCCAGCGCCGGTGCGGCGGGGATCTCGACGCGCTCGACCTGCTTGGCCGGCAGATAGCGCCCCAGCGTGCGGTTGGCCGGGCGCAGATAGGCGCGGCGCACCCGCTCCACATCGTCCAGCGTGACGCGCGGCAGGTCCTCCATCAGCTGGAACAGCAGGCGCCAGTCGCCCGCGCCCAGCAGGGACGAGATCTGCTGGATCAGGGCCTCGGGCCGCTTCATCTGCTCGCGGTAGGAGAGCAGCGCCAGCTCGCGCACGCGCTGCAGCTCCGCCTCGTCGAAGGGCTTGCCGGCACGCCCCTCCAGCAGCTCCAGCAGGCGCTGCTCCACCTTGGCCGCATCGGCATCCGGCCCCAGCGCCACGAAGGCCCGCACCGCGCCCGGCCCCTGCCCGCCCATGCCGCCCAGGCCGGCGGCCAGCGCCAGCTTGCTTTCCACCAGCTCCTTGTAGAGCAGGCCGCTGGGTTGCAGCGACATCAGCATGCCCAGCACCATCAGCGGCGCCGAATCCGCATGCGCCGCGGCCGGCACGTGGTACTGCACCATCAGCATCGGCTGCCCGCCCACGCGGCGCACCACCACGCTGCGCTCGCCATCCTGGGCCGGCTCCACCGTGTAGGGCTCACGCAGCGGCGCGGCCGGGCGCGGCAAGGGCCCGTAGATGCCGGCGATGCGCTGCAGCACCGCCTCCGGCTCGAAGCGCCCGGCCACCAGCAGGGTGGCGTTGTCGGGCCGGTAATAGCGCCGGTAGAAGGCCTGCAGGTTCTCGATCGGCACGTTCTCGATATCGCTCTTCGGGCCGATGGTCGAGTGGCCATAGGCATGCCAGTCATAGGCCACCGCCTGCACGCGCTGGAACAGCACCTGGTTGGGGTTGTTCTCGCCGCGCTCGAACTCGTTGCGCACCACGCTCATCTCCTTGTCGAGATCGGCCTTGGCGATGAAAGCATTGAGCATGCGGTCGGCCTCCAGCCGCAGCATGAAGTCCAGCGTCGGCTCGCTGGCATTGAAGGACGCGAAGTAGTTGGTGCGGTCGGTGGTGGTGCTGCCGTTGAAGCGCACGCCGCGCGCGGCCAGCTCGCCGGCGATGTCCTGGTGCGCGGGCGTGCCCTTGAACACCATGTGCTCGAGCAGATGCGCCATGCCGTACTCGCCCTGCGATTCATGCCGGCTGCCGACCCGGTAGGTGATGTTGACGGTGGTGGTGCTCTGCGCCTCGTCGGGGAAGAGCAGGATCTGCAGCCCGTTGGGCAGGCGGTATTCCGAGATGCCGCCGAGCTCGCGCACGAACTCGGCGCGTGGTGGCGGCAGCAGCGGCGTGGCACTGCGCTTGGCGGGCTGTTTGGCCGTGCTGACGGCTGGCGCCGCCGGCTTGGCAGCCGCCCAGGCAGGCGGAACGGGCACCAGCAAGGCCAGGGCCAGACCGGCGGCCACCCAGGCCGCCGGCCCTGCGAACTTCAATGTCATTGGAAACAATCCTTGTTAATCAGAAACCACCCAGGCGCTGCTGGATCTGCTGCACGCGCTCGGCCGACCAGGCCGCGGCCTCGCTGCACTGGCCCTGGGCATCGCAGCGCGTGCCGTTGCGCGCCGCCTGCAGCAGCACCGGCCTGGGCTTGCGCGGCTTGCCGAGCGCCGGCGCCTTGCTGCTGTAGGGGGCGCTGGCCGCATCATCAATGGCAGGTTCTGGCTCGGCCGCCAGCGGCTCCACCGCCACCGCGCCGCTGCTCACATGCACGGCGGTGGCCAGGTCGCCGGCCACCTCGACGCTGAATTCCGTGCCGCGCACCGCCGTCACCGCGGTGGGCGTGCGCACGCGCCAGCTGCCGCCGGCGGCCGGCTTGACCTGCTGGCCGATCAGGCCCAGCTGCAGCAGCAGGGCGGCCTCGCGCGGCTGGCCCGGCCCCTGCACGAAGCGCTCGATGCGCAGCTGGCTGCGATCCGCCAGCACCAGGGTGGAACCATCGATGAAACGCAGCCGCACGCGCGCCTGCGGCCCGCTGCGCAGCTCGGCGCCGGGCTCCAGGCGTTCGCCGGCGCGCAGGCTGCGCGTGCCGGCCGCATCCTGCACCTGGACCTCACCCACCAGGGCCGCCACCTCGCACACCGGCTCGGCCAGGGCGGCCCCGCCCAGCAGGCTCAGGATCAACAACAAGCTGCGCATTTTTGCTCCTTGGCTGGACCGATGGCTTCAGTCTAAGCCCGCACAAGCGCGCCGCAGGCCGCAGAATCAGCTAACTGCTCGCGGAGATCCACCGATGCCCAGCTTCCGGAACGCAGCGCTGTTGCTGGCCCTCCTGCCACCCGGCGGCTGGGCGCAGGAATCCGTCACCCAGGCCCTGGACGGCTGCATTGCCGAGCAGCAGCGCGCCGCCAGCGTCAAGGGGGCCGCGCTCGGCGCCCTGGGCAAGCTGGGCTCGGCCCTGCTGTCGCGCCGCCAGGAGCCACGTGAAGAACGCCGCAGCGAAGGCCGCCAGCTGACGCTCAGCGTCGGCGGCGGTGCCAGCATGGGCCTGGCCAGCGCCTGGTTCAAGGCCGCCGGCGCCTGCTACGAACAGCATCCCGACTGGATCCCCGCCTCGCAGCTGCAGCGCGGCGCCGACTATGCGCGCGCCATCGCCGAGACCGGCTACCGGCCCGAGACGGGCCCGCTGCTGCTGCTGCGCGCGCTGGACATGCCGAGCCGCGTGCGCGCCGGCGAGAGCCTGGAAATCCGCAGCGCCTTCGTGCTGCTGACCCCGCAGGGCGACGAGGCCGAAGTGCTGATCGAACGCCGGCTGTTCGCGATCGCCGACGGCAAGGAGCAGGCGCTGGCCTTCACCGGCCATGCGCGCGAGACCCGCGTGCTGGCGCCCGGCGAAAGCCTGGACCTGGCGCGCCTGCCCATCCCCAAGGAGGTGCCGGTGGGCGTGGCCTACCGCTACGAGTTCAGCGTCGCCGCCGCCGGCCTGCCGGCGCGCATGCTGAGCGCCACGGTGCAGGTCGAATAGGGCCTGTTAACACTACGTTTGCCCGATGCGTTGCCACCAGAAAAGCCGTGAACTAGGCGCAAACCGAAGCCGGGGTCACTCCCCCGGCGAGGCTTTGCAACGACGTGCACGGCTTTTCTGGTGGCAACCCGAAGGGAACGGGGCTGGCAGGGCCCATCTCGTCGTTGAACTCCTTGCCCAGGCAGAAAGCCTGGGCTGCGTCGTCCGCCTAGACCTGGGCCCTGCCGGCCCCGTTCGCACGGGCAAACGTAGTATTAACAGGCCCTAGCGATGCGGCGCCGCCAGTTCACCGGCACCACGCTAACCCTGCTGCTGGGCGGCTGCGCCAGCCCGCAGATGCCTGGCTACCAGAGCGGCTACCAGGGCTACCAGGTGCCGGAGCCGCTCATCGAGCGCATCCGGCTCAAGCTGCGCGAGCATGGCCTGGCCGAGGCCGGCGTGGCGCGCGACAACGTCGGCCGCGTGCAGTTGCTGGGGCGCTACCGCGATGAAGACGAGGTGGAGCGCGCCTTCCTGGTCGTGCAATCCATCGTCGGCCTGAAGTCCTGCTCGCCGCGCTATCCGGCCGAGGTGCAGCAGCGGCATTGGGAGCGCGCGGCCGGCGAGGCGATCGCCGAGCATGCGCGCCGGCTGGCGGCGGCGCGGCGCCAGGCCCAGCCGGCCGGCAGCCGCAAGCTGGCCCTGGTGGTGGGCATCAACGAGTTCATGGACAGCGCCCACCTGCGCCCCATCCAGGGCGAGGACGATGCGCGCCTGGTGGCCACCCAGCTGGGGCGCGCCGGCTACGAGGTCAGCGCCCTGCTGGGCGCGCAGGCCAACAAGGCCGCCATCGAGGCCGCGCTGCTGCGCATGGGCGAGCGACTCGGGCCGGCCGACAGCCTGTTCCTCTACATCTCCAGCCATGGCAACCCGCCCCTGCCCTCGCCCAAGGGGCCGGGCCAGCACCGCATGTCGATCGCCGCCTACGATTCCGGCGACGTCGGCGGCACCCCCAGCCGCGATGCCACCGAGTACCTGCTCAGGCTGCAGGCCAGCTCGGTGCACGACCGGCTGGTGCAGCAGCTGGCGCGCCAGCCCAGCCGCGTCACCCGCGTGCTGGTGGACACCTGCTACAGCGGCGACATGCTGACCGACATGGACGCCGACAGCCGCGGCCAGATGCTGCGCGCCAACGGCGGCCGCGTCGATGTGGAGAGCGTCTCGCTGGCGGCCTGGAGCGCCGATGCCCCCGCGGGCGGCTATGCATTCATCACCGCCACCAGCGAGGGCCAGGAAAGCCTGGGGCCACCGGTGCGGCCGGGGCAATTCAGCAGCCCGCTGGATCCGCAGCGGGCGCTGCGCGGCAGCTTCTTCACCCAGGCCTTCTTCGACTACCTGGCGCATTTCCAGGGCCAGGTCCAGCCCGCTTTCGAGGCCGCCCAGCGCTTCACCGCGGCCCAGGCCCTGGCCGTCAGCGCGGGCCGGCGGCAACAGCAGCCGCGCCTGTTCAGCACCCTGGCCGCGGACGCGAACAACCTCTACCGCTGAAGCGCCGCCACCACCGCTGCCGCCACCGCCGCCTCCACCCAGCGCTCGGCTTCGGCCGCCGGCAGCGCCTTGGCAAACAGCCAGCCCTGCCCCACCTGCACGCCCAGCTGCTGCAGCAGCGCCGCCTGCGCCTCGTCTTCCACACCCTCGGCCAGGGTCTGCTTGCCCAGCGCCAGCGCCAGGCCGACGATGGTGCGCACGATCTCCTGCGCCTCGCGCCCGGCCGCCAGCCGGATCACGAAGCTGCGGTCCACCTTGAGCGTGTCGAAGGGGAAGCGGTGCAGATAGGCCAGCGATGAATAGCCGGTACCGAAGTCGTCGATCGAGAGCTTGAAGCCCAGGCCGGCCAGCTCCTGCAGCAGCTCGGCGCTACGCTGCGGATGGGCCATCGCCATGCTCTCGGTGACCTCCAGCTTGAGCTGCCGCACCGGCACCTCGCCCAGCGCCGCCAGGGTGGCACGCGCGTCCGCCATCAGCTCCAGATCGCGCGCCAGCTGCACACCGGAGAGGTTCACCGCGATCTCGCCGCGAAAGCCCAGCGCATGCCAGCGGCGCAGCTGGGCGGCCGCCTCCAGCAGGGTCCAGCGGCCGATCGCGGCGATCTGGCCGCTCTCCTCGGCCACCGGGATGAAGTCGCCCGGCATCACCAGGCCCTTGCTCGGGTGGCGCCAGCGTATCAAGGCCTCGAAGCCCAGCAGGCTGCGATCGGCCAGGCGCACAAAGGGCTGGTAATGCAGCTGGAACTGGTCGCCCGCGGCCAGCGCCAGGTCGATCTGCTCGCGCATCCAGCGGCGCGACTGCTCGACCAGCTGCTCGGCCGGGTCGAAGCTGTGGGCATGCCCCGGCCCGGCCGCCTTGGCATGCGCCAGCGCGCCCTCGGCGGCGGCCAGCAGCTCGTCGGCCTGCTGCGGCCCCTGGCTGGCATGGGCCCAGCCGACACAGGCGCTCAGGCGCAAGACCTGACCCTCCGCGAGGCGCAGGCCCGACTCCAGGCAGGCCAGCGCCTGGGCCGGCAGGCGCTCGTTGGGGCCGCAGGCCAGCGCCAGGCCGAACTCGTCGCCGCCCAGGCGCGCCAGCAGGCCCTGCTCGCCGATCAGCGCGCGCAGCCGCGCCGCCGTTTCGCGCAGCGCCGCATCGCCGGCCAGCGTGCCATGTTCCTCGTTGAAGGCGCGGAACTCATCCAGGCCCAGCAGCAGCAGGCCGGTGCCAGGCTGCTGCGCCAGCAGCTGCTGCAGCTGCTCGCGGAACAGCGCGCGGTTGGCCAGGCCGGTGAGGCGGTCGTGCAGCGCGTCGAAGCTGATCTGCTGCTGCAGGCGGCGCGCCTCGCTGATGTCGGTGAGCGAGCCCGCCATGCGCGCCACCCGGCCCTGCGCCTGGCCGCCCTCCCGGGTGGCGACGCCGCGCGCCAGCAGCCAGCGCTCCAGCCCGCCCTGGCTGAAGTGCAGCACATGGTGGAACTGCAGGCTGCGCCCCTGCAGATGCGCCTGCAGCTCGGCCTCGAACGCGCGCCGCCCGGCCTCGTCCAGCGGCAGGGTCCAGGCGGCCATGGCGTGGCCGGCCTGGGCCTCGTCCAGCCCCATCAGCGCCAGCCAGCGCGCCGAGTAATAGACCCGCTGGCTGCGCAGATCCCAGTCCCACAGCCCGTCGTTGGCGCCCTGCGCCGCCAGCGCATAGCGCTGCTCGCTGGCCTGCAGGGCCTGCAGCGCCGCACGCTTGCGCGCCAGCTCGACGCCGGCGCGCAGGCTGATGGCGCCCAGGCAGGCCGCCCCCAGGGCCAGGGCCGGAAAGGCGAGCGAGAAGATGCGCTGCTGCTGCGCGAACTGCGCCTGCGCCAGCGCCAGCAGGGCCAGCGCCAGCAGCAGCAGGGCCGGCAGCGCGCGCCGCGGCGGCCACCAAGCCAGCAGACCCACCGCCAGGCCCGGCAGGCATAGCATCGCGGCCAGCTCGGCCGCGCCGGCCCAGCGCGGGCGCTGCAGGGCGCGGCCGCTGAGCATGTTGTCCACCACGGTGGCCAGGCGCTCCACGCCCGGCAGGCCGGCGTCGAAGGGGCTGGGGAAATGGTCGCCCGCGCCCAGCGCCGACACCCCCAGGATGGCGATGCGGCCGGCCAGGCGCGCCGGCGCCACCCGGCCGTCCATCAGCTCGATGAAGCTGACGCGCTCGAACTGGCCGGCCGGGCCGTAGTAGTTGACCCACAGGCGCGAAAGCTCGTCCAGCGGCACGCGCAGCGGCCCCGCCTCGACAGCCTCGCCAAAGCGCACCCCGGCCGCGCGCCAGTCCAGCCCGCGCGCCTGCACCGCCAGGCGCAGGGCCAGCGAGGGATAGACCTCGCCGCCCAGGCTGAGCGCCGGGAAATCCCAGCGCAGGCTGCCATCGCTGCTGCGGGGCGCGCTCACATGGCCCAGGGCCGCGGCCGCCTCGGCCAGCGCCGGCAGCGGCGCCAGCAGCTGCGCGGGCTGGTAGCCATGCCGGGCCAGGCGCTGCTCGGCCGCGGGTTCGCTGTAATGCATGAAGGCCTGGGCCAGCAGCTTGGGGCTGGGCGCCGCATCGGCGCCCTGGCCGGGCTGGTCCGGCAGGGCGAAGGGAATCAGCACCCGGCCGGCGGCGCGCATCGCCGCTGCCAGCCGCGCGTCGTCGGCCGCGTGCTCGCCCTTGGAGGCCTCCAGCAGGAGGATGTCGAGCGCGATCGCGCGCGCGCCGGCGGCATGCAGGCGCGTCACCGCCGCGGCCAGCGCGGCACGGTCGGGCAGCGCGCCGCCCAGGCGCTGCAGGCTGGCGTCATCGACGCTCACCAGCACGATGGGCTGCGCCGCGTCGGGCGCCAGCGGCCCGCGCCACAGGGTCTGCGCGTCCAGGCTCCACTGATCCAGGCGCTCCAGCATGGAGACCTCGGCGCGCTGGCTCCACAGCCAGATGGCGCCGGCACTGGCCAGCAGCCAGATCAGCGCAAAGCCCCCCAGCGTGCGACGCGTCATGGCTTTATCCCTCACGTTGCAAAGCGGCCCGGCCAGTAGAACGGATGCGCCGCCGCGGCGCCAGCGCGTTGACCCTCGAAGCAACACCTGGCCCCGCCGGCGCCCGTCAGCCTATAGCATGCTTGCTCAGGCAAGCTAGTACCCAGTTGACCTCAGCATGCACCAGCCCAAGCCCCCCGCCATCGACGACCCTGGCACGGCCGAGTTCTACTTCGGCCCGCACAGCGAGCGTTTCCTGCGCATCTTTCTGCGCCTGGTGCTGGCCGCGATGATCGCGCTGGGCCTGCACACGCTCTGGGTGCAGCCGGCCGGCAGCCAGTGGCGCGCCTGGGACAACCTGGCGATCGCCCTGCTGGTGGGCGTGACGCTGCGCCTGATCGCGCGGCAGCGCATGCGCGCCGCGGTGATGGCCCTGCTGTGGGGCATCTGGGCGGTGCTGATGACGGGCGCGCTGCTGCACCCGGGTCTCGGCTACAGCGGCCTCTACGCCTGCCCGCTGCTGCTGATGCTGGCCGGCTGGATGCTGGGCAAGCGCCAGGCCTGGGCCATGGCCGCGCTGAGCATCCTGGCCTTCACCATGCTGGCGGCGATGGAGCCGGCCGCCGCCAAGGCCGGGCGCGAAAGCGCCTGGGTCGGCGCGGTGAGCCTGAGCGCCGTGGTGGCGCTGGGCGCGGCGATCGCCGCCGGCCTGGCCGACAGCAAGAAGCGCCAGTACCTGCAGGTGCTGGACCTGAGCCGCAATCTCGAGCAGCGCGTGGCCAAGCGCACCCAGCACCTGGAGGAGGCGCTGGACCAGCTGCGCCGCACCCAGGACGAGCTGGTGGAGGCCAAGAAGCTCAGCTCGCTGGGCTCGCTGGTGGCGGGGGTTTCGCATGAGCTGAACACGCCGATCGGCAATGCCATGATCGCGGCCTCGGCGCTGCACGACCGCCTGCAGGCCCTGGCCAAGGCCGCCGCGGGCCGCAGCATGTCGCGCAGCGCGATGAACGAGTTCATCCAGGTGGGCCTGGAGCTGAGCGAGCTGGTGCTGCATTCGACCCGGCGCGCCAGCGAGCTGATCGCCAGCTTCAAGCAGGTGGCGATCGACGGCACCAGCGAGGCGCGCCGCAGTTTCGATCTGGGCGTGGCGCTCGGTGACCTGGTGCGCGCCTTCGGGCCGATGCTGAAGACGCAGGCCTGGCGCATCGAGCTGGACGTGCCCGCCGGCCTGCTATGCGACAGCTATCCCGGCCCGCTGGAGCAGGTCGTCACCAACCTGATCCAGAACGCCGAGCGCCATGCCTTCGCGGGCCGCGACGGCGGCCTGCTGCGCATCAGCGCCGAGGCCCAGGGCGAGCGCGTCTGCATCAGCGTCAGCGACGATGGCGCGGGCATGAGCGCCGAGACCGCCGCGCGCGTGTTCGAGCCCTTCTTCACGACCCAGTTCGGCAAGGGCGGCTCGGGCCTGGGCCTGTCGATCTGCCGCAACATCGTCACCGGCCTGCTGGGCGGCAGCCTGACGGTGAGCAGCCAGCTCGGCCAGGGTAGCCGCTTTCGCATCGAGATGCCGCGCAAGGCGCCGCTGCGGCCCTGAGGCCGAACCTCCTGTCCTTTCGTCAGCGCTGAGCGGCCTGCGCCATCACGAAATCGGCGATCGACTGGGTGTCCATCAGATCCAGCCGCCGGACGCCTGCCGCCGCCGATGGGGCATCGCAGGCGATGGCCACGATGCCAGGCCAGTCTGGCCAGAGGCTGCGTACTCCGAGGCCAGAGCGCCATACCTCCAGCTTCGGGAATGCGCCACTCTTGAAGCCTTCGATCAGCACCAGATCGCAGGCCTGCAAACGGTCCAGCAAGTAGTCCAGCTCGGGCTCGGCCTGAGCGCGCAATTCGTGCATCAGCGCCCACCGCTCCTTGCCCAGCAAAAGCACCTCCGTGCAGCCGGCTTCGCGCAGGCGAAAGGAGTCCTTGCCGGGGTGGTCGATCTCGATGTTCTTGTGGCTGTGCTTGATGAGCGAGACGCTCAGCCCGCGCGAGCGGATCTCTGGGATCAAACGTTCCAGCAAGGTGGTCTTGCCCATGCCGGAGTGACCGGCGATGCCGAAAATCCTCATGCCCCCGCCCTTTCTCGCGATGTGCCGTGCAGGCTGCCGGGCAGCCGCATGGACGCAGTGTCCACCGGACTGGTGCCTGCCGCGCCGGCCGGGCGCTGCCCGCTTGGTAGCTGCGCCACGCATGCCCGACCGGTGCACTCGGTCATTGCCGATCGCCCGAATTTCGTTTGATCCACGGCAATCGCCGATTTCCCGCGAGGAGGACAGTCAGCGGTAGACAACGTGCAGAGCCCCTACAGGAGTGCGTTATGAGGCTGACGAGAAGAACCTTCATCATGGCCACAGGCGTTTCCGCCGGCTGTCTGGCCACCGGCTGTGCATCCGTTTCCGCACCTGCCGCCGCCCCTCTCACCAGCGCATTCATTCCGCGCCAGGCCAGGCCATCCCGCCCCGCCCAAGGGCAATGGGTAGCCAGTACCTGCCAGGGCTGCACGCAGTGGTGCGCGATCCAGATCCTGGTGCAGGATGGACGCGCCACGCGGGTGCGCGGCAACCCGCTCTCCAAGACCAACCACGGCTACGTCTGCCCGCGCGGGCATCTGATCCCGCAACAGATGTACGACCCCGACCGCATCAAGGTGCCGATGAAGCGCACCAACCCGGTCAAGGGGCGTGGCATCGATCCGAAGTTCGTGCCCATCAGCTGGGACGAGGCGCTGGACACCTTGGCCGAGAAGATGATGGCGCTGCGCAAGTCCGGTGAAACGCACAAGCTGGTGTACATGCGCGGGCGCTATTCACCCACCTCCACCGAATTGCTCTACGGCACCTTGCCCAAGGTGTTTGGCACCGGCAACTACTTCTCGCACAGCGCCATCTGCGCCGAGGCCGAGAAGATGGGGCCGGGCCTGACGCAGGGCTTCTTCGGTTACCGCGACTATGACCTTGAGAAGACCAACTGCCTGGTGTGCTGGGGCACCGATCCGCTCGCGTCCAACCGCATGGTGCCAAACACCATGAATCGCTTCCCGGACATCGTGAAGCGAGGCACGGTGATTGCGGTGGATCCGCGCCTGTCCAACGTGGCCGCGAAAGCGCACGAATGGCTGCCCATCAGCCCCGGCACGGATGGTGCGCTGGCGGGTGCGATCGCCCATGTGCTGCTGACCGAAGGGTTGTGGAACCGCGAGTTCGTGGGCGACTTCAAGGATGGCAAGAACCTGTTCGTGGCTGGGCAGATCGTCGACGAGGCCGCGTTCGCCGAGAAGGAGAGCTACGGCCTGGTGAAGTGGTGGAATCTTGAACTGCGCAACCAGACGCCGGCCTGGGGCGAGCAGGTGTCGTTGATACCGGCGGCGCAGATCCAGCGCGTGGCGCGCGCCATGGGCAAGGCCGCCCCCAGAGTGGTCGTGTGGATGGGCCCCGGCGTGGCCATGTCGCCGCGCGGAACCTATGCAGCCATGGCGGTGTATGCACTCAACGGCCTGCTGGGTTCGATCGACGTGGAGGGGGGCGTGTGGCAAAGCCCCAGCGGCCCACCGCTGGCGCCCTTCCCCAAGGCCGATGCCTATGTCGACGAGATCGCCAAGGCCGGCAGCAAGGGCAAGAAGCTGGACGGCCGCGGTGCCAAGGACATGCCGGCGATGATGAACGCCAAGCCCGGCAGCGGTGTCGTCACCAACAACGTTGCCAACGGCATGTTGAAGGATCCCGGTGCGGTCAAGGTCTTCATCTCCACATGGTCGAACTTCGCCTTCTCCGCCACCGGTGCACAGCGCTGGGAAAAGGCGTTGGCAGCGGTGCCGTTCTTCGTGCACATGGTGCCGAGCGCGTCCGAGATGACCCAGTTCGCCGACATCGTGCTGCCCTCGACCTTCAACTCCGCCGAGGGCTGGTCCATCGTGACCAATATGGGCAATGGCCATGCCTATGCCTCGATACAGCAGGGCGCCATCAAGCGCCTATGGGACGTCAAGCAGGAGGAAACCGAGGTGATGTGGCTGCTGGCCGAGAAGCTCAAGGCCAAGGGTTTCGCCAACCTCTTCGACTACTACGCCAAGGAATTCAAGGATCCGGAAACCGGCAAGGCACCGACCACGGCGCTCGAGTTCTCGGAGATTGCCGCCAAGATGACGAGCGCGCCCATCTGGGCCGCGAAGGAGCCACTCAAGGGCGACGCGCCCATTCTTGGCTGGGCCGACTTCAAGAAGAAGGGCATGTTCAGCGGGCCACGCTACACGCTCAAGAAGGGCTGGGGCGGCAAGTTCGCAACCGAGACCAAGAAGTTCGAGTTCTACAGCGAGACCTTGAAGAAGGGTTTGGCCGAGCACGCCAAGAAGTACGAGACCAGCATCGATGACATCCTCGGCGTCAGCGGCTATGTGGCGCGCGGCGAACTGGCCTTCGTGCCGCACTACGAGCCGGTCAAGCGCCATGGCTCGGTGCAGGATTTCCCGCTGACCTTCATCGACTACAAGTCGCGCCTGAACCGCGAAGGCCGCTCGGCCAACGTGCCCTGGTATCAGGAGTTCAAGAAGGTGGACCCGGGCGACGTGTCCTGGAGCGATGTGGTCAAGATGAACCCCAAGGATGGTGCCAAGCTGGGCTTGAAGAGCGGCGACACCGTCACGATCACCTCGATGGCAGGCACCATTTCCTGCCAACTCAAACTCTGGGAGGGCGTGCGCCCCGGCACCGTGGCCAAGTGCTACGGCCAGGGCCATTGGGCCTATGGCCGGGTGGCGGCGCAGGACTTTGGCAAGGCGACGCCGCGTGGCGGCAACAACAACGAGATCCTGGTCGATGACTACGACCGGCTGAGCGGCGCCACCGCCCGCAACGGCGGCTTCACCGGCGTGCGGATCCAGAAGGCCTGAGCCCCGAGCGACGGAACACGGAGAACATCATGACAAGACTTGGAATGGTCATCGACCTCTCTAAATGCAACGGCTGTGGCGCTTGTGCATTCGCCTGCAAGGCCGAAAACAACACCCGCGACCGAGCGGACGGGCAGAGCTTCAACTGGGCAGACTTCCTGATGAAGACCGAGGGGACGTTCCCGAACACCAGGCACTCGGTGATTCCGGTGTTGTGCAACCACTGCAGCGATGCGCCCTGCATCAAGGTCTGCCCCGGCAACCCCAAGAAGGCAGGCCCGGGCAAGCCCTACAAGGCGCTTTACAAGACACCCGAAGGCATCACCCTGCACAACCCCGAGTTGTGCGTGGGCTGCGGCGACTGCCAGCGCAAGTGCCCCTACAGCCATGACCGACTCGACGACTCCAGCCTCGAAGGCGCGAGTTACAGCGTCATCAGCCTGAACCCCATGGACGAGGATGCGCAACCGCGCTGGTCCGACAAGAGCGCAGCGATTCCCGGATGTACAGCCTCGGGCGCAGAGGTCGCGGCATTGGCCGGTGCCACGCCGCCGATGCTCAACAAGTGGCAGGGCGGCGAGTTGCAGCCGGTGCGTTCCGATGACGTGATCGAGAAGTGCACCTTCTGCTATCACCGCGTTCTGAACGGCCTGCAGCCTGCCTGCGTGGATGCCTGCCCGGCGCGGGCGCGTATCTTCGGTGACCAGGATGATCCCAACAGCCAGATTTCCCAGCTCCTGAAACAGGAGAAGTCCTTCCGGCTGCAAGAGGAAAAGGGCACCAAGCCCAATGTTCACTACATTGGCAAGTACAGCCCGCGCGGCTGAATCGGCACCGAAGCGGAGGGAGGGTTGACGATGTCCGAGCATGCTGAGAAACAGGCGCTGGCACGCGAAGACCTGTGCCGTTTCATATCCGCCTGCTACTACGAACCGATGCCGGCCTTTGCCGAGGAGCGGCTGTTCGAGTCGATGCTGAACGCCGCGCAATGCCTTGATCCCGAACTGGCCGCCAGCGCATGCCGCCTGGGCGAGGCCTTCGCCGCCTGTGAGTTGCAAGATCTGTTGGTTGACTACGCCCGTCTG
This sequence comes from Paucibacter sediminis, assembly GCF_030254645.1. Taxonomy (NCBI): domain Bacteria; kingdom Pseudomonadati; phylum Pseudomonadota; class Betaproteobacteria; order Burkholderiales; family Sphaerotilaceae; genus Roseateles; species Paucibacter sediminis. The sequence goes on from NZ_CP116346.1 coordinate 5,283,953, forward strand.
TTTCTCGGCCCCATGCAGGCGCTGGCACCGCCCTATGGGTCACGCTGGGCTTGCGACGCCTCGCAAGCGGCCGAAGCCCGGACCGCGGCGCTCATGGCCCTCTACGACGAGGGCGGATTCGACATCGACGAAGCGTGCAGGGAACTGCCGGACCATGTCGCCATACAGATGGAGTTTCTGTACCTGCTGAACTACGCACAGAACCAGGCCCGCCGGGAACACGACCTCGACGGCCTTGCGGCGGCGCAGGCCCTGCAACGGCGCTTTCTGGCGGAGCAACTCGGCGGCTGGGTCGGGCCGTTCACCGCCGCCATCGGTTCAAAGGCCGAGACGGCGTTCTATCGCGAGTTGGGCGCGTTCACGGCAGGCTTTGCTCGGACCCTTGTTTAGCTTGGCCGCTGCAGCGCGCGTGCTGGCAGCTGCGCCAGCACCAGCAGCGCGGCCATCAGCCACAGCGGCGCGGCCGCCACCGAGGCCGCCGCCAGCAGGCCGAAGCCCAGCGGCATCGCGATCGTCGCGCCATTGGTGGCCAGCATGCGCAGGCCCAGGGCCTGGCCGTGGCGCTCCGCCGGCGTGACCTGGTGCAGCATGGACAACACCATGGGCTGCACCGAGCCCAGCGCCAGCCCCAGCACGGCCGAGCCCAGCATCAGGCCGGCGGTGCCGGGCAGCCAGGCATAGGCCGCCAGCGTCAGGCTGGCCAGCAGCATGGCGCTGCGCAGGGCCTTGAGCTCGTCGAGCCGGCCGGCCCAGCGCACGATGGCCAGGCGCACCAGCGTGGCGGCCAGCGCGAACGAGCCCAGCACCAGGCCGATGCTGGAGGCGCTGAGCTGGCGCGCATGGCCCACCACCGGCACCACGAAGCTGTGCGCGTCCCAGCTGGCCGCCAGCACGATGTTGAGCAGCAGCAGCCAGCGCAGCGGGCCGGTCTTCAGCAGCTCCCAGGCCGGGCGGCTGCGTGCCTGCGCGCTCGGCGGCGCCGGCGTATGGCGCGGCACGCGCTGCACCAGGCCCCAGGCCAGCAACGGCAGCAGCACCGCAAAGCCGAAGGCGGCGCGGTAGCCCAGATGGTCGATCAGCAGGCCGGTACAGATGGGAGCCAGCGCATTCGAGAGCGCCGGGCCCAGCGCCACCCAGCTGAACACGCGCTTGAGCTGGCTCGGGTCCTCGGCGAGCTGGCCGGCCTCGCGCTGGATCGCCACCGCCGCCACCGCGATGGCGCCACCGCTGGCCAGGCAGCTGAAGGCGATCGCCGGCAGGCTTTGCGAGGCCAGCGCCACCAGGGCGCCAGCACCGGCCATCAGCGCGCCGATGCCGACCGGGCGATGCAGGCCATGCCGATCGGCCAGGCCTCCGGCCCACATCGAGAGCGGGATGGGCGCGACCGCGAACAGGCTCAGGAGCAGCCCCACCATCCACTCGCCATGGCCGGCCTGCAGCACCCACAGGCTGCCCGCCACGCGCGTCACCGCCATGCAAGCGTGCACGGCGATGAGGGTGGCGATCAACCAGGGAAACGAAGCCTGGCGCCGCGTCACTCCTCGGCGTCCTCGCCGGCGTCGGGCAGCCCCAGCTGCAGCAGCTTCTGCGTGGCCTCGTCGGGCAGCGCCTCGACGCTCTTGAGCTTGCGCGTCATCTGGCGCGTGCGGGTCTCGGCCTGCTCGATGGTGTTGCTGGCCTCGTCGAGCTTCTTCTTGGTCTTGGCCAGCACATCGCCGAACTTGCCGAACTCGGTCTTGACCGCGCCCAGCACCTCCCAGACCTCGGCCGAGCGCTTCTCCAGCGCCAGCGTGCGGAAGCCCATCTGCAGGCTGGTGAGCGTCGCCAGCAAGGTGGTGGGCCCGACCAGCATGACCTTGTGCTCGCGCTGCAGCGCCTCCACCAGGCCGGGGCGGCGCAGCGCCTCGGCATACAGGCCTTCGGTGGGCACGAACAGCATGCCGAAATCGGTGGTGTGGGGCGGCGCGATGTATTTCTCGCGGATGGTCCGGGCCTCCAGGCGCAGGCGCGTCTCGATGGCCTTGCCGGCGGCCTCCACGCCGGCGGCATCGGCGCGGTCCTGCGCCTCCAGCAGGCGCTCGTAGTCCTCGCGCGGGAACTTCGCATCGATGGGCAGCCAGAGCGGCGCGCCATCGTCGCGCTGGCCCGGCAGACGGATCGCGAACTCGACGCGCTCGCTGCTGCCCGGGATGGTGGCCACATTGGCGGCGTACTGCTCGGGCGTGAACACCTGCTCCAAGAGGCCGGCCAGCTGCACCTCGCCGAAGATGCCGCGCGTCTTCACATTCGTGAGCACGCGGTTCAGCGCGCCGACATCGCGCGCCAGGTTCTGCATCTCGCCCAGGCCCTTGTGCACCTGTTCCAGGCGCTCGGCCACCTGCTTGAAGCTCTCGCCCAGGCGCTGCTCCAGCGTGGCGTGCAGCTTCTCGTCCACGGTGGCACGCATCTGCTCGAGCTTCTTCTCGTTGTCCTGCTGGATCGCGGTAAGGCGCTGCTCGACGGCGGTTTGCACCTGCGCCAGGCGCAGCTCGTTGCTCGCGGACATGGTCTTGAGCTGCTCGCGCATCGCCTCGGTCAGGCGCAGCATCGCCTGGTCCTGCGCCTCGCGCGAGGCGAGTGCCTGCGCGGCGAGCGACTGGTTGCTGTTCTGCAGCCCCAGGTTCAGGGTCTGCTGGAACTGCGCCAGGCCTTGCAGCAGCTCCTGGCGCGTGCCGCTGGCGCTGCGGCCCAGCTCGTCGCGCAGCTCGCGCTCCAGGCGCTCGCTGTTCTGTTGCACCGCCGCCACCAGCTGGGCGGCACCCTCGCCACGCCGGCCCTGCAGCACCAGCACGATCAAACAGGCCAGCAGCGCCAGGGCCACCAGCAGAAGAATTTCAACAAGCGTCATGCGGGCATTGTCTCAGCCCCGCTCACGGGCCCGGGGCGCCCACCCGTTCGAGGGGGCGGGAAAGCCCCGGGGCACAAACTTGTGGCGCCGCGCTGGCGGGCCGCTAGCCTTGCGGCACTTTATTCAAGACCTGCCGTATGAAAACGATCTACAAGCTCAGCGCCCTGGCGCTGCTGGCCCAGCTCAGCGGCCACGGCCTCGCCAGCCCGGCCGCCACCGGCCTGGACCGCCATGGTTTCGACGCCCAGGTGCGCGCACAGGACGACCTGTATCGCGCCGTCAACGGGCAATGGATCAAGGCCACCGCCATCCCCGGCGACCGCGCGGTGATCGGCACCTTCACCGACCTGAGCGACCGCGCCGATGCGCGCCTGCGCAGCATCGTCGAGGGCCTGGCCGCCAAGCCGCAGCGGCCCGGCAGCAAGGAGGCCCAGATCGGCGCCTTCTACAGCGCCTACCTGGACCTGGACGCGATCGAGCGCGCCGGCCTCGCGCCCATGCAGCCCCTGCTGGCCGAGATCGACGCGATCGACAGCCGCGCCGCGCTGGCGCAGTGGCAGGGTCGCATGCAGGGCCGCGTGCTCACCCCGCTGCAGCTGGACGTGCTGCCCGACTTCAAGCAGCCCGGCGTCAACCGCGCCCTGCTGCGCCAGAGCGGCCTGGGCCTGCCCAGCCGCGACTATTACCTGAAGGCCGACGACGCCCGCATGGCCCGGGCGCGCGCCGCCTACATCGCCTATCTGACCCTGCTGGCCGGCCAGCTCGGCGAGCCGGCGCCGGCCGAGGCCGCGCAGCGCGTGATGGCGCTGGAACAGCGCATCGCCGCCCTGCACTGGGACGAGGTGGAGAGCCGCGACTCGGTGAAGATCTACAACCCCCATACGCCCGCTCAGCTGCAGGGGCTGGTGCCCGCCTATGACTGGCAGGGCCTGCTGGCCGCGGCGCAGATGCGCCAGGTGGACAAGCTGGTGGTCTGGCAGCCCAGCGCCGCCGTCGGCATCGCCAAGCTGCTGGCCGAGGAGCCGCTGGCCGACTGGAAGCTCTACCAGAAGCTGCACAGCCTGGACGCCCATGCCGCGGTGCTGCCCAAGACCATCCGAGAGGCGCGCTTTGCCTTCCGCGGCACCGCGCTGACCGGGGCCAGCGAGGAGCGTCCGCGCTGGCAGCAGGGCATCAACGCCGTCAACGAGGCCCTGGGCGAGGCGCTGGGCCAGCTCTATGTGGCCAAGCATTTCCCGGCCGCCCACAAGGCCCGCATGCAGGCCCTGGTGGCCAACCTGATGGCGGCCTTCGGCGACTCCATCGACACCCTGGACTGGATGAGTGCCGAGACCAAGGCGCAGGCCAAGATCAAGCTCTCCAAGTACAGCGTCAAGATCGGCTATCCCGACGCCTGGCGCGACTACGGCGCGTTGCAGGTGCGCGCCGGCGACGCGCTGGGCAACCGCGATCGCGCCGTGGCGTTTGAGTGGGCGCGCATCGCCGCCAAGCTGGGCCAGCCGGTGGACCGCGGCGAATGGGGCATGTTCCCGCAGCAGGTGAATGCCTACTACGAGCCCACCACCAACGAGATCGTGTTCCCGGCCGCCATCCTGCAGCCACCCTTCTTCGACATGAAGGCCGACGACGCCGTCAACTACGGCGCCATCGGCGCCATCATCGGCCATGAGATCAGCCATGGCTTCGACGACGACGGCAGCCAGTTCGACGGCGACGGCATGCTGCGCAACTGGTGGACCGAGACCGACCGCAAGGCCTTCGAGGCGGTGGGCGCCAAGCTGGTGAAGCAATACGCCGGCTACGAGGCCATCCCCGGCAAGCAGGTGAACGGCCAGCTCACGCTGGGCGAGAACATCGCCGACCTCTCCGGCCTGCAGGTGGCCTACAAGGCCTACCAGCGTTCGCTGAAGGGCAAGCCCGCGCCGGTGCTGGGCGGGCTGAGCGGCGAGCAGCGCTTCTTCATGGGCTGGTCGCAGGGCTGGCGCGAGAAGATGCGCGAGGAGCGCAGCCTGCAACTGCTGACGGCCGACCCGCATGCCCCGGCCGAGTTCCGCGCCAACGGCGCGCCGGTGAATATCGACGCCTTCCACCAGGCCTTTGGCACCAAGCCGGGCGACAAGCTCTACAAGCCGAGCGCCGAACGCATCCGCATCTGGTGAGGCCTCGGCCTCAGGCGGGGCCGGCGGGCGGCCGGGCGATCAAACGCCGCCTGCCGGCGGCTTGAGGCCACGCCGCCACAACGCGGCCTGGTTGGCAAAGCTTTCGGCCGAGAGCGGCCGTGCGAACAGAAAGCCCTGGAAGGCCGAGCAACCCATGGCGCGCAGGCAGTCCAGCTGCGCCTGGGTCTCCACCCCCTCGGCCACCACGTCCAGGCCCAGGTCGCGACCCAGGCGCACGATGGTGGCGGCGATATGGCAGGCGTCCGGGTCGTCGGGCAGGTCGCGCACAAAGCTCTGGTCCACCTTGAGCTGGTGCAGCGGCAGGCGCTTGAGCAGGCTCAGCGAGGAGAAGCCGGTGCCGAAATCGTCCAGCGCCAGGCGTATGCCCTGGGCGCGCATGGCCTGCATCTTGGCCAGCAGGTCGTCGAAGTCCTGGGCATAGGCGGATTCGGTGAGCTCGAACTTGATCAGGCCGGCCTCGCGCAGTGCGCGCGGCACGGTCTCGATCAGGCGCTCGGTGGCGGCATCCGACTGCAGCTGCACCGAGCTGACATTGATGGCCATGGGCAGGCCGGCCAGCGCCCCGCCCTGCTGCCACTGCAGCAGCAGGCTGCATACCTGTTCCAAGAGACGCTGGCCGGCCGGCTTGATCAGGCCGGTGGCCTCGGCCATCGGGATGAACTCGCCCGGCGGCACCAGGCCGCGCAGCGGATGGCGCCAGCGCATCAGCACCTCGGCCCCCATCAAGCGCCCCTCGGCATCACACTGGGCCTGGAAGAAGGGCTCGATCTCGCCGGCGGCAATGCCGCGCGCGAAGTCCAGCTCCAGCTCGGTGGCCTGACGCGCATCGCGCAGCATGGTCTGCACGCTGAGATAAAGCATCACCACCGTCAGCAGCGCCACCAACCAGATCGCGCGCTGGCGTGTCAGCTCCGACATCGGCAAGGGCTCCACGAAGCGGAGCTCGGTCGACTGCAACACCACAAACGCGCCCAGCACCAGGAGCGTGAGCAGCAGGCGCAGCCAGCCCTCGCCGTACTGCAGAAAGTAGAACACGCAGACGAACAGGGGCAGCAGGTAAAGGTGGGCACTCCGCGGCGCGCCCGCGCTGGGCAGGTCCAGCAGCAGGCACATGCCCAGCACCGCCAGCAGGCAGCCGAGGCTAAACAACAGCACGGCGACGCGGTGCAGATGCAGGCGCAGCAAACCCAGCGTGAGGGCGCCGGCCAGCACCGCGCTGCCCGGCAGCAGGGCCGCCAGGGGCCGGCCCATCAGGATGAAATAACTCGCCCAGGGGATGGAGCCCAGCATCGCCACCCAGGCCATCACCGTGAGCAGGCGTGCGCGGCGCAGCGCAAATGCCTGCGGCAGGCTGCCCTCGCCCTCATTGAAACGGCGCAGCGCGCCCAACCAGACCTCGCGCCCTGGCATCGTCAATGGCCTCCCCATGAGCCTTGTATGTCGGGCGAGTGGAAGGGGTGGCGCGGCGCTTGTCAAGCGCCCGTTTTCAGGGGCGTGGCTTGAGCGGCAGGTTGAGGGCCGTGGGCGGCACGCCGCCGCCGAAGAACGCGATCAGGTTGTCCACCGCCAGATTGCACATGGCGCGGCGCGTCGGCACCGAGGCGCTGGCAATATGCGGCGTTAGCACCACATTGGCGCACTGCAGCAGGGCCGGGTGCACCGTGGGTTCGCCCTCGAACACATCCAGGCCGGCCGCGGCGATGCGGCCCGCGGCCAGCGCCTCGGCCAGCGCGGCATCGTCGACCACGCCGCCGCGCGCGATATTGGTGAGCGTGGCGGTCGGCTTCATCAGCGCCAGCTCGCGCGCCGCCACCATATGGTGCGAGGCGGGCGTGTAGGGCAGCACGATCACCAGGTGGTCGGACTGGCGCAGCAACTCGTCCTTCTCGACCCAGCGCGCCGCGAGGGGCGCCTCCTGCTCGGCGGGCAGGCGGCTGCGGTTGTGATAGATCACCGGCATGCCGAAGCCCAGCGCGCCGCGTCTGGCGATCGCCTGGCCGATGCGGCCCATGCCCAGGATGCCCAGGGTGGCGCCATGCACGTCGGCGCCGGCAAACAGGTCCACGCGCCATTGCTTCCAGTCGCCGCGGCGCAGGTAATGCTCGCTCTCGCTGATGCGGCGCGCCGCCGCCATCATCAGCGCGAAGCCGAAATCGGCGGTGGTCTCGGTGAGCACGTCGGGCGCATTGCTGACCAGCACGCCGCGCACGCTGCAGGCGTCCAGGTCCACATTGTTGTAGCCCACCGTCATCAGGCAGACCGCACGCAGGTCCGGGCAGGCGTCCAGCAGGGTCGCGTCGATGCGTTCGGTGCCCGAGGCGAACAGGCCCTGCTTGCCCTGCAGGCGCCGTATCAGTTCGGCCTGCGGCAGCGGCTCGTTGGCGTCGTGCAGATCGACCTCGCAATGCGCGCGCAGGCGCTCGACGATGTCGGGGAAGATGCGGCGGGCCACCAGGACCTGGGCTTTGTTGTTTGGCATGTCAGCGGAACCAGATGAGGGTCATGAGAAGGAACAGCGGCAGCAGCACCGCGGCGGCCCAGGCCATGTAGCCAAAGAAGCTGGGCATGCGGATGCCGCGCTCCTCGGCAATGGCCTTGACCATGAAGTTGGGGGCGTTGCCGATATAGCTGTTGGCCCCCATGAAGACCGAGCCGGCCGACAGCGCCGCCAGGGTGCTGGCGAGCGGCCCCATCAGCGCCTGCGGGTCGCCGCCGGCGAGGTTGAAGAACACCAGATAGGTGGGCGCGTTGTCGAGGAAGGACGAGAGCGCACCGCTGAGCCAGAAATAGGCCCAGGGCAGTGGCTCGCCATGCACGCCGGTGACGGCGCGCGCGATCGGCGCAAACGCCCCCTGCTCGCCCGCCTTCAGCATGGCCAGCACCGGGATCATGGTGAGGAAGATGCCGGCAAACAGCTTGGCCACCTCCTGCATGGGCCCCCAGCTGAACTGGTTGCGCTGCCGCACGCCGCGCGGCGTGATCGCCAGCGAGCAGGCCGTCAGCGCCAGCAGGCCGAGGTCGCGCAGCAGCCCCGGCAGGCCGAGCTCGACGCCCAGCAGCTGGAGGCTGATGCCGGGCTTCCAGATGCCACTCAGCAGCACCAGGCCCACCACCGCAGCCAGCGGCAGCAAATTCCAGGCGCCCAGCAGGCCCAGGCGGTCGTCGTCGGGGGTCGGGTCTTGCCTCGTCACCCCTTCCCTGCGGTAGCAGAAGCTGTCGATGGCATAGAAGATCGCCAGCAGGGTGAGCACCAGGAACAGGGTCTGGGGCGCGATCGCCCTGAGCGTCCAGAAGAAGTCCACCCCTTGCAGAAAGCCCAGGAACAGCGGCGGGTCGCCCAGCGGCGTGAGCGAACCGCCGGCGTTCGAGACGATGAAGATGAAGAACACCAGCACATGGGCGGCGTGGCGCCGGTTGTCGTTGGCGCGTAGCAGCGGCCGCACCATTAGCATCGAGGCGCCGGTGGTGCCCATCACGCTGGCCAGCAGCGCACCGATCGCCATCAGGCCCGCGTTCAGGCCCGGGCTGCCATGCAGATTGCCGCGCACATAGATGCCGCCCGCGGTGCTGAAGAGCGCAGTCAGCAGGATGATGAAGGGCAGGTATTCGGCGAGCAGGGTATGGGCCAGCAGCGGGCCAACTGCCCCCACGCCCTGGCTGGCGGCCAGGGGCAGCAGGAAGGCGAGCGCCCAGCCGGCGGCAATCTTGCCGTAGTGGCGATGCCAGACCCGCGGCAGCAAGAGCGGCATGAGGGCGATGGACAGCAGCATGCCCGCGAAGGGCAGGCCCCACCACGCGCCCAGGCTGCCCAGCGGGTCGGGCACGGCCATCAATCGGCCAGGAAGCGCGTGAACTCGGCCACCGGCGCGCGCTCGGTCACCAGGCTGTTCTCCACCGCGGCCGGGTCGGCATAGCCCAGCGCCATGCCGCACACCAGCATCTGCTCGGGCCGCAAGCGCAGCTCATCGGCGATCAGGCGGTGGAACTGGGTGAAGGCCGCCTGCGGGCAGGTATGCAGGCCGCGCGCGCGCGCGGCGATCATGATGTTCTGCAAAAACATGCCGTAGTCCAGCCAGCTGCCCTGCTGCATGACGCGGTCGATGCTGAACACCAGGCCTACCGGCGCGTCGAAGAACTGGTAGTTGCGGCCATGCTGGTCGTGCATGCGGGCCTTGTCGGTCTTGCCGATGCCCAGCAGGCCGTAGAGGTCCCAGCCCACCTTGCGGCGCCGGTCGATATAGGGCGCGGCCCATTCGCGCGGGTAGTAGGCGTATTCCTCCTGGTGGGTGGCGAGTTCGGCGGGGTCGTCGAAGGCGGCCTGGATGCGCGCCGAGAAGCGCTGCTTGGCGGCACCGGTGAGCACATGCACCTGCCAGGGCTGGGTGTTGGTGCCCGAGGGTGCCCGCGCCGCGACACGCAAGATCTCCTCGATCACATCGCGCGGCACCTCGGTGGGCAGGAAGGCACGCATCGAGTGGCGGCTGGTGATGGCGGCGTCCACCGCGGCGGTCTCGGCGGGGCTGGGTTGCTCGTACAGGTTCACAGCATCAATCCTTCCAGGGCTTTCAGATAGGGGTCGGGCAAGGCCGCGACGGGGCGGCGCGACTCGCGCTCCACATAGACATGCACGAAATGCCCGCGCGCGGCACACAAGGCCTGGCCGGGCGCGAACAGGCCGATCTCGTAGCGCACGCTGGAGCGGCCGCGCTGCGCCACGCGCAGGCCGGCCTCCACCTGCTGCGGAAAGGCCAGCGAGTCGAAGAAGTTGCAATGCGTCTCCACCACCAAGCCGATCACCTCGCCGCCATGGATGTCCAGCGCGCCCTGGGCAATCAGGTACTGGTTCACCGCGGTGTCAAACAGGCTGTAGTAGACGACGTTGTTGAGGTGGCCGTAGATGTCGTTGTCCATCCAGCGCGTGCCCAGGCTGACGAACTGGGCATAGGCGGCACGGGGTTCGGGGGCGGGTCGGGCGTTGCTCATGCGGCCATTGTTCCATCGCCATCGGCCCAGCGCTGCCACGCCCGTGACGCCGCGGCCAGGGTATTCACCTGCACCGCCACGGTGCTGGCAAGGTCGTGGCCATAGCCACCGGCCATGGTCAGCGCCACCGGGATGCGGCGCTCGGCCAGGGCCTGCAAGACGAGCTCGTCGCGCGCCAGCAGGCCGGCGGTGCTGAGCTTGAGCCGGCCCAGGCGGTCGCCCTCGTGCGGGTCGGCGCCGGCCAGGTAGAAGGCCAGCCCGACGCTGCCGCAGGCCGCCCAGACGCGCGCCAGCCCGGCCTGCAGCGCCGCCAGGTACTCGGCATCGCGGCAGCCGTCCGGTAGTTCCACGTCCAGATCGCTGGGCTCCTTGCGGAAGGGAAAGTTCTTCGCGCCATGCATGGAGAAGGTGAACACCGTGGGGTCGTCGCGGAAGATCGCCGCCGTGCCATTGCCCTGGTGCACGTCCAGGTCGATCACCAGCACACGCAGGCCCGGCACGGCCGAGCCATGGGCGCGGTGCCACTCGGTCTGCATCAGGCGCGCCGCCACCGCCACATCGTTGAAGACGCAGTAGCCGCTGCCCTTGTCGGCATGGGCGTGGTGGGTGCCGCCGGCCAGATTGGCCGCCACCCCTTCGGCCAGGGCGGCGCGCGCCGCCTCGATGCTGGCGCCCACCGAATGGCGCGAGCGCGCCGCCATCGAGGGCGACCAGGGGAAGCCGATCTCGCGCTGCTCGGCCGCGCTCAAATGCCCCTGCAGAACCTTGTCCACATAGTCGGGGCTGTGCGCCAGCGCCAGTTCGCCCTCGCTGGCGGGAGCGGCGGCGCGCAGCCGTATCGCCCCGGGCGCGCGCTCGATCTGCTCGCGCAGCAGGCGGTATTTGCTCTGCGGAAAGCGGTGCCCGGGCGGCAGGGCCAGGCTGTGGGCATCGGAATGAAAGGCCAGCATGGCCGCCACCTTAGCCGCTTTGTCGCCGCTGCGTCATGTGGAGGTCACGCACATCGGCGATGCTGCGCAGCTGCTTACAAAGTATTTTGCTGCACCGCACAAAAAGTTCTTGCATTCGTCGCCGACATCCCTATACTTCGAGTCATGTTGCAGTGCACCATAAACACTGTGAACGAGGTCCACGAGGAATCCCCGCGGAAATCCGCTCAGTTTTTTAGGAGAACACCATGCTGACTGCTGAACAAATCTTTGCTGCTCACAAGGCCAATGTCGAAACCCTGTTTGGTCTGACCAACAAGGCCTTCGAAGGCGTTGAGAAGCTGGTCGAACTGAACCTGCAAGTGGCCAAGACGGCCCTGGGCGAAGTCGCCGACACCACCCAAGCCGCCCTGTCGGTGAAGGACGCGCAAGAGCTGCTGGCCCTGCAAGCCGCGCTGCTGCAACCCTCCGCCGAGAAGGCCGCTTCCTACAGCCGCCATCTGTACGACATCGCCGCCGCCACCAACGCCGAAGTGGTGAAGGTTGCCGAGGCCCAGCTGGCCGATGCCCAAGCCAAGTTCGCCGCCGTGGTGGAAACCGCGTCCAAGAACGCCCCGGCCGGCACCGAGAACGCCGTGGCCCTGGTGAAGTCGGCCGTGGCCGCTGCCAACAACGCCTTCGAGAACGTGCAAAAGGCTGCCAAGCAAGCCTCCGAAGTGGCCGAAGCCAACTTCAATGCCGTGACCAACACCGCCGTCAAGGCCAGCCAGACCGCCAGCCGCTCGTCCAAGCGCGCTGCCTAAGCTGTAACGATTGTCTCCTCGGTGCCCAAGGAGACCCCGCGCGGGTCTCGCAAGTACCGTTCAAGGCCCGATGCTCGCATCGGGCTTTTTTTCGTCCGGCCGCGTCGACGCTGCTGCTAGCATGCGCGCCAAAAGGCCAGATCGAATGACGCTCAAGTCCCTTGTCAGCGTGCCCCAGGCGCGACCCGGCCATTGCGCCAACTGCGGCAGCGCCCTGCCCGAGCCGCCCACCAAGTTCTGCGGCGCCTGCGGCCAGGAGACGCGCATCAAGCCGCCCAGCCTGCTGGAATTCCTGCAGCAGTTCGGCGGCGCCTACATCTCCACCGAGGGCGCGCTGTGGCGCACCCTGTGGCGCCTGCTGCTCTTGCCGGGCCAGCTGACGCTGGAATACTTCGCCGGCCGGCGCCGCCACTTCGTGCTGCCGATACGCCTGTACCTGACCATCAGCGTGCTGGCCCTGGTGGCAATCCGCTTCAGCGGCGTGCTCGACGTCGATGGCAAGCCCGAGAGTCTGATCAAGTTCGACTCGCCCAAGCCCACCGAGACCTTCTTCGAATGGGGCGCGCACCGCGCCGGGCTGAAGGAGGGCGAGTTCTACTGCGAGCAGATGCCGACCAAGCTGTGCGAACGCGTGCAGCGCCGCATCAAGATGGACCCCGAGGCCACCGCCGGCCTGATGCGCGAGCTGCCCGAGCGCTTTGTCGGCAATCTGGGCTCGGCCATGTTCGTGATGCTGCCCTTCTATGCCTTCTGGCTGAAGCTGGTCTACATCGACAAGCGGCGGCGCTACACCGAGCACCTGGTGTTCGCCCTGCACCTGCATGCCTTCTGGTTCGCGATGGCGCTGCTGCTGGTGAGCGGCGTCAAGCCCCTCGTGATCGGCGCGGCGGTGGCGATCAACGTCTACCCGCTGATCGCCCTGCACCGCGTCTACCGCACGCGCTGGTGGAGCACCTTCATGCGCGCGGGGCTGCTGTTCATGCTGTATGCCAACACGCTGGGCTTCGGCCTGGCGGCGGTCGGCTTGTGGGCCTTCTTCAGCTAGCGTTGCGCTCGATGCGGTCGAGCTGATCGGCCACCAGCTCGAGGCGCAGCAGGGGATTGTCCAGCGCCATCAGGCGCTGCTTGTCGGCCTGCGGCAGCGGCAGCAGCTCGCACCAGCGATTCGCCAGCCAGCCGCAGTCGTTCCAGTGGTAGGGCGGCTGCAGCGGCAGGTCCTCGCTGGCCACCGCCTGCTCGAAACGGCTCAGCAAGACTTGCAGCTGGCGGCTGACGCGCCGCAGATCCTCCGGCACCGCCACCTGCTGGTCTTCCGCCAGCAGGCGCGCCTCGCCCACCCACAGCCCATGCGGCAGCTGTTGGCGGCTGCTCAGCTCGAAGCGCTGGCCGCCGCGGCAGCGGATCTGCAGCAAGCCCGGCTGCGGGCGCTCGCAGCGCTCAATGTGCGCCAGCGTGCCGGCAGCGTGAAAGGCCTCGGCCACGAAGCCGCCGCCAGCGTCGCGCTGGCGCACCTCGCCGCCCGCCGTCAGCGCCACCACGCCAAAGGGCTCGCCGCTCTTGGCGCAGCGCTGGATCAGGTCCAGATAGCGTGGCTCGAAGATGCGCAGCTCCAGCAGGCCGCCGGGAAACAGCACCGAGTCGAGCGGGAAGAGTTCGATGTGGTGCTGCATGATGTGCCCGCCCGCGATCAGCGCGTCTTGGCGGCGATGCGCTGGCGCAGCGTGGCCAGCATCGCCATGGCCGCCTCGCGGCCGGCCTGGATGCTGCGCTTGCGCGCCGTGAAGTCGGCGCTGCCCACGCCGTCCAGCCGTGGCCGCATCACCACGTCGGCCTCGCGCAGCTCGAAGTTGTTGATCGAGCGCCCCATGATGGAGAAGGTCTGCAGCAGCATGCGCATGGCGTCGCCCGGCGGCTTGGCCTCGGGCGGCTCGGAGATGTCCACCGCGATGATGAGCTCGGCCCCCATCTGGCGCGCAAAACGCACCGGCACCGGCGCCACCAGGCCGCCGTCCACATACTCGCGCGCGCCGATCTTGACCGGCTGGAACACCGCCGGCACCGAGCTGGAGGCGCGCACCGCCGCGCCGGTGTCGCCGGTCTGGAACAGGATGGGCGAGCCGTCCGACAGATCGGTGGCGACGATGCCCAGCGGCAGCGCCATCTGCTCGATCAGCTTGTTGCCGGTTTGGGCGCGCACATAGCGGGCCAGCGCCTCGCCGCGGATCAGGCCGCGGGTCGGGAAGGCCCAGTCGGTGATGGCGCCCTCGTCCATGCCCTCGGCCAGGGTGGCGAGCTCCTTGCCGTTCTTGCCCGAGGCATAGAGCGCCGCCACCAGGCTGCCGGCCGAGGTGCCGGCCACCAGATCGACCTTGACGCCCTGCTCCTCCAGCACCTGGATCACGCCGATGTGCGCGAAGCCGCGCGCCGCCCCGCCGCCCAGCGCCAGGCCGATGCGCGGCGGCTTGGGCGCGGGCTTGGGCGCCACCGGCGCGGGGATCTCGGGTTCGGGCTGGACGGCCGGCTGGCGCGGCGCGGTGGAACAGGCGCCCAGCGCCAGGCTGAGCAGCAGGAGCGCGCCCAGGCGCGACGGAAGAGACGAGAACATGACGGCATTCTAGGGACGAACCCTGGCATGGTCGGGCGACCCGCGCCGCCACAATGGCCGCGCATTCAAGCCCCCGCCATGAACCACTCACGCATCGTCCGATTCAGCGCCCGCCTGCTTGCCGGCCTACTGGCCCTGTTGCTCCTGGTGGGCCTGCTGCTCTGGTGCCTGCTGCGCGCCAGCCTGCCGCAGCTGGACGGCGAGATCCAGCTGCCCGGGCTGAAGGCGCCGCTGGCGATCGGCCGCGACGCGCTCGGCACGGCCGTGCTGCAGGGCAGCGACCGGCAAGACCTGGCACGCGGCCTGGGCTATGTGCATGCGCAGGAGCGCTTCTTCGAGATGGACCTGACGCGCCGCTCGGCCGCCGGCGAGCTGGCCGCGCTGTTCGGCGACAAGGCGCTGGAACGCGACCGCACGCGCCGCCTGCACCGCATGCGCGCACGCCTCGCCGAGCGCTTCGCGCAGCTGGCGCCCGCCGACCGCGCCCTGCTGAGCGCCTACGCCAGCGGCGTCAACGCCGGCCTGCAGGCCCTGCGCCTGCGGCCCTGGCAATACCTGCTGCTGCGCGCCGAGCCGGCGCCCTGGACCGAGGTGGACTCGCTGCTGGTGGTGAGCGAGATGTTCTTCATGCTGCAGGCCAGCAGCTTCGACAACGCCTTCGAGCGCAGCCTGCTGCGCGAGCGCGCCGGCGACGCCCTGTTCGACTGGCTCAACCCGCGCGGCGGCCGCTGGGATGCGGCGCTGGACGGCAGCACGCTGCCCGCGCCCCGCATGCCTAGCGCCGAGCAGCTGGACCTGCGCGCCCTGCCCGCCCCCAAGCCGGCGCTGGCCGCCCTGTCCCCCGGGATCAGCGTCATCAGTGAGGAGGCGCCGGTGCTGGGCAGCAACAACTGGGCCGTGAGCGGCGGGCGCAGCAAGCATGGCGGCGCCATTCTGGCCGACGACATGCACCTGGGCCTGGGCGTGCCCAGCATCTGGTACCGCGCCCAGCTGCAGCTGGGCGAAGGTGCCCGCGCGCAGCGCGCCGCCGGCCTGACCCTGCCCGGCATGCCCAGCCTGGTGGTGGGCAGCAACGGCCTGGTGGCCTGGGGCTTCACGAATGCCTATGGCCAATGGTTTGACTGGATCAAGCTGCCCGAAACGCCCGCGCCCGAGCGCCTGCGCAGCGTGCAGGAGCGCATCGAGGTCAAGGGCGGCGCGGCCCAGGCCCTGGTGGTGCAGGAGTTCGACGGCGCGCCGGTGGCGCTGACGCGCGAGGGCCAGCGCTATGCGCTGCGCTGGATCGCCCACCAGGGCGAGGCCTACAACCTCGAGCTGGATCGCCTGGCCGCGGCGCGCGATGTCGACGAGGCCGCCGGCATCGCTCAGCGCGCCGGCATGCCGCACCAGAACATCCTCATCGCCGACAAGTCCGGCCATATCGCCTGGACGATTGCCGGGCGGCTGTGGCGCCAGGCCGGCCTGGCGCAAAGCTATGCACGCTTCCAGTCCACCGAGCCGCCCGAGCCGTCCGCGCATGGCTGGCTGGAGCCGCGGGACTATCCGCTGCTGCGCGACCCCGGCGAGGGTCAGCTCTGGACCGCCAACCACCGCCAGCTGGGTGGCGCGGCGGCCGAGCAGATCGGCGATGGCGGCTTTGACCTGGGTGCGCGCGCGCAGCAGATCCGCGACCGGCTGCGCGAGACCGCCAAGCACGACGAGGCCACGCTGGCGGCGATCCATTTCGACAACGAGGCGCGCTTCGTGCAGAGCTGGGCCGCGCGCATCAGCGCCGCGGTGCAGGGCAGCAGCGCGCATGCCGAGGTGGCGCGCCAGCTGCAGCAATGGAATGGCCGTGCCGATGCCGACCAGATGGGCTACCGGCTGGCGCGCGCGGTGCGCCTGAAGACCCTGGATGCGCTCTGGACCGCCTGGACCCTGCCCTTTCTGGGCGAGGATCAGCAGGACGAGAAGAAGCGCTTCAAATGGCGCTCGCAGTTCGAGTACAGCGCCGTGCAGGCGCTGGAAAGCCGGCCCGCCCATCTGCTGCCGCCGGGCTATTCGAGCTGGCCGGCCTTTGTGCTGGCCCAGGTGGATGCGGCGGTGCTGGAACTCACCCAGGATGGCAAGCAGCCGCTGGCCCAGGCCAGCTGGGGCCAGCACAACGCCAGCCGCATCCAGCATGTGCTGTCGCGCGCGATCCCGCCGCTGGGCCGCTGGCTCGACATGCCCAGCCTGCCCCAGGGCGGCGACTCGAATCTGCCGCATGTGGCGCAGCCGGCCTTTGGCCAGTCGCAGCGCCTGGTGGTGTCCCCGGGCCGCGAGGCACAGGCCACACTCACCATGCCGGGCGGCCAGAGCGGGCATCCGCTCTCGCCCTATTACGGCGCGGGCCATGCGGCCTGGGCGGCGGGCCAGGCCGCGCCGCTGCTGGCCGGGCCGGCCCAGCATCATCTGAACGCCAGGCCGCAGCCCTGATCAATCGCCCAGCAAGGCCTCGCTCCAGGCATGCACCTGGAGCGTTTGCTCGCCGAGGCCGGCTATGCCCAGGCGGAGCTGGTCGCCCGGCCGCAGAAACACCGGCGCGGGCTTGATGCCCATGCCCACGCCGGGCGGCGTGCCGGTGCTGATCAGGTCGCCCGGATAGAGCGTCATGAAGCGGCTGATATAGCTGAGCAGCTGGGCCACGCCGAACACCATGGTGCGGGTGTTGCCGGTCTGCATGCGCCGGCCGTTCAGATCCAGCCAGAGGGTCAGGTCTTGCGGGTCGGCCACCTCGTCGCTCGTCACCAGCCAGGGGCCCACCGGGCCGAAGGTGTCGCAGCCCTTGCCCTTGTCCCAGGTGCCGCCGCGCTCGAGCTGGTAGGCGCGCTCGGAGAGATCGTTCACCACGCAGTAGCCGGCCACATGGTCCAGCGCCTGGGCCTCGCTGACGTAGCGGGCGCGCCTGCCGATCACCACGCCCAGCTCCACCTCCCAGTCGCTCTTGCTGGAGCCCTGCGGCAGCACCACCGCGTCGCGCGCGCCGATGGCGCAGCTTGGCGGCTTCATGAACAGGATCGGCTCCTCGGGCAGGGGCATGCCGGCCTCGGCGGCGTGGTCGGCATAGTTCAGGCCCACGCAGATGAACTTGCCCATGCCGGACCAGGGCGGCGCAATGCGGCCGGGGGCGTCGAGCCGCGGCAGGCTGGTAGGGTCGAGGGCGCGCAGGCGCGCCAGCTCGGCCGGCGCCAGCGTGGCGGCGCTGATGTCGCTGAGCACACCGCTCAGATCGCGCAGGGCGCCGTCGGCGTCGAGCATGGCGGGGCGTTCCGCCCCCTGGGGGCCTACTCGCAGCAGCTTCATGGCGTGCCTTTGATATTGAAGACCTGGCGCAGATAGGCCAGGAAGGTGGCGTCGTCGCACATGGTCTTGCCGGGGCTGTCGGACAGCTTGGCGACCGGCTGGCCATTGCATTGCGTGAGCTTCATGACGATGTTGATGGGCTCCACCCCCATGTCATTGCTGAAGTTGGTGCCGATGCCGAAGCCCAGCTGGGTGCGGTCGGCAAAGTGGCGGTACAGGGCCAGCGCGGCGGGCACGTCCAGGCCGTCGGAAAACACCAGGCGCTTGGTGTGCGGGTCGATGCGCAGCCGGGCGTAATGCGCCAGCGCCTTCTCGCCCCAGACATAGGGGTCGCCGGAGTCGTGGCGCAGGCCATCGAAGAGCTTGGCGAAATAGAGATCGAAGTCGGCCAGGAAGGCATCCATGCCCACCACATCGGTGAGCGCGACGCCCAGGTCGCCGCGGTACTCCTGCACCCAGTCCTCCAGCGCCGCCTTCTGATGGTCGCGCAGGCGCACGCCGGTGGCCTGGTAGCTCTGCAGATACTCATGGGCCATCGTGCCGATGGGCACCAGCTCCAGGTCGCGCGCCAGCAGCACATTGGAGGTGCCCTTGAAATACTGCGGCAGTTCCTGCTTGAGCGTGGCCACCACCTCGCGCTGCCAGGCGCCCGAGAAGCGCCGGCGCACGCCGAAATCGAACACCTCGAAGGGGTGGCGGCGCGGCGCCTCGTCGCCGAAGGCGCGCAGCAGCCCGACCTTGTGGCGCAGGCGCGCGCGGCCCTCGGCCAGCGCGGCCGCTTGGTCAAAGCGGCGCGAGTACAGCTCGTTGACGATGGCCAGCACAAAGATCTCGAAGGCCATCACATGCACTTGCGGCCCGCTGGCGATGATGGAGAGGCCCTCGCCATCGGCGCGCACGCGGATGAAGTCGCGCTGGAAGCGGAAGATGCGCAGGAAGTCGACGAAGTCCGACTTCATGAAGCGCAGCCCGCGCAGATAGGCCAACTCATCGGCGCGAAAGCTCAGGTCGCACAGCGCATCGAGTTCGCGCTCCAGCTCGGGCAGCAGCTCGGCGAGCGGAAAGGCGGTGGGGTTGCGGCACAGGAACTGGTATTCGGCCGCCGTCTGCGGATGGCGATGCAGCATGGTCTGCCACATCGTGAATTTGTAGAGGTCGGTCTCCAGCAGGCTGGTGATGATGGGGGCGCTCAGGCTCATGCCAGTTCCGCCCGCATCTCGGCGCAGCTGGCCAGGCGCAGGCCGCGCGCGCGCATGGTGTCGAAGAAGGCCTGCTGCTGCGCCTCGAAGCCTGCCACCGGGCTCATGGCGTCGGTCAACAGCACCAGACGCGCGAGCTTCCCCGCATGTAGATGTCCAGGCAGGTGCTCGACCAGATGTTCCACGGTGGCCTTGACGCAGTGGCTGGAGGCTTCGCCGGCGATCAGCAGCAGCTCGGCACGGTCCAGCGCCTCCAGTAGGGGCTGGTTGAGCAGGGTGTCGGCATCGGCCGCATCCGGCACCTCGGCCTGCAGGGCGCTGTAATGCTCGGTCCAGGGGTTGCTGCCCTTGAGCAGCTTGCGGCTGGGCCGGCGCTGCTGCACTTCCCAGCTATTGCAGGCGGCGCGCACGGCGGCGTGCAGGCCATGGCCCCAGCTGCCGATCTCGCAATGCACCGGCCACACCATCAGGGTGTAGCGGCCGGCGGCCTCCAGCGCATCCAGATAGGCCTGCGCGCGCGGCCGCGCCGCGGCCTCGCGCGGCCGGAACTCGCCCGCCCGCAGCTGCGCCGCCGTGATGGCCGTGAAAGGCAAGACCTGGCCCCCGTCGGCCTGCTGCCAGAAGCCGGGGTGGGCGATGTCGATGTGGTGGTGCGAATCCAGCGTCAGGGTGATGTCGTCGAGCCGCGCGCCGACGGCATCGATCAGCCCGGCCAGACGCAGCATGTCGGCGTGCGCCCCCGGCACCGGCAGGGCCGGCGCCAGCGGCTCGGCACCCAGGGGATCAGTGGGACGCCAGGCCGGCGGCAGGTCGCAGAAATCGTTCTGCGCGTCGATGATCAGGAGCTGGGTATTCGGCATGGCCCGACTTTAGGACAGCTTGTAGGTCTGCAAATGGATGCTGGTCTCGGTGGCGCCGATGCCCTTGATGAGGCGCACCCGCTCGAGCACCTCGGCCAGTTCGCCCAGCGTCGCAGCGCGCAACTCGGCCAGCAGATCCCAGCGGCCATTGGTATCGAACAGCCCCGAGACGCCCGGCTCGCCCAGCAGGATGCTGATGACCTCGCGCGTGCGGTTGCCCTCCACCGCGATGCTCATCCAGGCGGTGATCTCGTTGGGCGTGACATCGGGCCGCAGGCGGATCGTGTAACCCACGATCACGCCCGAGTCCTCCAGCTTGGCAATGCGGTTGGTAACGGTGCCGCGCGAGACCTTGAGCTTGCTTGCCAAGGTGGCCACGCTGGCGCGTGCATCCTGGCGCAGGAGCGCCATCAATTGTTGGTCGAGGGTGTCCATGGCGTGGTTCCGGGCAGCGTTAGGCGGCGGGCGCATGCCGCCCTTTGTGAGCCAGATTTTGTCATTTTGGCAACTTCTACTAGCGAAACGGCAGATTACTCGCAATTACTAGGCAAGTCTTGCTCTTCTCGCTAGCAAGTGCTTTGACAAGAATCACCCCAACGAAACAACGGAGACTGCCTATGACCACCCTGCTGACCACCAAGGACCTTGCCAAGATCGCCCAGCAGCTCGGTCTGGCCGAGTGTCTCAAGCGCATGGCCGGCTATATCGAGGCCGACTACCTGCGCTGGAGCGAATTCGACAAGACCCCGCGCGTGGCCAGCCATTCACAGGACGGCGTGATCGAGCTGATGCCGATCGCCGACGCCAGCCTCTACAGCTTCAAGTACGTCAACGGCCACCCCAAGAACACCCGGGAAGGCCTGCCCACCGTGATGGCCCTGGGCCTGCTGGCCGACGTCTATACCGGCCGCCCCGAACTGGTGGCGGAACTGACCCTCACCACCGCCATCCGCACCGCCGCCACCTCGGCGATGGTGGCGCGCCGGCTGGCCCGACCCGAGAGCCGCAGCATGGCCTTGATCGGCAATGGCGCGCAAAGCGAATTCCAGGCCCTGGCCTTCCATCACCTGCTGGGCATAGCCGAGATCCGCCTGTTCGACATCGACCCGGCCGCCACTGCCAAGCTGCAGCGCCACCTCGGCGCCGTGCCGGGCCTGCGCCTGATCGCCTGTGCCAGCACGGCCGAGGCGGTGCGCGGGGCCGACATCGTCACCACCGTCACCGCCGACAAGAACTACGCCACCATCCTCACACCCGAGATGATCGAGCCCGGCATGCACATCAACGGCGTGGGCGGCGACTGCCCCGGCAAGACCGAGCTGCACCGCGGCGTGCTGGAGATGGGCAAGGTGTTCGTCGAATACGAGCCGCAATCGCGCATCGAAGGCGATGTGCAGCAGATGGCTGCAGACTTCCCGGTCACCGAGTTCTGGCAGGTGCTGCGCGGCAGCGCCAGCGGCCGCGACCACGCGAGCCAGGTCACGGTGTTCGACTCGGTCGGCTTTGCGCTGGAGGATTTCTCGGCGCTGCGCCTGCTGCGCGATCTGGCGCGTGAACTGGGTCTGGGCCAGGAGGCCGACCTGATCCCGCAGATGGCCGATCCCAAGGACTTGTTCGGCCAGCTCGAGTTGGGCACGGCCGCAGCCGCGCGCCACGCCGCCTGAGCCCTCAGCGCGGGCCTGGCATCGGCTCGTAGAAGCGCAGGAACATGTCGACGCTGTCGGCCAGCACCTGGCGCTGCTGCGCCTTGCCGAGCGGCGGCTGGCCCATCGCCAGCTGCGGCCAGAAGGCAAACGCCTTCAACATGCCCTGCAACTGCTGGGCCGCATAGGGCGCATCCACCGGGCGCAGCCGGCCATCGGCCTGGGCTGCAGCGATCCAATGCGCCAGCCCGGCCTCCTTTTCGCCCAGCCGCGCCACCATGGCCTGGGCACGCTCGGGCGTGTGCAGCATCTCGGCCACCGCCACCCGCACCAGGTCCATGAAGCTGGCATCGGTCATGAGCTTGAGCTTCTCGCCCAGGATGTCCAGCAGCTGATCGCGCAGCGGTTCGTCCGCCCGGTACAGCTGCGGCCGCAGGGCCTTGCTGCGCTGCCACAGCTGCAGCAGGATCTCGGCGAACAAATCCTCCTTGCTGGGGAAGTGGTTGTAGACCGTGCGCTTGGAGACTTCGGCCGCGGCGGCCACCCGGTCCATGCTGGTGCCGGCAAAGCCATGCTCGCGAAATTCGGCCAGCGCGGCCTGCACGATGGCCTCGCGTTTGCGGTCGGTCAGGCGAGGTGCGGTAGCGGCGCTCATGCGGGGGTGCGAAGTGAACTGATGCACGAAGTTTACACCGATCAGTTTACTTTTCAGAAACCCAACACTACACTGCACAGTGTACTTTTTGGGTGCATCCACGATGAGCAGCACGATCCTTCAGGGCCCCGCAACGGCGGCGCCGAGTCACCATGCCACGACGCCGCCCGGCCAGCGGCGTTTTCGCAATCAGGCGCCCCGCCACGCCCAGGGCTGGCGCAAGACGCTTGCCATCCTGTGGCGCTTTGCCTTCAACAAGCCCGCCAACACGGTACCCCGCCAGGCCATCCCGGTACAGGCGCTGAGCCGCGCGGCACTGCTGGCTGCGCCGGACACCAGCCTCTGGCGCCTCGGTCATTCGACCATGCTGCTGAAGATCGACGGCGGCTTCTGGCTCACCGACCCGGTGTTCTCGCTGCGCGCCTCGCCCTTGCAGTTCCTCGGGCCCAAGCGCTTCCACGCGCCGCCCATCAGCATCGAGGAGCTGCCGCCGATCCGCGGCGTGATCCTCTCGCACGACCACTACGATCACCTGGACAAGGCCGCGGTGCTGGCGCTGGCCGCCAAGACCGAGTGTTTCATCGCGCCGCTGGGCGTGGGCGAGATCCTGCGCGGCTGGGGCCTGCCCGCGGGCAAGTTGCAGGAGCTGGACTGGTGGCACAGCACCCGCGTCGGCGGCCTGCAGCTGCATGCCACGCCGGCGCAGCATTTCTCGGGCCGCGGCCTGCGCGACGGCAACCGCACGCTGTGGTGCTCCTGGGTGCTGGAGCATGCCGACTTCAAGCTCTTCTTCAGCGGCGACAGCGGCTACTTCCCCGGCTTCAAGGCGATCGGCGAGCGCCATGGCCCCTTCGATCTGAGCCTGGTCGAGACCGGCGCCTACAACGAGGACTGGCCCGACATCCACATGCACCCGGAGCAAAGCCTGCAGGCCCATATCGACCTCGGCGCGCGCGTCATGATGCCCATGCACAACGGCACCTTCGATCTCTCCCTGCATGCCTGGGACGAACCCTTCGAGCGCATCAGCGCGCTCGCGCTGGCGCAAGACCTGACCCTGACGACGCCGCAGATGGGCGAGAGGGTCGATATCAAGGCGCCGCCGGCGGTGCAGGCCTGGTGGCGCAGCTAGACGAATGAGAAGCCGGGCGCGTAGCGGTGCCAGCCGTCGAAGTCCGGCTTGCCGAGCGGCACGCCCTGCGCGCGCAGCAGCGCATAGGCCATGCACAGGTGGAAGAAGAAGTTGGGCATGGCGTAGCTGAGCACGAACTCGCGCGCCGGCATGCTCAGGGCAGCCTCGCCGGCCTGCGTCTGCACGGGGTCCTCTTCGCCGAGCACGAGGTCGTCGGGGCCCAGGGTGCCCAGCAGCGCCTGCGCCTGCGCAACACGGCGGCGCAGGGCCGCGAAATCCTGCGCGTCGCCCTCGCCCAGCGCCGGCAGGGCCCGGCCGATCAGCGGCGCCACGCAGCGCAGCGCAAAGCCGGCCGCAATCTGCACCTGCTGGCCCAGATCGAACATGCCGGGGGTCAGGCCTTGCCTGAGCAGGGTCGCATCGTCCAGCTGTCGCGCGCGCGCACAGGCCTCGGCCCGGTCCAGCATCAGCAGCAACTGCCCCAGGTAACGCGTCAGCACGGGCACCGAGGCCTCGAACAGCAGGGTTGAGCTCATCGCGTCAGTGTCTCAGCTTTGCCCCCGACTCGATGGACGCGCCGCGCCTTCACAGCCCCTGGCGGGCCTCCCATAATGGCCCGGCAACCAGGGAGTCCAGGCCATGAAGTCAAACTGCGTGAAGTCCGTGGCTCTGCTGGCCATGCTGGGCATGCTAGCGATGGGCAGGGCGCAGGCCCAGGGCCTGCCCGGCAATGCGCTGGAGCGGCGCTGCTGGCTCGGCTACACGGCCGAGCGCAGTGCCATCGACATGCGCGAGCCCACCGCGGTGCGCTTCGTCAACCTGCGCAACGGCTATGCGCTGCGCTCGCCCTTCATGATCGAGTTCGGCGTGCGTGGCATGGGGGTGGTGCCCGCAGGCAACCCGACCGAGCGTGCCGGCCATCACCATCTGCTGATCGACACGCCGCTGCCGCGCGACCACCAGGAGAAGATCCCCTTCTCCGACAAGCACAAGCATTTCGGCAAGGGCCAGACCGGCACGGTGCTGGACCTGCCGCCCGGCGCCCACACCTTGCGACTGCTGTTTGCCGACCACGACCACCGGCCCTATTTCGTCTACAGCCCCGAGATCACCGTGCATGTGCTGGGCACGCGCACGGCCGCGCCGATCGCCATCGACCCGGCGCAGTTCGAGAACACCTGCAGCGCCTGGTACCAGGACCAGGTCAGCGCGCCGCGCGGCGGCGCCAAAGAGGTCTATGCCAAGAACCTGCGCGACGGCGAAGCCGTGAGCAGCCCCTTCGTACTGAGCCTGGGGGCGATCGGCATGGGCATCGCACCCGCCGGCCGCAAGCTGCCCGACACCGGCCACTTCGCGGTGACGGTGCTGCGTACGGGCGGCACGGCACAGCGCCTGGTGCTGGCCGACGGCCGCACCGAAACCACCCTGGACCTCGCCAGGGGCGATTACGAACTCGAGATCGCCCTGCTGGACGCCGACAACAAGGTCGCGCTCAAGTCAGCACCGCTGCGCTTGAGCGTGACGCGGCAAGACCGCTGAGCAACCCGGCCGTTCAGGCGCCGCGCAGCTGCGCGCTCAGCGCCCGGCCTTCGCTGCGCTTGGCCTTGGTGGCCGCCTTGCGATAGAGCTCCTCGGCCTCCTGGCGCAGGGCAATCGCCTTCTCCAGGGCTTCTTGGTAGCGCTCGATCGTGTAGGTCGACTCCGCGGCGATGTAGACGCTGCGTCGGCGCGGTGCCTCACCGAAACGCGGCAGCAGCACGGTAAAGCTGCAGTCGCGCCGGTTCGGCCGACGCTCGCGCACGATGGGCCCCGAAATGCCGACCGGCAGCTCGCTGCTCTTGCTGCGGCTGGGCTCGGGTTTGAGGCGGGTGGGCGCAGGCAGCTTGCTCATGCGCTTGGCCAGCTCCTTGGTGGCCTGGGCCAAGGCCTCGGCGGCACTGGCGCCATAGCGGCCATCGGAATACAGCTTGGTGCCGCCGTAGCGCAATTGCCAGCCATGGGTGGCGCGGTGGTCGATGCGTTGAATGCACTGCGGCACCTGGAAACGCTCGCCGTTATAGATCACGACATCTCTGGTTTTCATGAGCATCCTCGTTACTTCTTTGGATGACTCCCCTGCCCAATAGTGTACGCGCAGCGATCGCCAAATAACGCCACCATTGCAGGGTACAGCGGCGCGCAGACAACAGACCCTAGGCGTGGGCGCCGCGGTAGCGCCGCCCGGAGGGCCGCTGCGCACTTTCATCGAGCTGCTGCAGGATGCCGCAGGCCTGGCTGCTGCGTTGCACATCGGCGCAGCGCGCGCGCAAGGACTTCAGTTCGCGCTCGAGTTCGCGCAGCTCGCGCAGGCGCTCGGCCACATGCCGCACATGCGCGTCCAGCAACTCGTTCACCGCCTGGCAGTCCTGCTCGGGCGCATCCTTGACGCGCAGCAGGGTGCGCACCTCGTCGAGCGACATGTCGAGATTGCGGCACTGGCGGATGAAGGCCAGGCGCTGCACATCGGCCGTGCCATAGAGGCGGTAGTTGCCCTCGCTGCGAGGTGCGGCCGCCAGCAGACCTTCGCGCTCGTAGAAGCGTATCGTGTCGACGGGCGTCAGCGCGGCGCGCGCCAGCGCGCCGATCTTCATCGGTTTGGGATCGCCGTGCATCGCACCTCGCGCCGCGCCCGACCTGTCACGTCCGGCTCACTTCTTTTTCTTGCTGCGGTCTGCCACCACGGTGGTGATGCTGGGCATCACCGCGCCGGGCGAGACGGGCTTGGCGGGCGCACTGTCCTTCTTGGGCTTCTTGGCTTCCTTGTTGCTCTTTTGCTGACCTTTGGCCATGGGACCTCCTGTGTGTGGGTATGCACAATGTAGCCCATGGAATACGCCCCGCTCATCAAGGAAATCGGCCGCGGTACGCGTGGCGCCCGCGACCTCGACGCCGAGCAGGCCGAGGTCTTGTTCGGCCGGATACTGGACGGCCGGGTGCCCGAGCTGGAACTCGGCGCCATCCTCATGAGCCTGCGCATCAAGGGCGAAAGCGCCGACGAGCTGCGCGGCTTCGAACGCGCCATGCAGGCGCGCACCGCCCATCTGGAGGTGCCGGCCAGCCCACGCTGCGTGGTGCTGCCCACCTTCAACGGCGCGCGCAAGCAGGCCAATCTGTTTCCCCTGGTAGCGCTGCTGCTGGCGCGCGCGGGCGTGCCGGTGCTGATCCATGGCCGGCATGACTTCGACAGCCGCGAGAGCCCGTTCGAGCTGCTGGCGGCACTCGGGCTGACGCTGGCGCGGGATGTCCGCGAGGCGAGCGCCCAGTTGCGCGAACGCCGCATCGCCTGCCTGCCGCTGCAGGCCCTCAACCCTGGCCTGGACGCGCTGATGGCACTGCGCCCGCGCCTGGGCGTGCGCAACAGCGGCCACAGCGTGGCCAAGCTGCTGGACCCGGCGCCCGGCCGCTCGGTGCGGGTGGTGGCCGTGACCCACCCCGAAGTGCTGGACGCCATGGGCCAGGCCCTGGGGCCGCTCACCGAGCCGGCCGGCCGCGCCCTCCTGATGCGCGCCAGCGAGGGCGAGCCCTATGCCCATCTGCGCCGGCGTGCCCAGCTCTATGGCTATTTCGAGGGCGAGCGCCGGGATCTGCACCCGGCCGACAGCACCGACATCGATTGGCCGCTCTCCGAGGCCTGCAGCGCCGCGGCCAACGCCCAGCTGATCCGAGCGATGCTGGCCGGCGAGCAGCCGGTGCCGCCGCGCATCAGCGAGCAGGTGCAAGCCCTGCTGCGCCTATCGCAATAGGCTGCATATGCTTATTCAAGAATAAGCAATCTACCAATTTGTAGTTCGCATATATAAACAGCCTCACTACAGTCCGGCACCTAGGGTTGCCACCAGGCTAGCCCTCTAAGGAGCGGCTTTGGACTGGACAGCAATTGCAAGCGGATTTGGCGTCGGCGCCATCGTCGGTATCACCGGCGTGGGCGGCGGCTCGCTGATGACGCCCCTGCTGCTCTCGGTCTTCAAGCTGAGCCCGGCACTGGCGATCGGCACCGATCTCTGGTTCGCGGCCCTCACCAAGGTGTCCGGCTCGGTTGCCCATGCCCGCCATGGCCATGTGAAGTGGCGCATCACCGGCCTGCTGCTGGCCGGCAGCATCCCGGCCTCCGTCCTCACGGTGGCGCTGATGCATTTCACCGGCATCACCAAGGGCTGGGCCAGCACCCTGACCTTCTCGCTGGGGATTGCGCTCTTCCTGACCGCCCTGGTGGTGGCCTTCAAGAAATCCTGGCAGGCCGTGGGCCTGCGCCTGGAGCGCCACATCCCCGACAGCCGCAAGCCGGCCCTGACGGTGGCCTCGGGTGTCTTGCTGGGGGTGCTGGTCTCTCTCTCCTCGATCGGTGCCGGCGCCATCGGTGCGACCCTGATTCTCTTGATCTACCCGCGCCTGGAAGCCCGCTACATCGTCGGCAGCGACATCGCCCATGCCGTGCCCCTGACCCTGGTGGCCGGCATCGGCCACGCCATGCTGGGCAATGTCGACTGGATCCTGCTCGTTTCCCTGGTGATCGGCTCGGTGCCCGGCATCTGGCTGGGCGCCCAACTCACCCGCCGCCTGCCTGACGGCGTGATCCGCGGCCTGCTGTGCGCATCGCTCCTGATGGCCGGCTGGAAAGTGATCCACTGAATTCCTAAGTTCAAGCCATGTACGCCTACACCGATTTCGACCGCCAGTTCGTGCGCGCCCGCGCCGCCCAGTTCCGCGACCAGCTCGAGCGCAACCTCGCCGGCACCCTGGGCGACGACGAGTTCCGCCCGCTGCGCCTGCAGAACGGCTGGTATGTGCAGCGCCACGCGCCCATGCTGCGCGTGGCCGTGCCCTATGGCGTGCTGAGCAGCACCCAGCTGCGCCAGCTGGCCCGCATCGCGCGCGACTACGACCGCGGCTACGGCCACTTCACCACGCGCCAGAACCTGCAATACAACTGGATCCCCCTGCCCAAGGCCGCCGATGTGATGGACCTGCTGGCCGACGTGGACATGCATGGCATCCAGACCAGCGGCAACTGCATCCGCAACATCACCAGCGATGGTCTGGCCGGCGTGGCCCCCGATGAGCTGATCGACCCGCGCCCCTATGCCGAGGTGCTGCGCCAGTGGAGCACCCTGCACCCCGAGTTCGCCTTCCTGCCGCGCAAGTTCAAGATCGCGATCTCCGGCGCCGCCGAGGACCGCGCCGCCATCGCCTGGCACGACATCGGCCTGCAACTGCTGAGGAACGAGGCCGGCGAGATCGGCTTCAAGGTGCTGGTGGGTGGCGGCATGGGCCGCACCCCCATCATCGGCCAGGTCATCAGCGAGTTCCTGCCCTGGCAGCAGATCCTCGTCTACATCGAGGCGATCGTGCGTGTCTACAACCGCTACGGCCGCCGCGACAACGCCTACAAGGCCCGCATCAAGATCCTCGTGAAGGCCGAGGGCCAGGCCTTTTTCGACGACGTGAATGCCGAGTTCGCCAAGATCCTGCAGGACGACCCGGCCGGCCATGAGCACCTGATCCCGCAGGCCGAGCTGGACCGCGTGGCGGCCAGCTTCATCGTGCCGGCCGCCGTGCAGGCCGTGCCCGGCGTGGACATCTTCGCGGGCGTGCAGGCCGGTGCTCAAGGTGTGGCATACCGGCGCTGGCTGGAGCGCAATGTGCATGGCCACCGCCTGAGCGGCTACCGTGCCGTGACGCTCTCGCTCAAGCATGTGGGCATCGCCCCCGGCGACGCCACCGAGCAGCAGATGGACGCCGCCGCCGCCATCGCCGACCAGTTCAGCCAGGGCGAGCTGCGCGTCACGCACGACCAGAACCTGCTGCTGCCCTGGGTACGCGAAAGCGATCTGCCGGCGGTGTTCGAGGCCGCCAAGGCGAACGGCTTTGCCACCCCCAATATCGGCCTGCTGACCGACATGATCGCCTGCCCCGGCGGCGACTTCTGCGCGCTGGCGAATGCCCGCTCGATCCCGGTGGCCGAGGACATCACCCAGCGCTTCCAGGATCTGGACGAGCTCTACGACATCGGTGACATCGACCTGCACATCAGCGGCTGCATCAACAGCTGCGGCCACCACCACAGCGGCCATATCGGCATCCTCGGCGTCGACAAGGACGGCAAGGAGTGGTACCAGGTCTCGCTGGGCGGCTCCGACGGCTCCACCCTCTCCGGCGCCGCCGTGCCCGGCAAGGTCATCGGCCCCTCCTTCGCCGCCGACGAGGTGGGCGATGTGATCGAAGCCATCGTGCAGACCTACCGCAGCCAGCGCACCAGCGGCGAGCGCTTCATCGACGCCGTCAAGCGCGTGGGCCTGCAGCCCTTCAAGGACGCCGCGAATGCCGTGCGCTCCTCCACCGCTGCGCCCACTGCTGCCGATGCCGCCGCCTGATCAAGAGAAGTCCACCATGAAATTCATCGACACCCATCATGACCAATGGCATCGCTGCGCCGGCGAGGACGGCCCGGTCTCGCACCCCGCCGCCGCCGACCACCTGCTGCTGAGCCTGGAGCAATGGCATGCGGTGCGCGACACCTGGCCCGCCAACCTGGCCGTGGGCGTGCAATTGCCCAACGACGTTGATGTCGAAGACCTGGCCGCCGATCTGCCGCGCCTGGCCCTGGTGGCGCTGAACTTTCCCAAGTGGGTGGATGGCCGCGCCTACACCCAGGCACGCCTGCTGCGCGTGCGCCTGCGCTTTGCCGGCGAGATCCGCGCCGTGGGCGAGGTGCTGGTGGACATGGTGCCCTTGCTGGCCCGCACCGGCTTCGATGCCGCCCAGCTGCGCCCCGACCAAAGCACCGAGATCGCCCAGCAGCAGCTGAGCTTCTTCCCGCGCCACTACCAGGGCGATGTGACCGAGCCCAAGCCCGTGTTTGCCGACAAGGTGGCGTCATGACAGGCGAAGTCAGCAGCCTACCAGGCGTGTCGGCCTTGCCGGTGGCGTCAGCGTCGTCGGCCATCGGCCTCTATGCGCGCAAGACCGCGGGCTTTGACGAGCGCCTGGCCCATACCAAGCAGCTGCTGCAGCAGGCCTGGGGCCAGCATGGCGCCCGCCTCTTGCAATCCACCAGCCTGGGCGCCGAGGACATGGTGATCACCGCCCTGATCGCCGAGCTGCAACTGCCCATCGCCGTGGCCACGCTGGACACCGGCCGCCTGCACCCCGAGACCCTCGCGCTGTTGCCGCAGATCGAGGCGCGCTACGGCATCAAGGCCGAGGTGTACGCACCCGTGGCCGATGCGGTGGTGCATTTTGTGCGCGCCCGCGGCCTCGACGCGATGTACGAAAGCCTGGCGCTGCGCAAGGAATGCTGCGGCATCCGCAAGCTGGAGCCGCTCTCGCGCATGCTGAACGGCCGCAGCGCCTGGATCACCGGCCTGCGCCGCGAGCAATCGGCCAATCGCGCCGAGGTGCCCGACACCGAGCTGGACGCGCAAGGCCGCGTCAAGGTCAATGCCCTGGCGGACTGGAGCTGGGCCGATGTCTGGTACTTCATCTCCACGTTCGAGGTGCCTTACAACGTGCTGCACGACCAGTTCATGCCCAGCATCGGCTGTGCGCCCTGCACCCGTGCCATCGCGGTGGGCGAGGACTTCCGCGCCGGCCGCTGGTGGTGGGAAGACGAGAACGCCAAGGAATGCGGCCTGCACAAGGCGCATTCAAATGAGGAATTGAAGGAATCGGGAGCCACGGCATGAACGCCCCTGTGAATCTGAACAAACTGCTGCCCACGGTGGACCAGCGCCACCTGGACCATCTGGAAGAAGAAGCCATCTTCATCCTGCGCGAAGTGGCAGCGGCCTTCGAGCGCCCGGCCCTGCTGTTCTCGGGCGGCAAGGATTCCTGCGTGGTGCTGCGCCTGGCCGAGAAGGCGTTCAAGCAGCGCGTGGCCGGCAATGAGTTCAAGGGCAAGTTGCCCTTCCCGCTGGTGCATGTGGACACCGGCCACAACTTCCCCGAGGTGATTGCCTTCCGTGACCAGCGCGCCGCCGAGATGGGCGAGCGCCTGATCGTCGCGCACATGGACGAGTCGATCCGGCGCGGCACGGTGCGCCTGGCGCATCCGCTGGAGTCGCGCAACGGCCACCAGACCGTGACGCTGCTGGAAGCCATCGAGGAGCACCGCTTCGACGTGCTGATCGGCGGCGCCCGCCGCGATGAGGAGAAGGCGCGCGCCAAGGAGCGCATCTTCAGCCACCGCGACAGCTTCGGCCAATGGCAGCCCAAGGAACAGCGCCCGGAGTTGTGGAACCTGTTCAACACCCGCATCCGCCCGGGCGAGCATTTCCGTGCCTTCCCGATCAGCAACTGGACCGAGCTGGACGTGTGGCTCTACCTGGCGCGCGAGAACATCCCGCTGCCCAGCCTCTACTACGCGCATGAGCGCCAGATCATCCGCCGCAAGGGCCTCTTGGTGCCGCTCACCGAGGTGACCCCGCCTGAGCCCGGCGAGCAGGTGGAGAGCGCCACCGTGCGCTTTCGCACCGTGGGCGACATGACCTGCACCTGCCCGGTGGAGAGCGACGCCGCCAACGCCAGCGACATCGTCGCCGAGACCCTCACCGTGACGGTGAGCGAGCGCGGTGCCACCCGCATGGACGACCGAACATCCGACGCTTCGATGGAGCGCCGCAAGAAAGAGGGCTATTTCTGATGAGCGCCGCACTGAACTCCGTCGTCCACGAACAAGACGTGGACACCCAGCACCGCGCGCTGCGCTTCCTCACCGCCGGCAGCGTCGACGACGGCAAGAGCACCCTGATCGGCCGCCTGCTGTTCGACAGCCGCGCCATCCTGGCCGACCAGCTCGATACGCTGGAGAAGCGTGCCGCCGGCGCGCCCATCGACCTCTCCTTGCTCACCGATGGCCTGGAGGCCGAGCGCGAGCAGGGCATCACCATCGACGTGGCCTACCGCTACTTCGCCACCAAGACGCGCAAGTTCATCATTGCCGACGCACCCGGCCATGAGCAGTACACCCGCAATATGGTCACCGCCGCCGCCGGCAGCGATGCCGCGGTGGTGCTGGTGGACATCACCAAGCTCAAGCTCGACGACGCCGAAGTGACGCTGCTGCCGCAGACGCGCCGCCACAGCCTGCTGGCCCATCTGCTGCGCGTGCCCAGCATCGTGTTCGCGATCAACAAGATCGATGCGCTGGAGGCACCCGCTGAGGGTTACGCCAAGGTCAGCGCGGCGCTGCGCAAATTCGCGCAGGCGGCCGGCATCGAAGTGACGGCCATCGTGCCCGTCTCGGCCCTGCGCGGCGACAACGTGACCCAGCCGCTGGACGCCGACTGGTACGACGGCCCCTCGCTGCTGCAGGTGCTGGAAGGCCTGCCCACGGTGCAGGAGAAGGTCGAAGGCCAGCTCTTGATCCCGGTGCAATACGTCGCCACCAATGGCGAGGGCACCGGCCACCAACCGCGCACCCTGTGGGGCCGCATCGCGCATGGCCAGGTCAAGGCCGGCGACGAAGTGCAGATCCTGCCCAGCGGCCAGACCGCAAAAGTGGCCGAGGTGCGCAAGGCCGGCGAGACGGTGGCGCATGGCGTGGCGGGCGAATCCGCCGGCCTGCTGCTGGACCGCCAGCTGGACGTGAGCCGCGGCGACTGGATCGTCACCCCCGGCAGCGCCACGCCTCGGCAGAGCTTCGAGGCCACGCTGGCCTGGCTGGACACCGAACCCGCCGTGGTGGGCCGCAAGTACTGGGTGCGCCATGGCAACCGCTGGGTACAGGCGCGCATCAGCGCGATCGAGCACCGGCTGGACGTCAACAGCCTGGCCGAGGCCGAGGCGCATGAGCTGGCCATCAACGAGATCGGCCATGTGCGCATCGAGCTGCAGGCCGCGCTGCCGGTGGAGCCCTACACGGCCAACCGCGTCGGCGGCGCGCTGATCGTGGTGGACCCCACCAGCAACCGCACCAGCGGTGCCTTGCTGGTCAGGTAAGCAAGAAGCCATGGGCAAGGTCATCTTCGTCAGCGCCGGCCCCGGGGCCGCCGACCTCATCACCCTGCGCGGCGCGCGTGCGCTGCAGCAGGCCGACGTGGTGCTGTTCGACGCCCTCACCGACCCGGCCTTGCGCGAGTTCGCCCCCCAGGCCCTGTGGCTGGACGTGGGCAAGCGCGGCTTCTGCGACTCCACCGCCCAGACCGCCATCAACGCGGCGCTGGTGAAGCAGGCGCAGGAACACGCCCTGGTGGTACGCCTCAAGGGCGGCGATGCCAGCATCTTCGGCCGGCTGGAAGAAGAGCTGCTGGCGCTGGCCGAAGCGGGCATCGCCAGCGAGGTGGTGCCCGGCGTGACCGCGGCGATTGCCGCCGCCGCCCAGCTGCAGCGTCCGTTGACGCGCCGCGGCCTGGGCCGCAGCGTCAGCCTGACCACCGCGATGACCAAGGATGGCGACCTGCAGGCGCTCAAGAGCGCCGACACCGAGGTCTTCTACATGGCCGGCCGCCAGCTGGCCGCGCTGGGCCGCAAGCTGCTGGAAGCCGGCTGGCCGGCCGACACGCCGGTGGCGGTGGTCTCGCGCGCCGGCTGCGCCGATGCGCTGGCCAGCGACACCCAAGTGTCCGGCCTTGCCGCCGCGGCCATGCTGCACCGCGGCCGGCCCACCGTGGTGACGGTGGGCGCGGGCGCCAAGGCCCTGCCCCAGGCCGCCCCCAAGGAACAAAAGCCCTCGCTTGCGCGCCGTCAACGCCAGCACCAGAGCTTGAACGATTAAAATCCGCGCTTTGCCGTCAATGGGGAGTTCCATTGACGTCCCAGGGCCCTTAAAACATCAGAGCTGCTCCATGACCCACGTCGTCCTCGAATCGTGCATCCGCTGCAAGTACACCGACTGCGTCGATGTCTGCCCGGTCGACTGCTTCCGCGAAGGCCCCAACTTCCTCACCATCGACCCCGATGAGTGCATCGACTGCGCGGTCTGCATCCCCGAGTGCCCGGTGAACGCCATCGTGCCCGAGGAAGATGTGCCGGGCAACCAGCAGCACATGATCAAGATCAATGCCGATCTGGCCAAGAAATGGCCCAGCATCACCAAGCGCAAGGGCTCGCTGCCCGACGCCGACGAGTGGAAAGACCGGACCGACAAGCTGTCCGAGCTGATTCGCTGAACGACTTTCGTCCCCTGCCCCTTTGTCTGGGGCCCTGACCTCCATGGAAAACCAAGTGACACACGCTGCCTCCAATGCCGGCCACGCCGGCGTGATCGAAACCGATGCCGTCATCGTTGGCGCGGGCCCCGTCGGCCTGTTCCAGGTGTTCGAACTCGGCCTGCTGGAGATCAAGGCCCACATCATCGACTCGCTCGCCTACCCGGGCGGCCAGTGCATCGAGCTCTACCCCGACAAGCCCATCTACGACATCCCGGCCGTGCCCGTGTGCACCGGCAAGGAGCTGACCGACAACCTGATGAAGCAGATCGAGCCCTTTGGCGCGACCTTCCATCTGGGCCAGGAAGTCACCACCGTCGAGAAGCAGGACGACGGCCGTTTCTTCGTCGCCACCTCCAAGGGCACGCAGTTCCTCACCAAGACCATCTTCATCGCCGGCGGCGTGGGCTCGTTCCAGCCGCGCACCCTGAAGGTGGAAGGCCTGGACAAGTACGAAGGCAGCCAGGTGCACTACCGCGTGCGCAACCCGGCGCAGTTCGCCGGCAAGAACATCATCGTGATCGGTGGTGGCGACTCGGCACTCGACTGGGCGCTGAACTTCTGCGCCGGCAATGAGGACGGCAGCGCCAACAAGGCCGAGAGCGTGATCCTGGTGCACCGCCGCGACGGCTTCCGTGCCGCGCCGGCCAGCGTGGCCAAGATGAAGGAGCTGTGCGACAACTACGAGATGCAGTTCATTGTCGGCCAGGTCACCGACATCGACGAGGGAGACGAGGTGCTGAAGGGCGTGAAGGTCACCGGCGGTGACGGCGTCACCCGCGTCGTGCCCTGCGACCAGGTGCTGGTGTTCTTCGGCCTCAGCCCCAAGCTGGGCCCGATCGCCGAATGGGGCCTGGCGCTGGAGCGCAAGCAGATCGTCGTCGACACCGAGAAGTTCGAAACCAGCACCCCTGGCATCTTTGCCGTGGGCGACGTGAACACCTATCCGGGCAAGAAGAAGCTGATCCTCTCGGGCTTCCATGAGGCCGCGCTGGCCGCCTTTGCCGCCGCGCCCTACATCTTCCCCGAGAAGCGCATCCACCTGCAGTACACCACCACCAGCCCCAAGCTGCACAAGGTGCTGGGCGTGGAAACGCCGGTATTCGACTGAGCACTGGCTGTTGCGCCAACACAAGGCCCGCTCAAGCAGCGGGCTTTTTGTTTTCACGGGCCGATAGAATGCGGCTCTTCGCTAGGGGTGCTGGCTCATCGAATGAGCCGGCTGAGATAACACCCTTTGAACCTGACTGAGGTAATCCTCGCGCAGGGAAGCAAGTCAGCAAGAGGGCCTCGCAGCCCCGTCTGTTTTGCCGCCCTGCCATCGAATGAGTAGGACGATGGCACATTCATTTCATTTCTCCCGTATCGCAATCGCCAGCGCCGCCGCGCTGAGCTGTGGCCTGAGCCTGGCCCAATCCTCCACAAGCCTGCCCACCGTCACCGTGAGCGGTCGCAACGCCGACGCGCCGGTCAGCATCGGCGGCTTTGGCGAGACGCCGGTGGCGCGCCTGCCGCTGCAGGCCAGCCTCATCAATGCCGAGCGCCTGGCCGACGCCGGCCTCAGCAGCCTGGCCGGCATCACCAGCCTGGACGCCAGCATCGGCGACGCCTACAACGCGGCCGGCTATGTGTCCTACCTGAAGATTCGCAGCTTCGACCTGGACAACCGCTTCAACTACCGCCGTGACGGCCTGCCCATCAACGCCGAGACCGCGCTGGCGCTCGGCAACAAGGCCGGCATCGAGGTGCTGAAGGGCACCAGCGGCATCCAGTCGGGCACCAGCTCGCCCGGCGGCCTGGTGAACCTGCTGGTGAAGCGCCCCACCGCGAACCTGCTCAACGTCAGCCTCGGCTTCAGCGAGCGCGGCACGACCGAGGCGGCGCTGGACTGGAGCCAGCGCTTCGGCAGCGGCGAGGCCTTTGGCCTGCGCGTGAATGCCAGCGCGGCCGAACTGCGCCCCGAGCTCTACAGCGCCCATGGCCAGCGCCGCCTGCTGGCGGTGGCCGGCGACTGGCGCCTCGGCGCCGACAGCCTGCTGGAAGCCGAATTCGAGCTCAACCGCCAGTCGCAGCCCAGCCAGCCCGGCTTCAGCCTGCTGGGCAACCGCCTGCCCGATGCGAAGACCATCGACCCGCGCACCAACCTCAACAACCTGCCCTGGACGTTGCCGGTGGTGTTCGACAACAGCCATGCCTCGCTGCGCTGGCAGCAACGCCTGAACGCCGACTGGCGTGCGCAAGCGCATTGGGGCGCCCAGCGGCTCAAGAGCGACGACCGCCTCGCCTACGCCTATGGCTGCTCGAACGAGAACAACTACGACCGCTATTGCAGCAACGGCGACTTCGACCGCTACGACTTCCGCAGCGAGGGCGAGCGCCGCAACAGCGATGCCCTGGACCTCTCGCTGGCCGGCAAGTTCAGCACCGCCGGCCTGCGGCACGAGCTCAGCGCCGGCCTGCTGTTCAGCCGCTATGAGGCACGCTTCAATCGCCAGGCCTACAACTGGTCGGGCGTGGGCAATATCTACCAGGACGTGGTCACGCCAGCCGACCCCAGCCTGACCGACGAGAACACCAACCGCGACGAGCGCAGCACCGAGCTCTATCTGCGCGATGCCGTGCAACTGGGCGCCGATTGGCAGGCCTGGGCCGGCCTGCGCCATACCCGGCTGCACCGTGAATCGGTGCGCACCGATGGCTCGCGCGCCACCGACTACAAGCAGTCCTTCACCACGCCCTGGCTGGGCCTGAGCTACACCCTGGCCGCCGAGCTGATGGCCTATGGCAGTTGGGGCGAAGGCATCGAGTCCGAAGTGGTGCCCAATCGCAGCCGCTATGCCAATGCGGGCCAGGCCCTGCCGGCGCTGCGCAGCCGCCAGTTCGAGCTGGGCCTGAAGGCCGGCTCCAGCACGGTGGACTGGTCGCTCGCCTGGTTCGACATCCGCAAGCCCGAATGGCGAGACATCGGCAGCTGCGACGACACCGCCACCTGCACCCGCCAGGCGGACGGCAGATCCCACCATCGCGGCGTCGAAGCCCAGGCCGACATCAAATGGGCCGGCGGCGGCCTGCTCGCCAGCGCCATGAAGCTCAAGGCGCGCACCGAGGGCAGCTCGGTCGCCGGCCTGGATGCGCTCAAGCGCCCCAACGTGGCCGAGACCTCGATCAAGCTCAACGCCCGCCAGCGCCTTGCCGCACTGCCCGGCCTGCAAATGAACGCCGGCCTCGTCTACGAGGGCCCGCGCGCGGCCCTGCCGGACAACAGCATCAGCATTCCCGGCTGGCTGCGCCTGGATGCCGGCCTGCG
Source organism: Paucibacter sediminis (assembly GCF_030254645.1). Taxonomy (NCBI): domain Bacteria; kingdom Pseudomonadati; phylum Pseudomonadota; class Betaproteobacteria; order Burkholderiales; family Sphaerotilaceae; genus Roseateles; species Paucibacter sediminis. The sequence goes on from NZ_CP116346.1 coordinate 5,321,643, forward strand.
CTACGAGCAGGCCCTCGGCCAGCGCCAGCTGCTGACCTGGCGCCTGGGCGTGGACAACCTCACCGACAAGCGCGCCTGGCGCGAATCGCCCTACCAGTACGAGCACAGCTACCTCTACCCGCTGGCGCCGCGCACCTGGCGCGCAAGTTTGGAATACAGCTTGTAAGGATCCAAAAATTCAGTCTATAATGCGAGGCTCTGTTCCTCGATAGCTCAGTTGGTAGAGCGCCGGACTGTTAATCCGTAGGTCCCTGGTTCGAGCCCAGGTCGAGGAGCCACAGAATTTGGAAGCCGCTTCGGTATCCGTAGCGGCTTTCCTTTGAACTCTTAGTACCGATCAATTCCTCGATAGCTCAGTCGGTAGAGCGCCGGACTGTTAATCCGTAGGTCCCTGGTTCGAGCCCAGGTCGAGGAGCCAGAAGAGAACCCCCAGCATCGCAAGGTGCTGGGGGTTTTTTCATGTTGTCGCCACTCCATCACCTGATCCCGCCCAACCGTGAAACCACTGATCCGACTCTTCTTCAGAACCCTGCGCATCCTGCTCGGCCCGCTCATGTTGCTGAAAGAGCGGCAGTCCCGCCCGACAGCGGTGCAGCGCACCGTCGAACAGCAGGCCGAAGTCGACCGCCAGTGCAGCGGCCTGGTGCTCTATCAGTTCAAGACCTGCCCGTTCTGCATCAAGGTTCGACAGGAGATGCATCGACTTGCACTTCCGATCGTGCGGCTGGACGCCCAACATGACGCCCAGCACCGTGCGGCGCTGCAACAGGGATCAGGGGCCAGCAAAGTGCCTTGCCTGAAGGTCACCGATGCGAGCGGATCGGCGGTGTGGCTGACCGAATCGGGCGCCATCATCGACTACTTGCGCGGGCGCTTCGCCGTGTGAGCTGCGACAAGGCAGCCTCCTGCTAGGGGTGGCCCCGCCCGGGGCAAGGCACTACGCTGCGTTCCCATAGCCGGTAGCCGCTCTTTCGCCAGTGCCACCACCCAGCGCGCGCGCTGTCCCTGACCCGATCAACCCTCAGTTGCGGAGTGACTGCATCATGAAACCTGTGCACGCGGCCGCAATGCTCCTTTGCGCCACACTGGCCGCATCTGCCCATGGCGCCAGCGGCCAGATCGACAGTTTCGGAGCCAGCGCAGCTACGGTATCCGAAGGCGCGTGGATCGATTTCACGGTTTCATTCAGCCTCAGCGCATCGTCCTGGTCAAACGGCGGCAGCAATCTCAGCGAACCTGCGCCACAAGAGGGTTATCAGGCCTGGCTTCTCAACTGGTACAGCTACGAGTCCGAGACAATCGACGAGGTCCAGTTGCAGGCCGGAGGAAGCTCGTTTGTCGCCTATCCCAATGTATCCGGCGGTGGTCACTCGGGCACGTGGACATATTCGATGCTGTTTCCAAACGCCGGCACCTTCGATATCACCGTGAACGGCGGCTGGGCGGCAAAGGTCGAGTCCTATTCCAGCACCGAGAGCGCGTGGCGAAACTGCTCGAACGTCGATCCTGGCGGCAACAATGAGCTGGCGTGCTCCTCATGGACCTTCGAGTACGGCGACATCAACAACAACTACAGCGCCAATGGATCGTTTCTGCCTCAGACCTTGACGATTACCGTGCTGGCCGTGCCGGGACCGCAAACGCCGGCACTGTGGCTCACGGGCCTCGCAGCCGGCCTCGGATACCGCCGCCACAAGATGCGTCACGGCTGATCAGAGCTCCCGGGCCGGCGCTCACTGCTTGAGCTTAAAGAGCCGGATCGCCGCCTCGAGCTGGCCGGCCTGTTCCTGCAGCGCCTTGGCATCGGCGGCGGCCTGCTCGACCATGCTGGCGTTCTGCTGGGTGGCCGTGTTCATGTCGTCGACGGTGGCATTCACCCGCTCGATGCCCATCATCTGCTGGCCGCTGGCGGCCGCGATCGCCTGCATGATCTCGGTGACATGCTTGATGCTGGCCACGATCTCCGTCATGGTGGCGCCGGCCTGCTGCACCAGCTCGCTGCCGGTCTGCACCCGCCCGACCGAGTCGTCGATCAGCGCCTTGATCTCGCGGGCCGCGCCCGATGAGCGCTGCGCCAGGCTGCGTACCTCGGAAGCCACCACCGCGAAGCCGCGGCCATGCTCGCCGGCACGTGCGGCCTCCACGGCGGCATTCAGCGCCAGGATATTGGTCTGGAAGGCGATGCCATCGATCACGCCGATGATGTCAACGATGCGCTTGGAGGAGCTGTCGATCGACTGCATGGTGCTGACCACCTGCGACACCACGCCGCCACCCTTGACCGCCACCTCCGCGGCCGTCTGCGCCAGCTGGTTGGCACGCTGCGCGTCTTCGGTATTCCGATGCACCATCGCCGTCAGCTCGTGCATGGACTGGGCGGTGCGGCCCAGGCTGCCCACCTGCTGCTCGGTGCGGGCCGAGAGATCGGCGTTGCGGTCCGAGCTCTGCTGGGCCGCCGCATAGATCTCGTCGGTGGCATGGCGCACGCGCGAGACGATGTCGGTCAGGCTGTCGCTCATGTCCCTCAGCGAGCGCTGCAGATCGCCCACCTCGTTGCTGG